>JAGFCB010000095.1 GCA_022394775.1 Candidatus Poribacteria bacterium
CCGTCCTTTATGTCAACATTACAACAACGACTCGCTACAGAACAACGTGAACCTGATAGCATTAGGGATATTACGGCAACAGGTTGGGGTAGATTATTAGACGTATTTAAAAGACAGCACTTCGCTTTCCGCCGCCCCAGATGGGCGTTCAGCGGTATCATCGCATTAATGCTCGCCGCAGTCGGGACATTTTTCTATCAAGACGGTGCCTTCTTCAATCGGGACCTGCGTCCAGCATCAGTAGCACCGGTGTCTCAAAGCGGGCAAATAGCAACATCATCTGAGGAACTTCCGGAAAGATTGCCACGTTTCCGTACAGACCGTAGCCAGTTTCAGCAGGGCAGTATCCTTTCGACACCGAGGCAACCGACGCAGCAGCGTTATATGTTAAAGCAGGTCAGTTATACCACCACCACCAGCGGCGGGCTTTAATTGAGCCATACATGAGAAACGCGTCCGAAAGATAAAACAAGGATATAACATAATGTACGCAATAGAATCAAAACGTCAACAATTCATCATCGGAGTGCTCAGTCTATTTTTCTATACGATCACCCCCAGCCTCGCGAATGAAAACGTGCTGCAGTTGCTCGAAAAGGAATTTCAGAAGGTCGTCACTGACGCGCGGCCCGCGGTTGTGAAAGTTGTAGCGACACAGGCGATATCGGTACCGCTCTCACCGGACGCTGACAAATTGGTATTAACTCGCGAAAATATCGGATCTGGTATTGTTATTGACGCCGCTGGGCACATCGTGACAACAACGTTTGAAATGGATTCACCAAGCAAAGTTGAAGTTATCTTTAACGATGGAGCCGTTTCTTCAGCTGAACTTATCGGCACTGATATATTCACGGACATCGCGGTACTCCGAGTCGCGGAGGCACATTCGCCCCGCATACATTCACAGCAGTCTGAAACCGCAGCACCCGTACAATCCCGAACTTTATCGCGGCATAAGGCACTTATGTCGAGAAAATTTAGAACCACAACCCCGGTGAAGTGGGGCAACTCTTCAAAAATCAATACCGGTTCTTGGGTTGTAACGATAGGAAGCTCTTACGGACATAGCCCGATTGTCTCTTTCGGCATCGTCGGAGGTCGGGATACCTTACCCAATCAAATGTGTAGAGAATTGATTAAAATCAATGCATCGGTCACCCCGGGCAACAGCGGCGGTGCTGTTGTGAACACATCAGGAGAGGTCGTTGGAATGATACTCGCTGTGTTAACAGAACCCCCCAATACCACCAATCCAACGGTTGACGCGCTGCTTCAGGGAAAACTTCCACCGGACATTACACAATTTCTGTTTCAAGAGCCAGCGCAAACTGTTCGCAATCAAGAGATTACCTTTGCAATGCCGATGGAGACAGTTCGCGCGGTCGCCGAAGAAATTATTGAACACGGAAAAGTCGCACGCGGCTGGCTCGGCGTTGAAGTCGATGTCAGTGAGGTAGGTGTCTTCGTTACGGGTGTGGCTCCAGGCAGTCCGGCACACAAAAGTGGACTTTTACCGAGAGATTTTATCCTCGAATTTAACAAAGTGCCTGTCCGCTCCTATGATGAGCTGTTGAGATGCGTTGTGACTGAGCGACCCGCCACGAAGGTCCAACTCAAAATCGGTAGAAACGGCTCCGAACAACATTGTACAGTAATATTAGGCGAGAAACAGTAACACGCCTAACGCGTTATCTTCTCAAACTCGGCGAGGTACGCTGCCGCGATTTCACGGTTCCCCTTGATAATCAACAAATTCTCGTCATTCCGCTTCTCAGCGTTCTTTGAGAAATTGTAGGACCCCGTAATCACCGTCTCCGCATCAATAACGATTACTTTGTGGTGCATATCCCCTCCGTTTCTATCCAGAACAACTGGCAACCCGGCCTTTTTCATTGCCTCATATTCGGAGTATTTATCGACTTGCCGCTCTTCAAAAACACCTTGGACATCAATCCCGGACTTAAAGCGGTCCCGCATCGCATTGCCAAGCATATCGTGCGTAAACGCAAACGCCATAAAATGAATAGACTTTTCCGCGGAATTGATCTCTTTCAGAAGTGGCGAAATCGTATCATTCCCCGGCGAGAAATAGGTGAAAATCTGCATCCCATCCGCCAATGCTATCTTCGGATACGCGATAAACGCACCAGCGGACTTTTTACCCTGTGGATCAAGGAAGAGGTCTCGGAACTCTTGTGTAAAGTTATACGCCAACGGTACCGAATCAATGAAGATAACGTTATTGTTGTTTCTATACGCGCCGTTATAAGTCGTATTATAGGAACCCGTCCAGACGTACCGCTCATCAATTACAATAAATTTGTGATGCATCAACCCGTCATGATCGTCATCATCAGCGACAGAGATGCCGACTTCTTGCAACCGTTCAATTTCCGCTTCATCAACATTATCTGTCTCAGTAACAACACGTACCTGCACACCGCGATGATGCGCTTCAATTAAAGCATCGGCGATGGGCGCAGAATCCAAACGATAAAGTGCTGCATCAATCTGCATTGCAGCATCTGCAAGTCTGGCGACAAGCCGTTTGTCAAGCGAATACGGGGTATTCTTATCAATCGGTGCTGTTGAAACACCGCTAAAATAGACATCCCATGTCCGATCAGCAGTCTCTTGAGACTTTCGAGTATAATATCTGAGGAGGAAACCCACCGCGACTGCAACACACAAAACGAAAAGAAGCTGAATCCATCTGGAGGACTTATTTGTGTCCGCTGCAACATCCGGCTGTTGATCTGAATCAACGTTCATATTCTTTCCTTAACTCTGACAACGCGAATTGCCAAGCCTTATCTTAAACACCCCATCTTTGGCGTGATGCCTCCAACGACTCAATCTCGGCATCTTGCTGCTTCCACGCGTAATGCCCTTTTGGTCTCTCACCGACCCATCTCTCATCAATCGGTTCCGACGCAAGTTGATAGCGTGTATCTGCCGTTATCCGAATTTTATTAGATGTGTTAACCAGAGAGGCATGCATCAGAAACATACTGAAAATAATAACATCCCCGGCCGAAAACGTCGTTGTCGCCCAGTGTCCCCCAAATTTCTCGATAATTTCAAGCGGATCGTCGCTAAAATGCCCTTCAATCATATCCCGATCGACATCTGATTGTCCGTAAGTGGCGCGAACCTTATCAAAGCGGTTAGAACCGAGACAGAAAACGATGGGACCCATATCAAGCGATACATCGCCAAAAGGTGTCCAACAAGAGTAGAGATCTTGCGTGCCTCGCCCCATAAAGACGATATCGTAATGAATCGGGGAACCTGAACCCGGTCCAGCGGTGCGGAGCCATTTGAAATCGAACGACCGTGCCTCGCCACCGAGGAAATGCTTAAAAAAGTCCATCACCGGCGCGCCTTCGACGACCGCCTTGAACGCTGGCAGCTGCGCCAATGCTTTATTGCCCATCGAACCCGTTGATGTTGGTTCGGGATACTCTGGATTAAAGATTCCGTCCATGAGCGGTGTATTCGGGGCAAGCATTCCTTTTGTTTCCAGTTTCTCAAGAATCTGCCGACGCGCTGTGAGCACAGTCTCTTTCTCGTGCAGCCCACGAATGAGGAGGTACCCGTCCGTTGTTATCCGTTCTTTCAGAGCATCGGGGTCGTTAAGGATGTCATTGCTATCCCGTAACTCCGTGCTGACTTCTACTTCTTGATGTAAAAAAGGGAGTTTCATTCTTTAAAGTTCCTTGCAGTTCGTTTAGATCGATTATGATAATAAAAATACTTTCCGTATATCCAACCTGCCCGTTGGTTTGCCTTTTTGATGGCTTTCAAATTCATATCGAATATAATCACGGACAATCCTCTCCTTACCCACTATATTAGCGGATTACAGAAGATATGTCAACTGTTCTTATGTAAGTCTGCAGAGGTATTCAATTGTCAGTCTTTTCCACCTTTTTCGCAAAGGCATCGCGAGCGCAGCGTGCTTCTACAGTGAAGTATCCTTAGGTAAAAATTATAGTAAAACCCGTAATTAATTGGAAACCTTCATCCGTACAACCTCCCTTATCAGGGGGTAATCTGCAGATGGGGTGAGGTGGCAGCTATTATTGGTAAAGGTCAACTTATTTTCGGACTTCACTATAAAGGATAGGAACAAAAATAGGGTGGCATTTGATAGAAATCAATGCCACTCTTGGAAAGATGGGCGAGGCAACCTTAGAAGAAACACCCGAACAAAACTCCCTACGAAACGCCTTCTGTTAAAGGAAAAGTGTCTACTTAATTGTAGGTTTTACTATAAAATAATTGTGCGGATATACAGTTGTACATCCGCACAAGAAATTTCGGATTTACAAAAAGAAGTGAAAAAACTCACTTTGCTTTCAATTCAGCCCACCGTAATGCCAGAGTTTTGCGCTTTGAAGGCGCGCTTGTTGAATTGTGATTCCCAGTTGATGGATGCAGCACTTCGTGCCCATTCAGGAATGTCCCAGCAGGATAGTCATCATCATCAGGATCGTTGCTAAACCAATCTGGGTGATTCCCTTCTCTATAGACATGTGAATGTTCCGCACTATGGGTGTGCCATCCAAAATCACCGTGGTTATGTTCCCACTCGTGCGTATGCTCAATTGGACTGACACCATCTATGTGTTGCCCAATGTATTGCAATGTGTAAACATCGCTTTCAACATCGTGATCTACTTCCTGAGCATCTAATTTCTCCAGGATCTCAGCGGCAAAATCTTCATCTGACGATCTTGCGTAAAGCACGACATGTGTGTGAGAACGTCCGTCGTGTATATGCCCACTCCCGCTAATCGAATAGAGAGGCAACAGACAGGTTACATCATCTTCTGTTGGCGTTTCGTGTTCGTGTCCCTGCCATAGGTCTAATTTATCATGAACGGTTCCTTGCGGATGGTTAACAGTGCCACGAACAGCGTGTCTATGTTGTATTTCGCTTGGGTTATGGGAATGATGCCCCGTCAAATACACATCAGTGAACTCATCAAAAGTTTGGTTATGGTCATCGTGTGCGGAAACGTTGCACACTGCAGCAAAGGCGGCGATGAGTATGAAAACTATGCTCGCGACCTTCACGGTTTGGAGGACAACAAAATTTTTCATTTTTTTGCTCCTTAGATAATTGTATATTATGTTTTTTATTTTTTTACTATAAACCATTTTTTATAATCAATCGAAAACAATTGATTTGTGCCTACTTAACGGGGGTTGTCCATGAAGGGTTTACAACGAGGAAAATCTAAATAATAAGACTTACGCAAAAAGCAGTAATTTCAGTAATTTTAACCCCCTAAATTCCCTTATCAGGGGACTTTAAGAGGAACTGCGTAAGTCCTAAATAACCTAAGTTTAAAAATATGGTGACCTCTAAAAATAACAAGACACTCTTGGAAAGACGGGCGAGGCAACCTCGCCCTACGAAACGCCTTCTGTTAAAGGAAAAGTGTCTACTTAATTGTACTAAAGTTTGGACAATAATTGTAGGTTTACTATAAAAATTGAAGTACTATCGTAGGTGTTTTTGCTTGGGGATTTTTTTGGGCAAAGACAGAGTTCATGATATACGCAGGCACAGGCGAAAAAAACGCCGAGGCCCGGGGACCTCGGCGAACGCATGCCTTTTGTGTAGATCCAAATTAATTTTTTACTTCAGCGGGCGGCGGTGCTTGCAACCACGCGAGATTAAATCGGTAATGCTGACGGCTGCTAATCAGATGGATAATCCCATTCTGCCCTTGGCAAACAGCGAGGTAGCCACCCGGTTCAGCACTGTTCAATCCCATCGTAAAGGGTCGCCCATCCATCGTATCAATGTCTCGGTCTTCGCCGTCATCTGTAATCAGACGGGTAGATTCCCACGTTTCGCCGTCGTTGTATGACAGCGCGCCAAAGAGACCGGTAACGAGACGTTCGTTCCCAGAAGCATCAACAACCGGCATCGGTGTCGGTTCCTTCCGGTCCCCTGTGAAAGACGCAAGGAAAAGCGGACCCTCTTGGAGCCGTAGCAGGACGCACCGCTGCCCACCCGCAACAACTGGAAATTGGGTTGCGCTGTAATGCCACGTCTTGCCATTATCCGACGAAACGCTTTTCGGCATCCGCTCATTAATCGTATCGCCGCGTCCATAAGCCATCAACCTGCCATCTGTGAGTTCAACAACAGCGGCGTGGATACCCGCGATCCAGCCGCCCTGTTTCCCGTCGGCAAATTCAGGGATCGGTTGCCCAGCACCCGGATCATACCAGGTTTCTCCATCATCGTCGCTAAGCCATATCGCGGTACCACCATCGCCGCCACTCACTGCGTCACAGGCGAGGAGTATAGAACCGTCCTGCCTCCGAAAAACCGAGGCGATCGGCATGTGTCGGAGCCGATGTTCAGGCGAAATAAAGCGCGGTTTCGACCACGTCGCACCGTTATCGTCAGAATAACGCAACACCAACGCCAAGGGTCCCCACGTTGCAGCAGCCGAAAGCCCATTAAAATGATATATCCGTCCGTTCTCATTCCGCCACAGAGATGTCGCGTGATTGTTACGATCCGGCGGTCCCCAGAAGGGTTCCGCAGGTTCCCATTCCGGTTCACCAAAACGCAGACGACTTGCGGCAACCGTCAACTCACGCCCGCGCTCCGTCACACAGGAATACCACGCCGCAAACATATCTCCGTTCGGGCATTCTGTTATCGCCGGGACGTGGTTATGCGCGGAGAAAAGCGGACCGTTTGAACCGTCTGGAATCTTAACGAACGTTAACGGTTCCGCAAAATAAGGTGTCTCTGGTGCCGGTGAACTTTCGGGTTCTTGTTTAACATCACGTCCCCATAATGCCACTTTCGGTGCAGGCGTAGGCGGTGTCTCCGGCATTTCACCACAAACGACCCGAAACCCGATGTACCAATGTTTATCTTCCGGCACCGCGCCCATCCGATTCGCCGAACGTAGGTAACACAGCAACGTCGAATGACTACCGCCCCGCGTAACCCGATACAGCCCATCTACCCTACCAATAGGATCGACTTGTGGCTCCGCTTCGTAGGGTCCGTACCAATCTTGACACCACTCCTCGACGTTCCCATGCATATCGTAAACACCCCACGCGTTCGGTGGCGTTTGCCCAATATGTAAAGGCACAATTTCTTCTGTACCGCGCCCGCGTCCAGCATCCGGATACCAACTCTCACCAACGTTTTTATGGAACTCCGATGGCAGTGTATCACCGGTATGAAAATGCGTCGTCGTACCTGCCCGGCAGACGTATTCCCATTCCGCCTCGGTCGGTAGTCTATACGGAAGCCCGTCTTTCTCAGAAAGCCATTCGCAGAAGCGCGTTGCATCGTGCCAATCCACAAACACCACGGCTTCGTCATCGTCCTCTGAAAATCCCAGTTTTCCGCGGAGTTCACTATGTTCAGGCTCGAATGCCTCATACTGCGCATTGGTAACCTGAAAGATACCGATATCAAACGGTGTCGTGAGCGTCACCTGATGCACCGGTTTCTCATCCCAATCACCCTCGCGGAGATGTGCCTTCCCTTCTGTCAACTCATCTGGCAGCGACGCATCCTCCGAACCCATCATAAAAGTACCCGGTTTAATTCTAACAAATTGAATACCGAGTAAATTCGTCCATGTCTGTCCTTCAAAGGCTAATTTCTGCATAACTCCCTTTCCTATTCGGACATTGTTAAAGTTGTCTCCTATTATCACGTCTACCATTCTCATTATACCAACTCACATCCAATTTGTCACGAAAAATTTTGGCATGAAACCCCCATATTGCTTCAGTACCTTGTAGGAGGGTTTGTAACCCAGATGGATTAATCTCTCTAATCCTGCAAATCCACGATTCTGACAACGAACATCTGTTCCTTGACCAGCAAAAAAAAGACAGAAGGCCCCAAAACGGACCTCCTGCCTTATGATCTTGTACCCGATAAACGGAATCTCAAAAACATTTCCTTTGACTTTTTTCAGCATTTCTGCTATATTATTTATAACTTGTAGCCAGTTCTTGTCCTTTTTTCCGTTAAAATGTCCGGATTTAACCTTGGATAATTGCGGGTTACCATCAGTTTTCAAACCGGTAAACCGCGATATTCTGCACAAGAACCTCACAAAAACAATTACTTAGAGATCGCGCAAATATCTATTTTAGGGAGTGAAATTTTGAAACAGAAGATTATTTTCGGGGCAATCTTCCTCGCTTTGATAAGCTTTACAACGGTTTGTGCCGCACGAGATCTTGTATTACACCTTTCCTTCGACGAATTAAATGGAAAAGTTGTGAAGGATCTGTCCGAATTCGGTAACGATGCAACCTTTAATAAAGGGGATCCAAAACTGATTGACGGTGTCTTCGGAAAAGCGATGGAGTTCGACGGAAAAACCGCTGCCGAAATTGACGACAGCGCGAGCCTTGATATCGTTGATGGCATCACCATTGAGTTCTGGGCACTGGTCAAAGGTGGAGAGGCAATCCAGAGCGGCGTTGAAAAAGGATCCGCTTGGGTGGCTGGTCTGTATAACCTCGCAGCACTTTACAACGGCGGGACGATCCTTCAATTTTTCGACCTGCCGGAACCGTGTAACGACGACAACATCGGTCCGAGTATTCAGGACGGTGAGTGGCATTTTCTCGCTGGAACGTGGGATGGCGAGGACATCCTACTCTACATCGATGGCGAACTCGAAGCAGAGATGCCGTGTAAAGGGAAACTGAACCCCAACGACGAGTCGCTCTACATCGGTGCACGCGGCGGAAGCCAGCGGTTCCTTACCGGTGCTCTCGATGAAATCAAAGTGTATAACTACGCCCTAACCAAAGAGGAATTGCGCCAAGATATGGAAGCACCTGTCACACTGCACGTTAATGCACAGGACAAATTAGCAACCGTCTGGGCACGCCTCAAAACCGACTAACCCGCACAGCAAAGGAAAGTTGATGAGAACAACTCGTTATCTTTTTCCACAACTCGCAGGTTCCCAAAACTTGCTATACATGCGTCCAACGTTTATTCTTTTCTTATTCTTAACCCTAATCGTCGGCTGCGCGCTGCCCTTCAGTAGCACCTCAACGCCTGAAGAGCAAGTCGCAGTTGTCACAACCGACAAAGGTATCGTCGTAATCGAGCTTTATCCTGATGCTGCACCCATAGCAGTAGAGAATTTCACCAAATTGATTAACCAGAAGTTTTACGACGGCTTAACATTTCATCGCAGAGTTGACGAATTCGTCGTTCAAGGCGGGTGTCCGAACGGCGATGGAACAGGCGGTCCCGGCTGGACGATTGCTGACGAGTACACGAATCCGAACCAGCGGCCACATCTCAGAGGTACAGTGGCGATGGCGCGAACCCAAGAGCCAAATTCATCCGGGAGCCAATTCTACATTTGCTTCAAACCCCAACCCTATCTTGACGGCAATTACACCACCTTCGGCGGTGTAGTTCAAGGCATGGATGTCGTCGATCGCTTACAGATAGGCGATGTCATGACAAAAATCCGATTGGAGGCGAAGTCAAAATATGTTAAGGCAACACCAGAATAAGCAGCACCAGCAGTTCGCATCTGCAGCACTCTTAGTCTTGATGACGCTATTTGCGACTTTCGTGCTGAGTTGCGCACAAGAGGAAAAACAAGCACCTGCACCGCGCGCACGCCGCACAGGTACAGGCTCAACGATAACCGCAGCTAAATCACAGATTGATCCCGCAACTGCCGTAGCCGTTATTGAAACGGCAAAAGGCAATATTGAATTTGAATTTCTCGCAACCGAAGCACCCGAAACCTCTAAGAATTTCATCAAAAACGCGCAGGTGATGTATTACAAAGCTCAGAAGTTTAATCGCGCGGAAGAACTTCTCATCCAAGCAGGTTCAAAACTTGCCGCTGGCGATACGCTCCCTATTGAAAACGGCGCGAAAGAGATGTCGCGCGGCGTTGTCGCTATGGCAAAAGAAGAAGGCACCAGCGTCTCGTACGCATCCGAATTCTTTATCTGCCGAGATAGCACTGTCCTTGATAGTGAGTACGCCATCTTTGGAAACGTCATCAGCGGGATGGATGTCGTTGATAGCATCGAGCAAGACGACGCAATTATGAACATCACCATCCGAAGCAAGGAATAACTATAAGTTATAAGTTATAAGTTACCTTCGGATGTTATCAACGCATCCTTGTAACTGCCATTACCAAATTGCGGTCACGGTATTCACAAGAAACCGTTGATAAAGCACAAGCCAGACTTATAACTTATAACCAACAACTTATAACTACTAAAATGGAGGCATATATGGCATTAACTGTTATTCGTACGGCGCGCCCAAGCCCTGTTTGGCAGGAAAGTTACGTGCGTGTGAAAAAAGGACAACGACTCGTTATTGACGGAGAAGGGGCGTGGTCACCAGATTTACAAAACCGGACAGGCTGGTGCGGTGCTGATGGCGTTCCGAAGACCCCGGGCGCCAACGATTATCTACTTCCCGGTGCTAATATCGGTGCACTGATCGCGAAGATCGGAAATACCGTTTTCGCTGTCGGTTCGCGCTATGACAACCCGGCTCCCGCTGACGGCGTTATCTTTCTCGCTATGAACGAAAATCCACAAAACAATAACCAAGCAGGAAGTCTACTCGCACAAATCATTATCTTTGATGACGAATAGCAACCTTCCTACAACGCACCTTATACATATTGGACACATCAGAATCAGGAGCAAGTTACATGGAAGAAGCCACTGCTCAGGAAGAAACACAACAACTTCCACCTGTCGATTTTATTAGCTATCTTACGAACCTCGTAGAAACCGGGCAGCTCTATTTACAAGGGGTCCCTAACCCTGAAACAGAGGAGGTCGTTATAAACCTCCCAATTGTGAAACATATTATTGATACTATTGAGATGCTCGAAGAAAAGACGAAAGGTAACCTCACTGCCCCGGAAGCCAACTTCCTGACAAATACACTCTATGAACTCAGAATGGGCTATATCCGCGTTGCCAGTAGCCAAGAAGCAGCGGCACAACAGGCGGCAGCTGAAGAAACTGAAATAGAAGCCCCCCCTAACGAAACCGAAAATGTTTCCGAACCGGAGGCACAGTAACCGCACATCACAAATCTGAAAACCGCCGATTTTCGTGAATTATCTACCAAAAATGGGGTTAACTCCATTAAACTTTCAAGGAGTACCATTTATGGAATTCTATCACGGCACAACACTCAGCAGCGCCAGAGGTATTATCGAAAACGGGTTTCGGCCACGCGGCGGTGCCGTCTGGTTCACAACAAATTGGAACTACGCTAAAAATCGAGCGGAGCAAAAGGCGCGCCGAAAAAATGGTAAGCCTGTCGTCCTGAAAACCGAACTGGAGATTGAAGCACTTCGCACATCCCTTGGTAACGGCAAAATTCACGGACGGGGCGGTATTGTAGCGATTCGCGAACGGTTATCTGTTGAACTCCTACAGTCCAACGTTTTTGAGTTGTTAGCGTGTCCAGTCGCACTTTCTCAATGGATTAACTATCAACTCGGACGTTACGCCCACAACGGCGTAAGCCAAAACCACTGGGGCATCGTAAGGTTAGCGCACTGGATGAATAACCGGATGAAATCTGGCACAGGAAATCGTATCAGCCTGCAAGAATTTTTTGAAAAAGGTAGACAATGGCTACCCGCATTCTTTGACAAAATTCCGTTCAACCCTGAAGGACTCCCCATTCAACATCTTCAGAATGATGCGATTGCAGTCCGTGTGCTTTACACCGACACACAAGAAGCACCACGCCAGTTCTCGGAACTGGATACACAATACACCAAGGCGATAGCAGACATTTCCGATGGAAAACCTAAACAGCGGATGCGAGGTCTTCAATTCCTTGAAAAAGTTGGAACAGAAGAACTCTTTGATTGGTGCGTACTGCAGCTTGAAGATGAATCGGTGGATGTCGTATGCAACGCTTTGCGAATCATGTGCCGTTGTGATGACGGTTATACCGCTCC
Source organism: Candidatus Poribacteria bacterium (assembly GCA_022394775.1). GTDB lineage: Bacteria > Poribacteria > WGA-4E > WGA-4E > WGA-3G > WGA-3G. The sequence goes on from JAGFCB010000095.1 coordinate 12,009, forward strand.
TATTCTGCCGCACGCCGAATCGGAAAACAGACGTATCCGCGCCGGTGCACTCGCAGCACTCGCAAAACACGCTGCAGACGATAGTGAACGTTGGTTTGAGCGCGGGCTTAAAGACCCAGCGGCGTGCGTACGTATGGAAGTCGCAAAACTTTTACCCACGCTTAATAGAATCGAGTATCAAGACCTTTTTGACATTGCCCGACATGACCCAAACCCAGCCGTTAAACACTTTGCTAAGAAACGGCATTAAACTGGAAAATTACAATAATTTCCTTGTAAACGCGCTATGGTCGGCTCAAGCGCAGCACTATGAAAGCGGAGAATGAATTATCAACGCAAGATTATAATCGCTTTAGCGATGCTCATAGGCTTGCTCGTGACCGGAACAGCCGGTTACTTACTGCTTGAAAGAGATGGCGGGTGGCATCTTCTGGACGCAGTCTATATGACTGTCATTACGCTCACAACCGCAGGACACGAAGATCTCGGAATGAGCGACAATGGACGTATTTTCACGATACTCCTTCTCGTCGGCGGGTTCGGGGTGTTCACCTATAGCGTCACTGTCGCTACCGCATTTCTAATCGAAGGACAACTCCAAAGTTTTTTCAGGCAACAAAAAATGATCCGAACTGTCGATAAATTATCAAATCACTATATTATTTGTGGACTCGGCGATACCGGCGTACATGTACTCGATGAAATGCTGAAGGCAGACGTCGATTTTGTCGGTATTGAATTCGAGGAAGAACGATTAATCCACCTTTCTGACACACGAAATTTTCCATATCTTCACGGCGATGCGACTGATGACGAGCTGCTCACACGTGCGGGTATCTCGCGCGCACGCGGACTCGTCACATGCCTCAGCCGCGATCAAGATAATCTATTCGTCGTAATCTCCGCGAGAAAATTAAATCCGCACTTACAAATAGCCTCCAAAGCCGTTGAAGATAACTCACCCGGAAAACTCGTTACTGCGGGCGCAGATGAAGTCATCCTGCCGGATCATATTGGGGGTCTTCGTCTCGCGTCAAGTATACTCTACCCACACCTCGTAGAATTTCTGGAAAATATTACGCAAAATCAGCAAGAAACCCATTTCGCTGAATCCATTATCCAAGGAAATTCCACATTAGACGGGATTTCTCTCAAAACCGCTAATATCCAAGAACATACCGGATTGGTCGTCGTCGCCATCCGGGATAATGACGGGACATTCCTCTATAATCCGCCAGGAGATAAGAAAATTCAAGCCGGTGACGCCCTATTAGTAATATCAAATCAGAGACAGTTACAAATATTACACAAGCTTACAGGAGATTCCAGTTAGTCAGCACCCTACTGAAGACTGAATGCCTCTTACCACAAATTGGAAGGAAACACTCGTATGCTCGCAACCGTTTTAAGCAGCGCATTGCTTGGAATTGATGCCTATATCGTAAAAGTCGAAGTAGATGTCGCTAGCGGACTTCCCTCTTTCAGTACCGTCGGGTTACCCGACAGTGCGATCAAAGAAAGCAGAGATCGGGTTACCGCAGCCATTAAAAACTCTGGGTTCTACTTCCCTCAAACCCGAATCACGGCGAACCTCGCACCTGCAGACATCCGAAAAGCTGGCTCAGCGTTTGACCTTCCGATCGCAATCGGCGTTATGGCTGCCACCAATCAAGTAAATCCCGCAAAACTCGAAAATGCTATGATTTTGGGTGAACTCGCACTTGACGGAAACATCCGGGGCATACAAGGTGGGCTCCCGATCGCAATCGCCGCAAAAGAAAACGGTATACAGCATCTTATCTTGCCCGCTGAAAACGCTAAAGAAGCCGCAATCGTGGACGGTGTGAACGTCTATCCGGTCGCGAGCCTATCAGAGACTGTCGCGTTCCTGAACTCAGAAAAAGAGATAGCACCAGAACCCTATACACTCAATACCAATGAACACAAGGAACATGCCGAAAAACATCTTGATCTACTCGATGTCAAAGGGCAAGAGCACGTTAAACGCGCCATTGAAGTCGCCGCTGCAGGTGGACATAATCTGATTATGATTGGACCGCCCGGCTCTGGAAAGACGATGATCGCGAAGCGGATCCCGTCAATTCTTCCCAGACTCTCAATGGATGAATCCTTAGAAACGACAAAGATCCAAAGTATCATGGGTACCCTACCGAGCGATACACCGCTCGTTGTAACGCGCCCTTATCGTTCACCACATCATACTATTTCTGACGCAGGCTTAATCGGTGGCGGCAACGTGCCACGCCCAGGCGAAGTCAGTCTCGCACACAACGGTGTGCTTTTTTTAGACGAACTCCCCGAATTCCGACGGAACGTCCTTGAAGTGATGCGGCAGCCCCTTGAAGACCGACGCGTGACTATCTCGCGCGCAGCAGCATCGCTTACTTATCCCGCAAATTTTATGCTCGTCGCAGCGATGAACCCGTGCCCTTGTGGATTTTTCAGTGATCCAAACCGAGATTGTAAGTGCACACCGAACCAAATTCAGAACTATGTCTCCCGTATCTCCGGTCCCCTGTTAGATAGAATCGACATTCAAGTCGAAGTTCCCGCAGTAAAATATGCCGAACTCTCTGCTGAAATAACCGGTGAACCCTCAACGCAAGTCCAAGAACGCGTCGAAGAAGCACGTCAGATCCAACAACAACGTTTCGCAGACACAACAATACACGCCAACGCAACCATGGAATCGAAGCAGATACGGGAGTATTGTAAAGTCGATGATCAAGCGCAAGATCTGCTACGGGTCGCTATTAACCAACTCGGATTAAGTGCCCGTGCCTACGACCGAATTCTGAAGGTCGCACGCACCATCGCAGACTTGGACCGAAACCCGAATATAGAAACCGTCCATGTCTCCGAAGCCATACAATACCGGAGTTTAGATAGAAGTTTTTGGGAAAAATAAAAGGAACGATTTTGATGAAAACGAAGTTTTTATTTTCAATTGTCTTGGCATTATTTTTAATTTTCAATATACATTTACCGACTGCTTTCGCCCAAGACTACACAACGTGGAATTTACCCAAAGGGGCAAAAGCACGCCTCGGTAAAGGCATTGTAAACGATATTGTGTATACCCCGGATGGTACACGTCTTGAAGTTGTGAGTGGCGCTGGTATTTGGGTATACGACGTAGCGACTGGTGAAACACTTGATTTGCTCACGGGACATACGGAGCGGATCCGTCGTAGTGTAGCGTTCAGTCCGGATGGACAAACATTTGCGAGTGGGGATTACAAGACTATTAATTTATGGGATGCGAAAACGGGCCAACACAAGAAAACACTCATAGAACATACGGATAAAGTCTATAGCGTAGCGTTCAGTCCGGATGGACAAACACTCGCCAGTGGGAGTTCAGACGAGACTATCCGTTTATGGGATGCGAAAACGGGTCAACACAAGAAAACGCTTATAGGACATACGGATGCGGTCGACAGTGTAGCGTTCAGTCCGGATGGACAAACGCTTGCGAGTGGGAGTTGGGATGAGACTATCCGTTTATGGGATGTGAAAACGGGGCAACACAAGAAAACACTCACAGGACATGCGGATTGGGTCAGTATTGTAGCGTTCAGTCCGGATGGACAAACACTCGCGAGTCGGAGTGATGACGCAACTATCCGTTTATGGGATGCGAAAACGGGGCAACACAAGAAAACACTTACAGGACATGCGAGTTTTGGCAGCGTAGCGTTCAGTCCGGATGGGCAAACACTCGCCAGTGGGAGTTGGGAGAGCACTATCCGTTTATGGGATATGAACACAGGGCAACACAAGAAAACACTCACAGGACATGCGGGTCAGGTCTGCGTAGCGTTCAGTCCAGATGGACAAACACTCGCCAGTGGGGGTGATGACGCAACCATCCGTTTATGGGATGCGAAAACGGGGCAACACAAGAAAACACTCACAGGACATACAGATACGGTCGAGAGTGTAGCGTTCAGTCCGGATGGGCAAACACTCGCGAGCGGGAGTGGGGATGGCACAGTGCTGTTGTGGCACGTCACACCTATGCCAACCACCCACAACCTGGAGAAAGATTAAAACGACAACCGTCTTTCAAAACTACCCGAACCCGTTTAATCCGGAGACGTGGTTCCCGTATCGGTTAGGGGCAGCTGTAGACGTGACGTTGCGTATCTATTCAGTAGATGGCGGACTGATTCGGACGTTAACGTTAGAAAATTAGGAGGCAGGTCTGTACGTTAGCAAAAGCCGTGCAGCCCATTGGGATGGCAGAAACGAACGCGGTGAACCCGTGGCAAGTGGGCTCTATTTCTATACGTTCACTGCTGGGGATTTCACGTCAACATGGCAGATACTACTCCGCAAATAGCCAGATAAGAAGATTCCCCGTTTGCCTTATCCGCGCTGAATGTGCGTCCGGTCAGCACGGAATAAAGGGGAGTTACAATTGTTATGAGAATTATTCAAATGGAGATGTTATACTATAAGAGCGAGGAGGAAAATGCAACCCAATTTTATTATTTTTCTAACAGATGACCAAGGATACGGCGATCTGTCTTGTATGGGCGCGACCGATTTCCAAACGCCACACCTCGACAGAATGGCAGCCGAGGGGGCCCGCTTCACGGATTGGTATTCAAATTCACCCGTCTGCTCGCCTTCACGCGCAGCATTGCTAACAGGGCGATACCCGTGCCACGCCGGTGTCCGCTCCATTTTAGCAGGGCATCGCACCGCTACAGGACTGCCGCCTTCTGTGCCGACACTCGCGACAGCACTGAAAGAACGCGGCTACTACACCGCGATGTCCGGAAAATGGCATTTAGGACTCGCCGAAGGCTCACGTCCGGAACACCACGGCTTCGACGATTGGTTCGGATTTATGGCGGGCTGTATCGACTTCTTCTCACATATCTTCTACTGGGGCTTAGGGCAACGCGGCATCGACCAGACCCACGACCTCTGGGAAAACGGCGCAGAAATTTACCGAAACGGCGAATACTTCACCGAACTCATTACCGAATACGCTGTTAGATATATCCGTAAATCTGTTGAACTCGGCAAGCCTTTTTTTCTCTATGTGCCTTACAACGCACCACATTATCCGATGCACGCACCACAAAAATACGTGGATCGGTTCCCGAATTTACCGTGGGATAGGCAGATTATGGCAGCGATGCTCAGCGCCGTTGACGATAGCGTGGGCGAAATTTTCGCGGAATTAGAACGGCTTGGACTCGCAGACAACACGTTCTCCTATTTCCAGAGCGACAACGGCCCCTCGCGTGAAACCCGAAACTGGCTGGACGGCACGCAGGATCCGTATTATGGCGGCACGGCGGGGAAACTAAAAGGGCATAAATTCAGCCTCTATGAAGGCGGTATCCGTTCACCCGGAATTATGAACTGGCCCCAGCAAATCCCCGCAGGACAGGTAATCAGTGAAGTCGGTGCAGCAATGGATGTCTTTCCGACCTTCCTCGCTGCAGCAGGCGGAGATCCTGCCGAGTATGAACTTGATGGACTCGACATCCTACCCACAGTGACAAACGGTGAACTCACGCCGCATCGCGAGGTCTACTGGGAGATGGGTAAGCAGACGGCTGTGCGGCGCGGCAATTGGAAGCTCGTCCTTAACGGTCAACTTGTAGAAGGTGCACCGCCCGAAGACGATGTGCATCTCGCTGATCTCGAAGCCGATATGGGTGAAACAGAGAATCTGAAAGAGGCACACCCTGAATTGACTGCTGAACTGACAAACGCAGCCCAAACATGGCGCGAAGGCATCGAAACACACTGGGAAACCAACTGGGTAAATCCGAACGGAACAACCGGTTATACCAAGGAAAAGTAAAGTGCTAACTGATACTCAAGATGCCTACGGACACCTGATTGCTGACCATCACAACGGTAGAAAAAACGTCGAAATCGTGGAGCGAGAAGACGGATATATTGATACAAGCAGCCTGGGACCTCGTAACTATTTCGCTGAATATGAAGACTGGTCTGAGCATCAAAAAAGCGCGATAGGACATGCCACAGGTCGCGTCTTAGATATCGGATGCGGTGCAGGACGGCACTGTCTCTACCTCCAAGAACACGGACACGATGTTTTAGGAACCGACATCTCGCCGTTGGCTATTCAGACCTGCCAATGCCGAGGCGTCAAAAACGCGCTTGTTATGCCTGTCACGCAGTTGAGTTCTAAAATTGGCACTTTCGATACAATTCTCATGATGGGACATAACTTCGGACTCGCTGGAAGTTATAAAAGAGCAAAATGGCTACTGAAACGTTTCACTGCCATGACAACAGATACCGCAAAAATTATCGCTGAAACAATGGATCCTTATCAAACAACAGAACCCGGACACTTAGCCTATCATCAATTCAACCGAGATAGAGGGAGGATGAGCGGCCAGCTAAAACTGCGGGTGCGCTACAAACAACACGCGACACCTTGGTTTGACTACCTGTTTGTTTCAAAAGAGGAAATGGTAGACATCCTTGACAGCACACCGTGGAAGGTTGAATCCTATATCGATTCAACCGACGCACCAACTTATATCACAATCTTAACCAAACGTGTGCATCACTGAGATTCTGCTGGCAAGCTTTCTAACCTTGCTCAAAAACGAGATATGCCATGATCCTTTTTAAATTTGCCTTCATCACGGATACACATCTCTACCCGAACTCACCGCAGAATTTCGCAGGTGGGTTACAACAGCAAAAAAATAGCCTCGCGCTCTACGAAAAGTTAGTTGAACAACTGAACGCCTTTGAACCTGCATTCGTAATTCACGGCGGCGATATTGTATGTGGCGGCAATAGTTTTGATATGTCCGCGGAAGAATACGAAGCTGCACTCGATAGCGCAGAACAACTCGGAACGCGCATAAATGCACCGTGCTATTATATACCCGGAAACCACGACTTGCACCCGGAAACCGGTGCCAAAGATTCCTATTTAGCACACTTTGGTATCAACGGCATGGGGTCGGTCTGTTTTGTTCATGAAGACATTCGATTTATTCTCCTCGATTCGCAAGAGGTACCGAAAGATTTAACACACGGATATATCAGTACCAACCAATTGGCATGGGCAGAACGTGAATTGAAAAGGGCACGAGATTACGACGAAGAGGTTTTCATCTTCTCGCACCAACTCCCTTTTCCAAGTGTGGAATTTCAGGGCATCGGTTCAAGAGTCGCGAACTCTGCGGAATTTCTCGAAATCACCGCCCCCTTTGAAAAACAGATTTTAGCATTCTTTTGTGGCCATCTGCATCTCAACCGCGTCTTCAGGGAGCAAGGGATGCTGTGCGTTGTCTCTTCCGGCATTATTTGTTACCCGATGATGTGGCGACAAGTCCTTGTTTATTCGGATAGAGTTGAGGTGAATTCCGTGCCCGTCGATCTGCCGCATGTCGTTGCTGAATCAGAAGCAGCTCAACCGGACAATACGCCCTATCTTTTGGGGCGGGACCGAGATTTAAATTTCAGTATCCCACGGACCCCCTAATCTTGTTAGTAACAACAGCGCAATCTTGAAAAGGAGGCAATCAGTTGGGAGCTTATCAGAAGACCTGGTCGTTATCAGATATCGCTTTAACTGATAACTGATAACCGATAACTGGCAACTATTAAAATGATTGAAGTCCAAAATATCACAAAAAACTACGGTCCTTTCCAAGCCCTCAAAGACATCTCCTTTCAGGTGGATAAAGGACAAATCGTCGGATTCCTCGGTCCCAACGGTGCAGGAAAAACGACAACGATGCGAATCATCACCTGCTTCATGCCCGCGAGTAGCGGACGCGTTACTGTCGCTGGATACGACGTTTTCAAAGAATCGAGGGAAGTCCGTAAACGCATCGGATACCTACCCGAAAATGTGCCGCTCTATCCAGAAATGACGGTAACGAAATACCTGAAGTATATGGCAAAGATCCGCAGTGTACCGCGCAGCAGTATCAAAGGGCAGTTGGATAACGCAATTGAGGCGTGCGGACTCACCGAGCGTAGGCACCAGATTATTGGACAACTCTCCCGCGGTTTTCGGCAGCGCGTCGGTCTGGCACAAGCACTGATCCACGAACCCGACGTTCTTATCCTTGACGAACCTACTTCCGGGTTAGATCCACGTCAGATCGTTGAAATCCGAGAATTAATCAAGACACTCGGTAAAAAGCGGACGATTCTGTTCAGCACGCATATCTTACCTGAAGCGAGCATGACCTGTGAACGCTTGATTATCATCAGTAGGGGTCAAATTACCGGAGATGTTCAACTCGAAGAGGGTCGCGCCGTATTAGGACAAAACGACACGAATGGTAAGCAAGGGACACCATCAACCCTTTCGCTTGAGGTAGCCGGTGCTGCGGCCGATGAGATATTGAATGCACTCACGGACATCCCCGACGTAATCCAAGTCGAGCAGACCAACACCGGTACAGATGATACCACAACGTTCCATCTCTACTACACCGTCACAACCGATATCCGGGCAGCGGTAGCAGAAACCATCGTCGGACGCGGATGGCAATTGCTTGAAATGCATACAACTGAAATGTCTTTGGAGGAGTTGTTCCTGTCCTTAACGGCATAGTGTACACTTTCCGCACCCGCTCTGATGCGATCATAACCGGCAGGATCACGAGGATTCAAGGGGTAGTTTCAACTGTTCGCGAATGGATCGCCGAACCTCATCACAGATACGCATCGCGTGTGCTGCTTCGGCTGCGGTCGCGAATTTGCCGGGATAACGCGGATCAACAGCATGTTCTGACAAAGTTGAAAAGTCATCTCGCCAAGTATCCCAAGCAGGAAGCAACGGGATAATCAGGTTCAACAACTCTTTTAAATCGTGCGTCCTCGGAAACGGGATGTTCGCCTCTTGAAGCCATGCCTTTAGATACTTTTCAACGCACTGCTGGGTAAGAAAGCAGATAACATCATTTGTCGGATTTTCTAATCGCTGAAGATGTTGTGCCGAGGTATAATCGCCTTCAGCTTTCTGCACCCATTCCGCTGTCAATGGATTCATCGCGTGTTCTTCCTTCTTTACAGGTTTCAAGATAAAATTAGCAGTTTCATAAAGCACTTCGCCCTTTTCAGTAATCTCCCGGAGAAACCAATCGTTATATACGAGACGATACGCTAAGTCTTCAGGCGAATGCACAAGCACATGCAGACGGAAAGGACGCGCCAGATGCTTCCGAATTTCTATCTCGCGCTGGCGGGTTTCCGATTTTGGCACCGGCATGACGACCAACAAATCAACATCAGAGGACTCCGTGGGCGTGCCATACGCATAAGAACCGAAGAGAATAACCTGTAGCGGTGAGAACTCACGTACGATGTCATCACATATCGCTTGAATCTCTTTTTGCGTAACCATGTTCATTCCCTCTTCTGTTAGGTCTACCGACAACAGGAACCTACCGCACCTACAAGTAAACGCATAGGACTAATTATGCCACATCTCTATCTCCTAAGCAAGCAAAATCCCTTCTCGAAAAAATATTGATTTCTAAATGCATCTATCGTATAATCTCTGCTACAGACCTATTTCAACGGGGAGGCACAATCACCTAAAAAAGAATAATTATGAAACTCGTTACCTTTCAAACCCAATCGACAGACACAACCCCAAGACTCGGCGCATGGATTACTGGCGACCAAATCGTTGACCTTACGGCAGTCGCCTCGGACATGTACGAATTCTTTGAGCAGAACCGTCTCGCTGACGCACAAAAACATATCGACCAGACGGCTGACGATATCTTCGCTATTGCCGATGTACAACTGCTCGCGCCGTTTCCGCGTCCGGCAAGTCTGCGAGATTTCGGCGTATTCAAGACCCACATGGATGCTGCCTCACGTATCACGGGTAAGGAGATCTCCGCGGAGTGGTTCAAATTACCTAACTATTACCGCGGCAGCACCAGTCCGTCCTCTATCGCCGGACACGAAGCCGTTGTTACGTGGCCCAACTACACAGAGAAACTCGATTTTGAACTGGAGTGGGGCATCTACATCGGAAAAACTGGCAAAAACATCTCGATAGAAGAAGCACCTGAGTACATCGCCGGTTACACTATTTATAACGACATCAGCGCACGCGACATCCAGTTCCGGCACATGACATTGTCGCTCGGTCCCGCTAAAGGTAAAGACTTTGATAACAGCAACATCATGGGGCCCTGTCTCGTCACGCCAGACGAAATCCGTGATCCCTACAACCTCCGAATGATTGCCAGAATCAACGGTGAAATCTGGGCAGACGGAAACACATCGGATATGTACTACTCCTTCGCTGAGATGATCTCGTTTGTGTCCCAATCAGAGACGCTCCACCCGGGTGAATTCCTGGGTTCCGGCACTGTTGGAAATGGGTGTGGATGGGAACTCGACCGCTGGATTCAACCCGGTGACACCGTTGAACTTGAAATCGAGAATATCGGTGTGCTAAGGAACCGAATCGGCGAACCAGAAGTGAACCCCGCCGAATGGACAGAAAAAGGACTTTAGATACAATCATAAAAAATGCGACTTAAAGACAAAGTAGCCATTACAACAGGTGCCGCCTCCGGCATCGGAAAAGCCACAGCAATCCTGTTCGCTGAACACGGCGCGAAGGTCGTCGTCGCGGACATTGATGAAAATGGTGCGAACCAAACTGTCTCCGAAATCCGAGACGCAGGCAACGAAGCGACTTACGTCCAAACCGACGTGACAATTTCAGGCAACACCGAGCGGATGGTCCAAGAAACCGTCAGTAGATACGGAAAACTGGATATTCTGTTGAGCAGTGCCGGCATCGCAATGCGACTCCCTGCCGGGGACTTACCAGAAGCAGATTGGCATCGCTGTTTAGATGTTAACCTCACCGGTGTCTATCTCTGTGCTAAGGCAGCGATCCCTGCCATGCAAAAAAACGGCGGCGGTTCTATCATCAACCTGTCCTCTATCTATGGTCTCGTCGGTGCAGATGTCCGGGCGGCGTATGTCGCCTCCAAAGGCGGTGTAACGAACCTCACCCGCGGGATGGCACTCGACTATGCTGAAGATAAAATCCGAGTCAACTGCATCTGTCCCGGCTTTGTTGAGACCCCGTTAGTCGCAGGTGTCGTCAAAACACCGAAGGAATATCAAAACCTCGCCGATAGGCATCCGATGCGCCGCCTCGCGCAGCCTGAAGAGATTGCATACGGCGCACTATACCTCGCCTCCGACGAATCCGCCTTCGTCACAGGTATTGCCTTACCGATTGACGGCGGTTACACCGCAGGATAATACTCGACACAACAAGGTTTGCAAGTCGGTCAGCATTTAGACAAGCCCTTCATAAACTGAATTCTTCATCTTTTATCAATAATTGCAAACAGTTTTTCCAGTTTTTAGACAAAAATGCGTTTTTTTTTCGCTTTTTCTAAAAATTATGCACAATTTCTCTCCCCAAATTGTATCTTTAATAATTAGATGAAGCAGTTAAAGTGTTAGGATAACAGATATTCTATAATGAAAACCAAAACACCTAAAGAATATCTGACGTGCTATCCTGGCCCGCTGTTTCAATCCATGATCTGAGCAAGAAGGAAATTTGGCAAATGAAAAATATATTTCTACATCGTATTTCGCCGTTTTTGATTCTCACTCCGCTTCTATTAACGCTATACACTTTCGCGCAGAATGACCACCATCCAACACTGCCCAAAGGGGTAAAAGCATACCTCGGCAGGAACGAGATAACCGATATAAAATTCTCCGATGATGGTACCCGCCTTGCAGTCAGCAGCACCGAGACGTGGATATATGATGCACACACAGGCGATGAATTATTCAAACTCACAGAAACAGAAAAGGACGATTTAGCAAATATAACCGAATTTTCATTAGGAAATTCAGCATCAGCCTTTTCGTTAGATGGAGAAACAATTGCGACCGCAGCCCCTAACGGCACAATCACTTTGTGGGACACAGACACTAATAACAGACAAGGAACCTTCAGCGGACATAAATCCGAAGTTAGCGCGTTAGCATTTTCGCAAGAAGGAACGCTGCTGGCGAGCGGAACTCACGGTGAAATCCGTCTATGGGATGTCATATCTCAGCGTGAACGTCTCACTTTCAACAGGTATACAAATAAAGTACTTGAATTGACATTCTTGGAGAATGGAAAAACCCTCGCCAGCGTCGATAAGGATGGTACACTCCGCCTATGGGAAACCACCACTGGCGAATTACGAACTACCTTTGCAAAATTGATCGAAAAACCTAAAGTCTTAGCGTTCTCACCTAATGGGACTACTCTTGCCACTGCAAACTCGGCGGGCATCCTCCAGGTGCGGGAAACTACTACCGGACGTGAAATCTTTTCACGTCTCACGGCGCATATAGGCGTAATCTCAACATTAGCTTTTACGCCGAACAGCAAAACGATTGTCTCTGGCGGACAAGATGGCACTATCCGGACGTGGGATGCCACAACTGGTAACCTACAACTGGTAGACACCTTTGGGCGAACAACAGCAACTTGGACGTTAGTAGTTTCTGCGGATGGATCTACATGTGCAGGAGGCATCCCCGCAGATGCGGACGCAACGATTCAGGTATGGGACGCAACTACAGGCAAACAAACCATATCAATTGTCCCAAAGCACGTAGGGGGTGAATGGGTGCTTGCCATATCCCCAGATGGCACCCGATTGGCGAGCGGCGGCAGAGACGGAAAGATCTTCGTTATGAATACAGAGACCGGCAAAGAACTTCTCAGTTTTACAGAACATACCGATGGCATCAATACATTGGTGTTTTCGCATGATGGCACCCGCTTAGCAAGCAGTGGAAAAGACGGTAAAATTCGCTTATGGGACGTGGATAATGGGAATACACTCTTAACACTTACGGATGACTGCGGTTCATTAGCTTTCTCACCAGACAGAAAAATCCTTGCAAGTGTTGGTCGAGGTATTAACCTTTGGAATCTGGAAACCGGTATCATTATGAAAACCCTGACCAAGTTTGAAGGCTCAAGCACGAAAGCGTTGGTGTTTTCGCCGGACAGTAAAGCCCTTGTCGCTGGCGGAATAGGTTTGAAATCATGGAATGTCGATACTGGTGATCTGATAATGGGCCGTACCGAGTATGCTAACACTAAGCGTTTAAATATAATCCAATCATTGGAATTCTCACCGGATGGGAAAATCCTTGCAATCGGCGACTGGGACGGTATCCTCTTATGGGAGTGGGATAAAATCGCTTCCTTTGTATCTTCCTTTGATAGATGATGCCTCTTTTTGCCCAAAACCAGTTTGGAAAAAAATAATTAAGTAAACGTGATTCATTAGTCGCTACGGTTTTGTAGAGCAAATTGTCAGTAATAACAATGGAGAATCCTGATGGAAAAAAATGATGTTCAATTGATTCAACGAATCTTGTCAGGCGATGAAGAGGCTTTCACCCTTTTGGTCGAAAAGCATCAAAAAGGTGTTCACGCACTCGTGTGGCGAAAAATCGGGGACTTCCATATCGCTGAAGAAATTACCCAAGACACTTTCCTTCAGGCATACAAAAAACTTTCAACGCTTAAGAATCCGAATCAGTTTGCAGGATGGCTTTATGTCATCGCGAACAATCTCTGCAAGCGGTGGCACCAAAAGAAGAAACTTTCGACGCAATCACTGGAGAACGCATCCGTGGTAGAGATAGAGAACACCTCTTACAAACATTATGTATCGGAGAAACGCGAGACAGAAGCCACCGAACATCGTCATGAAACCGTCAAAAAACTACTGGCACGACTGCCGGAGAGCGAACGTACAGTCGTAACCCTCCACTATCTCGGCGAAATGCCCATCAAAGAAATTGGCAGATTTTTAGGTGTGTCAGCAAACACTATTAACAGTCGCCTGCGTCGAGCGCGAAAACGGCTACAGGAGAGAGAAGAACTCTTGGTCCAAGAGGTTCTCGGTAGCGTTCAATTACCTGCTAACCTAATGGAGCACATCGGACGGCAAGTTACCAACATGAATCCCACACCGCCTTCGGTTGGAAAACCGTTGGTCCCGTGGGCAGCCATCGGCACGGCTGCTGTTTTGGCTGTGTTGGCATTTGGGACGGGCAACCGATACCTCGACCACTCCCAGAAACCCTACAGCTTCGAGGCACAGGCTGAACCGACGATTGAAATCGTTGATGCACGGATTGTCCTTGATATTGATGCGGAACCGGCACTGCGAAATCCGATTGAACGGACGATTATCCCTCACAAGGACAATAGCACAAACATTTCGGTTGATATTGAAATTCCAGACACCGATAAATCCAAAGAACAGTTCCTTGCGTTAGCACTCACACAGGAAACACCATCACAAGACACAGCAGAAGACGCACTCGATTTCAAAGAACTCTTAGCAGCCATCAAACATCATCACGCCCTGCTCAAATCCGGTGAAGGTGAAGTCGTTCATACGCTTGGGGTCCCCCCGTTCGTCGATCCTGACACCGCTATTATTATCGGCACCATCGCCTTTAATAAGAAGAAAACACGTTTCGACTCGGAGGAAATACCTTTCCATTCACAGGGAAAAACGACTATCCTTACGCCGAGCGGAAGATGGGAAATTGTTCCTCACAAACACAGAAAAACTGACTACTCCTTTAATACAGAAGAACAACCTCGACTCATCAACCCTTTTCACGGTGTGGATCCGAGAGAGTGGCTCACCTTCAACGGTAACGATTTAGCAACCTATCTAAGAAAAAAGCACTTCCAAATCATAGGACGCGAGGTTTTCAACGATATTCTCTGTTATGTTTTGGAAGAAAAAGACGTGGATAGACCTGAAAAAATTTGGATCGCACCCGAGCGAGGATTTCAATACCTAAAACACGAGAGCCAACACCTTACCCCAGTAGACGCGCTGGACAGCGATATTCCGATGGAGGCCCCCACCGTCTCTCGCACAATAATCTCTTATCAGCAACACGGAGAGGTATGGTTCCCTAAAGCAGTTTTTCATGAATACGCTTGGGTCGACTTTAAGCCAGAGGATCCTATAATTTCCGGACAGAGGCTGGAGATAAAAAATTTCAAAATCAATCACAACCTACCGCCAGACACATTCACTGTTGATATTCCCGACGATGCAATGATTACAGTGAATCGAGAAAATAAGAAGTTGTCCAAGGCAGAGTTCCTCAAACGCTACGGACAACAGACTGAAAACTGATAACTGAAACCCACTTGACGCTGCCGAAGTCGTTTCATAAAATAACGACAAAGGAACATTCCATCATGTTTAAATCAAAACTCTTTTGGGGCAGTATATTGCTCTGCGGCGTAGTGATACTCCTCGGCATCTTAATCCACAATGCCAACCAGCCGCAAGAAACAATAACGATCTACAAAACCGTCACACCAGAACGGAGCGTTAAGCCTCAGTCTTCAAATAAACCGATGGCTCAGACCAGCAACAACGGCGATGAAACCGAAATCGTTTCTACACTTGTGGACTCCGATGCATCGACAGATGCCGAAGAGTTCTCCTCAGAAGACACACAATTTACTGATGCTGAAATGCCACCCGAGGAAAGCACGCCATCCGCTAATGCTGAAGCCGAAAGTACTACCGAATCTGAAGAAGAACGTTTCTACGGGTTAACACTCGCTGAAATCGAAGAGAAAATTCCTGTCCTTGAAGAAGAAATCCGAACCAATCTCACGAAGGCTGTGGAACTCTACACCGAGCTTCGAAGCACAGACGGAATGGCACGGAAGTCACCCGAAATCGCCACTTGGCGCGATGAAACATGGCAAGAGGTGAAACGACTCTTCCAAGATGTCGCTTATACCGGCAAGATTCTGAGATATAGATCTTTTTTAAGGGTAACAGGTATCGCGGAAGATCCAATACTCCCAGGTGGATGGATCCATGAACTCATGGAACCGCTGCCGATGGGGGTTACACCCGGTGAATCATCACCATAAATCGGACGAACGGTGCTTAGGAGAAAAACGATGTTTCTTTTATATATGCCCCCAATGCGCTTTGTGATTTTCAGTTTCGTTTTCTTCGCGTGCCTGACCACGGCTTTCGCGCAAGAAGAATTACCGGTTTTACCAAAGAACGCCGTAGAAGCAGAGAGCGATTTCAATATGATCCTGCTCGGCATGCAGAACTATGACTTCGCCGTTCAATCCGGCGAAGGCGAATGCCTGTACGCCTTCAGACAACCCGGAATACCTGAGACCTATAGCACGTGGAAGGCACAGCTCACATTTGATTCGAGGCACACCCGCATAGAATTTAAAGACAGTATTTCCAACAACACACAAACGCCAAAAGCAACGATCATCTCCACACCAAGCGGAACCTTAGAGATAACATACCTTGAAACAGGGAAACCGGACTACCATTTCTCGCAACGCAACAACCCAACAGATACCGGTTTAGATGGTTCAAGAAGTTGGGTGGATCCGAGGCGGTGGCTCCACATCGTTGATGGAAAGGATCTACCGACCTATCTGAAAGAACGGAACTTCCGTATTCTAAAATCCGAATTTTTCAACGGTTTCCCGTGTTACGTCCTTGAAACCAAAATGGATGCCGAACCGCTACCAGACCACCAACAGGACAATAACTTTGAAAGAATTTGGGTATCACCTGAACTCGGACTGCGTCTCCTGAAATATGAGAGCCGATTTCTTCGCGAAACAGATTCCTCAGATGGACACATCAAAAAAGGGACACCATCTGTCAGACGTATTCGGATCTCCTATGAACTACACGGTGAGGATGCATGGCTTATCAAAAACGGGATCGTAGAGACGCTCTGGATAGATTCGGAGGGCACAGAACATCTCGTCAGCCGAGCCATCATAGAAACACAAAACTTTATCGTGAATCACCACATTCCACCTGAGGCATTTACCGTTAACCTTCCTGATAATGCTGTGGTTCAGGTGGATGAATTAGGCAAAAAATTGCCCAAAGAGGAATTCCGTCAGTGGTACGACGAAATACACTTGGAAGGTATAAGACTCATCAAAAACCGATAATCGATCCAATAACACTTATCTAAACGCTTTCGCTGGCGAGGTTCTGCGGCGTACACGCCCCGCCGACTCTCACTGCGAGGCAACACGCGCACTCGGCATTGATTCATGCGATCTGCATTCCCAATCTCGCCATTTATCTGTAGCGGTTCATAAAAAAATATGATAAAATATAAAAGATATAGACATCCATACGGTAGGCGCGCTTCCGAAGTTCACCGACCACTCATGTATTACCCATTGTAAAATCTATCAACAATTAAAAAATGCGAAAATTTTCTTTAGCTGCCTTTCTCATTTTACTGCTCAACAGCGCGTACCTGTTCAGTTTCGGCGAACCGACGCTCTTTTATATCTTCAACGTCCTGCTCCATGTTGGACTCGGCATCGTCCTGATATTCCCCTTCTGCGTCTATGTCTATAAGCATTTAGGGTATCGCTTGCAAGCCCGTATGCAGAAGCAAAGCACCTCAACGCTCGGACAATTCGGGGTTATCGGAATAGTTATTGGTATCATCAGCGGTATCTATCTGATGATCGTAGGTGCGACAACCCCCTATCGGTGGCTTCTCATCACACATATCGTCAGTGTAAGCACGGGTTGCCTTCTGTTCTGCTTTTATCTACTGAAAAGTGCTGAACTTCTTACGCCACTCTTGCGGAAAATAACAATAGGTGTATTGGCTATTGTCGTTATTTTCCCGATTGGCGCGAAACTCGCGCAACACTATCTTCCGAATGAAACCTATCTCGTCAAAAATCCCGCACTGCCGCCTACGAGCATGTACGAGGAAGGCGGCGGCACAACCGGCCACTTTTTCCCCGCATCCGTCGAAACAGAGACAGGCGCGCTCATCCCAACTGATTTCTTTCTTACATCGGAAACCTGTGCTGCAAAAGGGTGTCACCCAGATATCTATCAGCAGTGGAACGAATCCGCACATCATTTCTCATCTTTCAATAACCAGTGGTATCGGAAGTCAATCATCTATATGCAGGAGGTCAACGGCATCCAACCCTCCAAATGGTGTGGCGGCTGCCACGACCCAGCGATCCTCCTCAACGGCGTGATGGACAAACCCATTCGCGAGAACCTCCATACGCCTGCCGCACAAGCCGGACTCGCCTGCACGGCGTGCCACTCCATTGAACGCGTCAAAGATACCATGGGCAATAGCGGATACGTGATTAAATACCCACCGCTCCACGACATCGCTGCCAGCGATAACCCGCTTATTCGGAATCTGCATAACTATCTCATTCGACTCGATCCTGAACCGCACAAAAAGAGTTTTCTCAAGCCATTCCATCGCCAAAACACCGCTGAATTCTGTTCAACCTGTCACAAAGCGCACCTCGATGAACCCGTCAACAATTTCCGTTGGGTCCGCGGCTTCAACGACTATGACCAGTGGCAGAAAAGTGGAGTCTCGCATCAAGGCGCGCTGTCTTTCTACTATCCCGAAAAAGCAAAGAAATGTGTCGATTGTCACATGCCACTCGTCGATTCTACAGATGCCGCAAATATAAACGGCAAGGTTCACAACCACCGTTTTCCCGCAGCGAACACAGCACTCCCCTTTGTCAACCAACACCCAGACCAACTCAAAGCCGTGACAGATTTTTTGCAGGATGAAGTCGTAACGTTGGACCTATTCGCAGACGGCGCACCCATCCCAAGCGATGGGGTTGAAGTCACTCGAAACGACAACACACGGATTGATGTGGTGGTACGCACGCGGGGTGTCGGACACCGGTTCCCTGCAGGCACGATAGACGCGTTCGACATCTGGGTGGAAGTGAAAGCCACCGATGAAACTGGCAAAACTGTTTTTTGGAACGGCAGAATCGCCGCACCCGACGGAAACGGACCCGTTGATCCGAGCGCGCATTTTTACCGCGCCTACATGCTCGACGCACACGGGAACCTCATTAACAAACGGAATGCTTGGGCACTCCGAACAGCCCTCTATTCAAACACAATCCCCCCGGGTGCCGCCGATACCGTCCGTTACCAACTCGAAATCCCACCTGATTGTGGAAATACCCTCACAGTCGAGGCAAAACTCAATTATCGTAAGTTCAATTGGTGGCACACACAATGGGCGTATGCCGGCGTACGTGACCCAGAAGATACCGACTTCCAAGTAGACAAAGGCTACGATGACGGCAAGTGGGTCTGGACGGGTGATACTTCAGATGTCGCAGGAAAGATCAAGGCGATCCCAAACCTACCGGTTATAGAGATGGCATCCATCAAAGCAACCTTAAAAGTAGTAGACATAATCCGTGTGCCGTCAACTAAGGTAGTAGGCACAGTCCCTGGGTTTCCGTCCACTAACACGCGCGAACGCTGGAACGACTACGGCATCGGACTTCTCCTGCAAGGCGACCTGAAAGCCGCTGAGACTGCATTCCTGAAGGTAACCGAACTCGAACCCGGATACCTCGATGGATGGGTGAATGTGGCAAGAGTCAAAATCGAAGAAGGGGATATGCAGGGTGCCGAAGCGATGCTTGAAAAAGCATTTGAAATCCAGAAGACGCTATCCGCGGAGAACCTACATAGAGCGAAGGTTCACTACTTCTACGCCCTTGTTCAAGAGGCGCACGGTAACTACGATACAGCGATTGAGCATCTCCAGCGCGCCGCTGCGCAGTTTCCACGCGATACCCGTGTCCGCAACCGACTCGGACGTATGTACTTCCTAAAACGTGAATACGAAACAGCGCTCACCGAATTCCAGAAGACGCTCACCGTCGATCCAGAAGATTTGGACGCACACTACAACATGATGCGTTGTTACCGCGCCCTTAAAAACCCATCACTCGCCGCGAAATCGCAGAAACTCTACCTACGCTTTAAAGCAGACGAATCCGTCGATGCAATCACAGGCATCCCTCGCCGCACTGACCCAAACGTCAACCGCGAACGCCAGCCGATTCATGAACACACCAACAGTTATAAACCACCACCCAACCCGTAAGCATCAGCAATCCTTAATTGAAAGAAGTGCTTGAATTTCGTTAGAGCACCGTGTATAATTAATATAAATTGTATGCTATTGGCACACGGAGGTCTCGATGCACGCAACCTCAGAAAACATATTGGCAGCATTTAACCAACTTCCTGAGATTGAAAAACATGCGATCGCCTCTGAAATTATAAAGCAGGTAGCACTGCTGGATATCCCGCCTTTGACAGATGAGGCACTCACGGAAATTGCTGACGCGCTTTTTGTTGAACATGACAAAATGGAGGCGGCGGATGCCAAATCAAAATCGAGGTGAAGTTTGGCTCGTTGATCTCAGAATGGTCGCCAAAATCATTATTTTTAAAAAGAAACAGATTCCTTGGAAACTACTTTGACGACTGATCACACAAAAGACCTCCTACGACAATTACCCGCCATCGAAAAACTCCTGAACACCCAGGAGATACTCGACTTGCAAGCCACCTACGCGCGCCCGCTCGTCATAGAGGCACTACGCGCCGCCGTCGCCGACATCCGAAACGAAATTCTCAGCGGAAACTATACACAACTCCCAGAACACACAGAATATGCCGAACGGACACGCCAGAAAATTGAGGCGAAAACGGGCAACCGTATGCGTCCCGTCGTCAACGCGACAGGTACTGTCACACATACCAACTTAGGTAGATCTCTGCTCAGCGATGCTGCTTGTGAAGCCATCCAGCAAGCCGCGCAAAACTACGTCAATCTCGAATATGACATCGAAACAGGTAAACGAGGGCATCGCGATAGGATCACCGAACCGCTCCTGCAACAACTGACAGGTTGCGAGGCATCCACGGTCGTCAATAACAACGCTGCCGCTGTCCTGCTCGCGCTGCAGACGATGGCACGCGGCAAAGAGGTCATCGTCTCACGCGGCGAACTCATCGAGATCGGCGGTGCATTCCGTATCCCTGATGTCATGACGGCAAGTGGCGCGATACTCCGCGAGGTCGGCACCACAAACCGGACCCATCTCCGAGATTACGCTGATGCGATCAATGAAAACACAGGACTTCTGCTCAAGGTGCATCCGAGCAACTACAAAATTCTCGGCTTCACCTCAACACCGACGATGGAAGAATTGACAGAACTCGGCACACAGCGCGGTATCCCGACAATGGAAGACCTCGGCAGCGGTGCACTCATTGATATGACCCAATACGGGCTGCCACACGAACCGCTTGTCGGAGGACGCATCGCCAGTGGTGTCGATATTGTCACCTTCAGCGGCGACAAACTGCTCGGCGGACCACAGGCAGGGATCATCGTCGGTAAAGCGGAATGGATCGAAAAGATGCGGAAAAATCCGATGATGCGCGCACTCCGAGTCGATAAACTCATCATTGCCGGTCTCGCAGCAACACTGCAACGCTATCTCATTGAAGGCACTACAATCGCCGAACAGTTCCCGATGCTTAACCGCTACACCCGATCGATAGAGACACTCCAAACTGTCGCCAAAGCACTCAAGACGGAATTAGAAGACCGCTTCGGGGAAAAGGTCAACATCCGAGTTGCGGAAACCTACGGGCAAATCGGGAGCGGTGCACTGCCTGTTGAGACGTTACCAAGCGTCGCACTTGTGCTTGAACCTTCGGAGATCTCCGCTGAAACACTCGCTGCACAGTTCCGAAGCACCCCAATTCCTATCATTGGCAGAATCAAGGATCAACAGTTCTGGTTGGACCTCCGCACGGTCTATGAGAGAGAACAGACATGGATCGCCGAAGCCGCTACACAAATCGTAAAAGATTTATAAAACATGAAATGGGATCAAGGATTACGCGAATTTCACGAAGAACACGATTGTTTAGGCAGAAACGGCTCAATGCCCAGACCACGCCGCTTCTCCGCAAGGTAATTTTAAAAATTTTCATCTGCCTTGTCTGTGTTAGTCTATCCGCTTGTGTGCCGAGCGATGAAGATTCACCCGCCACAGAACACGCCGCTGAAACCATTTCTGAGATTGATGGTGCCACAATGGTCTTGATTCCGGCAGGTACATTTCAGATGGGCTCCACGACTGGGGATAGCGACGAACAACCTGTGCATACCGTTACCCTCAACGCATTTTACATGGACAAGTATGAAGTAACGAACGCGCGCTACCAGAAATTTGTCGAAAGTACAGGTTACCCTCAGCCGCCATTGTCGCATAACCCGCGGTTCAATGCGCCTGACGCACCTGTCGTCCGAGTGAACTGGCGCGATGCTGCAGCTTATGCCGCATGGGCAAATAAACGGTTACCCACTGAAGCAGAATGGGAATACGCCGCACGCGGAAATCTGACTGGCAAATTATACCCGAATGGTGATATAATTACACATACAGATGCGAATTTCGGCGGGACCGGTGAAACGGATCAATGGAAGTGGACAGCACCCGTCGGCAGTTTTCCACCTAACGGCTATAACTTATACGACATAGCAGGAAATGCATGGGAATGGTGTTTCGACGAATACAACGGCGAATTTTATAGCATAAGTCCAGAAAACAGTCCGCGCTTTGGTAGAGAAGTTGCCCCAGAGAATGAAAACTTTCGGATCCTACGTGGTGGTGGATGGGGCGGAAGCCCTGAAGACCTTCGTGTCGCTGATCGCTGGTACCATCTTTCATCTGGCAGCACCATCGGATTCCGATGCGTTCAAGACATACCGTAGACAAAAGCGGGAAAGTAAGAAAACATGCAATTAACCCCAATATTGTTGAAACACGTAAGAAACCCGTTTTTGACGAGAAAAAAAACGGAACAGAAACCCAATATTTAAAAATATGGCAGTTGCAGTTCAATTAACACATGTCACAAAAGCATTCGATACGACACTCGCAGTTAATGACGTAAGCCTAAATATCGAGAAAGGCGAATTCTTTTTTCTCCTCGGTCCGTCCGGATGCGGCAAATCGACCTTTCTCCGTATCGTCGCCGGATTCTACAAACCCGATGCAGGCGAATTACGATTTGACGATACTGTCGTGAACGACGTGCCCCCGCACCAACGCAATACAGGGATGGTATTCCAAAATTACGCGTTGTGGCCCCACATGTCCGTCGCCGAAAATATTGAATACGGACTCACGCTCCGAAAACTCGATAAATCAGAACGGTCTGAAAAGATCACGAGTGCCCTTGAGATGGTGCAGATGGTAGACTATCGCGATCGCGCCGTCAATACACTTTCCGGCGGACAACAACAGCGCATTGCACTCGCACGCGCCCTTGTCATTGAACCGAGCGTCCTGCTCCTTGATGAACCGATTAGCAATCTCGATGCTGCCCTCCGACAACAGATGCGCGACGAAATCAAACAGATCCACGACCGAACAAACATTACAATGTTCTACGTCACGCATGACCAAGTAGACGCGCTCTCTATGGCGGATCGGATGGCGATCATGCAGGACGGTGTTGTCATCCAGGTCGGCACGCCGCGCGAAGTCTATCAGTACCCAAAGAACGCTTTTGTCGCAAGTTTCGTAGGGGAAACCAATTTTGTTTCCGGTAAAGTCCAACATATATCAAACGGCAGTGCGACAATCGAAACTCCGGTCGGAATACTCCACTCCGAAACCGTTTATCACGACTTAAGCGAGGGAACACCCGTGCAGTGCTCAATCCGTCCCGAAGCACTCATCGTCGAGAGCAAGCAGAACGACAGCAACCACGCTGAAAATCAGATAACAGCGACGGTCACCGCAGTCAACTACTTAGGCAGGGTAGAAGAATACCAACTCGTAGCCTCAGACGTTCCGCTCAAAGCCGTCCACTACAATCCCGGCACTGAGACAAAAAAACCGGGAGACACTGTGCAAGTCGCAATAGCACCAGAGACCATCATCCCACTCCGAGATTAAAAGTAGTAGGCACGCGCCGGCGTGCCGTAAACAAAAAGTAGAAAATCAAAACAAAAAATGCAATTAACTCGTAATCAACAAGATGCCCTCAACATCAAAAAACACGTCTGCGTAACCGCCGGTGCAGGATCCGGAAAAACCACCGTGTTGGTCCAACGTTACCTCAAGATTTTGCGTAAGGGTAAGACCACCCCGCGGCAAATTGTTGCCATAACTTTCACAGAGAAAGCCGCCGCTGAAATGAAGGAACGAATTATTGAAGAGATGTCTGAGGAAGTAGAAAACGCCGACGTAGAACACAGTAATTCACTTCAACGTTTTCGCGATGAAATGAACTCAGCACATATCTCAACTATCCACGCCTTCTGTTCAAGTATCCTGAGAGAATTCCCGTTCCAAGCTGATGTACCGGCTAACTTCAGTATCGTATCCGGTATTGATCAGAAACTCTTACTCCAAGATACCCTTAAGGAAACTCTCAAAAACATCGCCACAACCGAGGAAGACAAACACCGTCCAGAACTCACACGTCTCCTACAACGCTACGGAGGACAAAAAAATTTGGTTGATTTCTTTTCCATTATGGTGGAAAAACGCGATGTCCTCGAACGTCTCATGAACAAAATGTATAGCAATTCAAACGATACAGAAATACGTCAAGATTTGGAACAACAGGTTCGTAAGCAATTGCTATCAACGATTGGCCGATTGATGTCGAAAATTGATGTCACCGAATTTATCAGATGCCTAAACACTGTTTTGGAGGTCGCAAGAGGTAGGAATGCAGAGGATGCTAAGAATTTAACACCACAATTGGAAGAACAACATGAGCAAAATCCTGAAGCACTTGAAGTGTTAAACTTGCTTAGACAAATTGCGACACTAATTACAACTGGAGAAAATGAAATTAGGACGCGAAGCTTTCTGCCGAAAAGCATTGACAGAACAGGAATTGCAGATCAGATTGACTTTCTGGAATCAACTGCAAAAAAGATTAAAGGTGTCCCGATCCTTGAAAAAGAAAAAGATGGTAACAAAAAAGCCGACATTGAAACCGATGACGATTTCCTAATTAGCACAACCCGCGCCCTACTCACACTCTACAAGCGAATCCTCACAGACTATCAAAATGCCAAACTCTCCCAAGGCACGCTCGACTTCAGTGACCTACAGCTGAAAACTCGCGACCTGTTCTACAACAACGAAGAAATTCGACAAGAACTCATCAAACGCTATAAATACTTCATGATAGACGAATATCAGGATACAAACGAATTACAGTATGAATTAGTCATGCTGCTGACAAACAAACTCAAATGTGCCAATCTTTTCATTGTCGGCGATCCGAAGCAGAGTATTTACGCATTTCGCGGCGCAGATGTCCGCGTATTTGAAAAAACAAAACAGAAAATCATCGCAGAATGTGGACTTGATATCTCCCTCACAGAAAACTTTCGCTCCTTACGCGATCCCATCGGATTCATTAATTACCTTTTCGATCACTTGATGGGCGATGGAAGTGAAAATGAATTTGAAGTGCCGTATGAATCTCTTATCAAAGCGCGCCGCACGGACGCAGACGGAGCCGTTGAGATTCTTCTCGGACAAAACGGCAAGGGAAACGTGGATGAATACGCGCTCATCACAAATCATATCAAAAATATGAAACACAACGGAGATACAGTATGGGTGCGCGATGAAAATAGAAGGGAAGTCGAGCGACCCATTGAATACGGTGACATCGCTATCCTCATTCGGAGCAGAACACATCTTCCTAATATTGAGCACGCGCTCCTCGAAGCCAGTATCCCTTATCTCACAACAGGAGGTATCGGTTTCTATCAAAGGCAAGAAATTTACGATATCTGGAACTACCTCAACTTCCTTAACACACCCGAAGAAAACCAGACATCTCTCGGTGGAATCCTCCGCAGTCCTGCTTTCGCTATCTCTGATACGGAACTCTACGAAATCTCACTACAAGAAGGTGCAGACTTCTGGCACAAAGTGCGAAACTACCAAGCACCTTCTGAGCATCTCAGAAACGCTATAGATACCTTAAAAAAGCACATTGAAATCGCACAGCGTACGCCTGTAAACCAACTGATTGGAACCATCGTTAACCAAACAGGAATGATTGGAACACTGAAGACAGGGAAACAGGGAGATCAACGGTGGGCAAATTACCAAAAACTCCTGGACCTCGCAAGAAATTTTGATGGCGATGAGAACAGACAAACGCTTCCGGATTTCATTGAATTTTTACATATCTTAATCACGGAAGAACCTCGCGAGGGACAAGCACCAGTTGAAGCGAGCAGTAAAGCAGTACAAATTATGACAATCCACGCCGCCAAAGGCAAGGAATTCCCAATCGTCATACTCCCATGTCTTAACCGGAAAGGACAAACAGATAGTGAACCTTTCATTGATGAAACATTCGGTATCGGTTTTAGTCCACTTAAGCCAGATGACAAATATAGGAAAACTGAACCGTCAATCATTGCCCACATGAAAAACCGATCCAGCGAAAAAGAGGTTGCCGAAAAGAAACGATTGTTTTATGTCGGTACAACACGCGCCGAAGACCGGTTGATTTTATCAGGAACACTCTCAGAGAAAGGTGAAGCACAGCAAATGCTTAAGTGGCTTGACACACACCTTGGTATTTGTGGACCAGAAGACGATTTACCCAGTCTACCTTTCAAACTTAACGTGTTTCGACAACTCGAAGACAAGACTCCCACAGATGAGATTTTGTTGGATGACATAACACCCTTCGATTTTTCAGAATGGCTACCATCAACACTCGAACCAACCAGTATTTCTGCAGCCTTTTCCGTCACAGAACTTGCAAACTATGCCCGCTGCCCATTGCGCTACCAATTGGAAAACGTGCTACGAATTCCGACGAACAAGCAAGAAGAAGGAGATTCTGATAAAGACGAATTGGACAATGCGATTCGCTATACTTTCACGAGAATAAGACGGCAATCAGACACGGACAATCTTGACACGATTATTAACCAAACTGCTGAGAACTATTCCGAAGTAACGAGCAACTTAACAACGCTACTTCATACATCCGCTAATAATTTCATCAACTCCGAACTCGGAGAAACCGCGCTCTCAGCATCCGAAACCCATACGAACCAGCAAGTCCACGCGGATATTGAAGGACATATTATTGACGGCAGATTTGATAGACTCCTTAAAGATGAAACTCAACACTGGCAAGTAATCAATTACAAAACCGACGATGCCCAGGATTCTGATGTGTATGACCCAGAAATGGAACTTTACAGTATGCTTTTGCATCGACGCTACCCACAACAACCGACAGTAACAATGAACCTTTTTTTTCCCGAACAAGATCGATATATACAGAAGCGTTTCAACGTAGCAGAACTGCAAGAAGCGAAAGAAAAGTGGAAGAAAAAAATATCGGATCTGCAGCAGGGCAAATATAATAGAAATCTTGATCATTGCCGCTTGTGCCCTTACGCAGACTCAGATAGAAAATGTATCATAACCGAAGGAGAAGAAGAATGAAAAAATTAATACCTATCATCGCAGTTATCACACTTGTCTGCCTTTCAATCTGTACCTGGCAACCCAGTTTCGCAGGTACATGGCGTGACGATTTTGAAGACAAAGACACCCGCGAATGGAAAATCTTTAATATCGATCGAAAGGCCGAAAAATGGTGGGTCAGTGACGGTGAAGCTGTCGGTGAAATCTTCTTACCGGGCTTTATGAGCCTCTGGTTGACAGGTGAGCTCACATGGAAACACTACTCCCTCTCCTGTCGCGCAAAATTAGTCGAGGATAAGGAAGAGCCCCCAACTATCGGGCTAACACTTCACGATAGAGGTGAAGAGGACAGCCGTTATCTCTTTTTTATCGATTATATCTTGGGTACCGTCCGGATGGTAAGGGCAGTCCATGATGATTGGAGCATCATTACCTACCTATTTGATGCGGAAATTGATACGTGGTACGAACTGACCGCCACTATCTACGAGGATGGCACACTCGAATTTAAAATTGACGACGAGGTATTTACCGCTGTTGACGAAGATATCTTAAAAGGTGGGCAAGCGGGTCTCGTTGTCGCAGACGGACGCGCACACTTTGATGACGTCGAAATTACGGGCGAAAATATCCGCGACGGAGGCCCCGGAAAACCACGTCTCGTAGAGCCACAAACCAAACTCGCAACTACATGGGGGCATCTGAAAAAAGGATCCACACTCAGACCCCAGTAGTACTTTAGATTAGGTTGAACCTAACGAACCATATATTAGAAGAATGGGAAAAAACACAATAGGCATTGGTATTATCGGTATGGGATGGATGGGCATGACGCACGCCCGCGCATATCGCCAAATCAACGACCGGTTTCACGACAGCCCGCTCCAACCGGAACTTATCATCTGTGCTGATGACGTTGCTGAACGCACTACCGAAGCAAAAATCCGCTTCGGGTTTAAACACACAACAACCGATTTTCGAGATGTGATAGCAAACGAAGAGGTCCAAGTCGTCAATATCGCCGCTCCGAATAGCATGCACCTTGAGATCATCGAAGCAGCCGCAGCCGCGGGGAAACACATCTTCTGCGAAAAGCCAGTCGGACGGAATCCTGCAGAAACAAAAGCCATCTACGCTGTCGCACAACAGACGGGTGTCCTGACGTGTGTCGGTTATAACTACAGATGGGCACCCATCGTCCAATACGCACATCAACTCATTTCAGATGGAAAACTCGGCAGACTCACCCACTACCGTGGCAGATTTTTCGCTGGCTACGCGAGCCACGCGCAAGCCGTGCTCTCGTGGCGGTTTCAGAAAGAAATCGCTGGATTGGGGACACTCGGCGACCTGCTCTCTCACGTCATCGACATGGCACACTTTATCGTCGGTGGCATTGATAACATCGTTTCGCAACAAGAGACGTTCATCCCGCAGCGTCCAGCAGCTACAGCAGGTACCGGCACGCACTTCACACTCGGTGGAGATGGCGAAATGGAAGCCGTTACGAACGAAGACTATGTGGGTGCCCTCGTTCGGTTTGAAAACGGTGCCAGAGGCACACTCGAAGCATGCCGAATTATTAACGGTCCTAAATGCGAGATGGCGTTTGAAGTGAACGGTACAGATGGGGCACTGCGCTGGAACTTTGAACAAATGAACGAACTTGAGGTTTACCTACCTGCTGAAGACGGTTTCCCTGACGGATACACGCGCATATTGAGCGGTCCAAGCCATCCATTCCACAGCGACTTCAACCCGGGTCCCGGTGTCGGATTAGGCTACGACGACCTGAAGACAATCGAGGCGTACCAGTTTTTGCAAGCCATCCATACAGGCAAACAAGGCAACCCAAGTTTCCGAGAAGCCGCCGCAGTCGCTGATGTGCAAACTGCCATTCAAACCTCATGGGAGGAGGATCGGTGGATTTCTATCGAACAATAAAACAGGAACTATACTTCGCTAAAAAGTTTGTAGGTATGCTAAAATCCGTAAAATTAGAAAGTTGGTTTAATACCATAGCAATTTTAGCACACTTAATAACTTTTCTGATCTTTTCCGCGCTAAATGCTGGTGCACAAAACTTACCGCCCCTTGGTGTAGAATTCACTGACATCACGCATGCAGCGGGCATCGACTTCGTTCATAATACTGGTGCCTTCGGACAGAAATACCTTCCCGAAACAATGGGGTCAGGCTGCGCCTTTATCGACTACAACAACGACGGATGGCAAGACATTCTCCTCGTTAACGGAAAAGATTGGGAAGGCAAACCAACCGGAAAACGGCAAACGATGGCACTCTACCGCAACAACCAGGACAGCACTTTCACCGATGTCACCGAAACCGCAGGACTCGCCGTCCCGCTCTACGGTATAGGGACTGCCGTCGCCGATTACGACAATGACGGTGATTTAGACATCTACATCAGCTGCCTCGAAACCGATCGACTCTTCCAAAACAGTGGAGACGGTACCTTTATTGACATCACAAAAGCATCTGGCATCCACAACCCTGGCTTCGGTACAAGTTGTGCATGGTTCGATTACAACAATGACGGACACCTCGATCTCTACGTCGCGAACTACGTCGAATGGAGCATCGAAAACGATCTGTTCTGTACCCTCGACGGTAAAAATAAATCCTATTGTACGCCTGAATCTTATCAAGGACAGGCGAGCAAACTCTTCAGAAACCGAGGGAACGGCACATTCGCAGATGTCTCCCGCAGTGCCCGGATTGAGGACAACAACAGTAAATCACTTGGTGTCTGCATTTTCGATTACAACGCTGACGGTTTGCCTGACATCTTTGAGGCAAACGACACACAACCCAACAAACTCTATCAGAACAACGGCGACGGCACCTTCATTGAAAGCGGGATGCTTACCGGAATCGCCTATAACGAAAGCGGCGTGGCAACCGGCGCAATGGGCATTGATGCCGCTGACTACGATCGCAGCGGGAGGGAGAGCCTCATCATCGGTAACTTCTCTAACGAGATGCTCAATCTCTATCACAACGAAGGCGACTTCTTCATCGACGATGCACCTGCAGCGCATATCGGAAATGCGACGCTATTGACGCTCACTTTCTCATGCTTCTTTTTTGACTTCGACCTCGACGGAAACCTCGATATTTTCACCGCCAACGGACACGTCGAAAACGACATAAACGCCATCCAGAGTCAAGTCACTTATGCACAACCACCCCATCTATTTCATAACGATTCTCACGGCAAATTCACTGATGCGCTCAACAAAGTCGGGGCAGACTTAATGAAACCGATGGTCGGTAGAGGCGCAGCCTACGGTGATATCGACAACGACGGCGATTGGGATCTGCTCGTTACGACCTCTAACGGACCAGCGCACCTCTTCCGAAACGACGGTGGCAACCGGAACACGTGGATTAAGATACAACTTGCTGGGCAAAAAAGCAACCGCGACGGCATCGGCGCACAGATCCGTATTACCTCCGCATCGGGAACACAGACACGGACGCTCAAGAGTGGTTCCAGTTACTGCTCACAGAGTGAACTCACTGCCACCTTCGGCATAAACAGTGATCCTATTATTGAGACAATCGAAGTCCTATGGCCCAGCGGCACCACCAGCACCCGCAAGAACGTCAAACCCAACCAACACATCCGCATTGAGGAAGACGCACCGTAGACGCGTTTCCAGCCTTGGTGGAAAGCATCATGAAACTTTTATGTTATGTGCTTAGCACATTCCTTATCTTTGCTCCCTTCTCCGCTGTTCTTGCAAAAGCCCCAGAAACTGCCAAAATCGTATTTACATCAAGGCGTGATGGCAATTTTGAGATTTATATCATGAATCCAGATGGTTCTGATCAAATAAACTTAACCGAGCACCGTGCCAATGATTTCGCACCTGTCTGGTCACCGACAGGTGAACAGATTCTTTTCACCTCGGATCGGGGCGGGATAGAGGATCTCTACTTTATGGATCCAGATGGAACGAATGTGCGCCAGGTATTCAAAAAATTAATAGGGAGAGAATTCCCAACTTGGTCGCCTGATGGAAAAGCACTCACTTATCACCGATTTCACACGCTTTCTGTCTACACTGCCTCAAGTGACGGAAAAAATGAGAAAGAACTTGCTGAGGATGGCTTATGGCCCGCGTGGTCTCCTAACGGTTCTGAGATAGCCTTTATGGCAAGCAAGTTTGTTTGGGCTGACAACGGCAATCTCAGAGCCCCGAACGTCAGAGTCCAGATTATCAATCTACAAACGCATGTAGAAGAGAAACTTCTTCCGGTGGATACCTCGATGTTTGACCCTGCCTGGGCACCCGACAGCACTCAGATCGCCTTTTCTTGGACAGGTAAAGCGGTAGGAGGCTCGATGGGTATCCATGTTGTGAACCGAAATGGTAGGGGACTCAGGAAGATTATTGAGGCAGAAGATGGCATGGCAGCGTTTAACCCTACCTGGTCCCCGGACGGGAATGAACTCATTTACAACAAGGGGGTTGGTGGCATCAGAGACCTCTTCAAAGTCGCTCTGGACGGTGGTGTCCCAGAACAACTCACACACCGGCGGGGAGATAACTTCAACGCGGATTGGTTCGACCCAGCGTTTGCTTTGCCGGTCTCACCTCAGCCGTCCCTCTTGACAGCGACGTGGGGGAAACTGAAAACACAGAAATAACTTGCGAAACTCTTGAATTTTCAAATATAATAGTTAATAAGGCTAACTCACCAATATCTAATAAAGGAGAACCCAAGAATGAAAAAGAACTTACCTATATTCGGCATAAAAGCCTCTCTTCTATTATTAATCAGTATTTCTCTCGCTCTGACAAGTTGCGAAAGAGTACAGAATCAGGTAGGTGTTCCCTCAACACCATCAGCCAAACAAGCGATCGCCACAATCGGCCCAGCGAGCGACAGTAGTGTAGCTGGAATGGCAGTCTTTACACAAAACGGCGATCAAATCACGCTCACAATTGAGATTCAGAACGCATCTCCAGGTATTCATGCCGTTCATATCCACGAAAAAGGCGATTGCAGCTCACCTGACGGTAAATCCGCAGGCGGCCACTGGAATCCAACCGGTGTCGCACACGGAAAATGGGGTGAAGGTGAATTCCATCTCGGAGACATCGGCAATATCACCGTTGGCGAAGACGGCACCGGTAGCATCGACTTGACAACAGACCTCTGGGAAATAGGCACCGGTTCTGACGTAGATGTTGTCGGCAGAGGCATCATCGTCCACGCTGGCGCAGACGATTTCACCTCGCAACCCTCAGGTGCTGCTGGCGCACGCATCGGCTGCGGCGCAATTGCATTAGCAGAATAGCCGTTACAATTCCACCCTCACTGGCGAGGTCACTTCGGGAAACACCCAAGCAAAACACCTCGCCTTCTTTTATGCCTCCTCCAGACGCCGTAGATGCGGTTAGAAAACCGTATCTACTGGACCTGGAGTGAAAATCAGATCAAAGTATGAGAAACTGAACGGCTCTTCTGCTCCATCCAACAAAAAACTTGACAGCAAAACCTAAACAGGTTAATATTATCGGATTATTATCAGAGCCAGTACGAGATTTTAAAGAAACTCAATTATCACGAAAACAGTTGAAATTCATCGGAAACCGGCTTTTGACAACGGAAAAAGCCGAGCGGAAACCCAATCGTTAAAATTATGAAAACTTATCGCGTTGCCATACTCGGATGCCGAAGTCGTGGCACCTCGGCGGCAAAAGCATACCACGCACATCCACGCACTGAAATTGTCGCGCTCTGCGACCTCGTCGAAGAGCGACTGGATGCCCTCGGCAAGATCGTGAACGTCTCAGCACATTTCAACGATTTAGACGAGATGATCCAGCAGACAACACCCGACATTGTTGCGATCCCTACAGCGACAGAGGCACACTATCCGCTTTGCATGCGCGTCCTTGAACACGGCGTGAATATCGAAGTAGAGAAACCGCTTTGCATCGATCTCGCTCAAGCGGATGAAGTGTTAGCGAAAGCGAAAACAAAAAACGCTCGTGTCGCTGTACATCATCAACGACGCACAAGTCCCTCGATGCAGGCAGTCGCCAAAGCCTTAGCTGAAGGAAAAATCGGCGACCTACGTTACATCTACGCCAGCGGAAAAGGGTATTATGCAGGCTACGGGCTGATGAACATCGGAACGCATGTCATCAACAACATGCTCCGTTTCGGTGGACACTGCCGAAGCGTCGTGACACAAGCGACGACAGGTGGACGCGCCATCACACACGATGATGTGCTCCCTTCGCCAGCAGGCATGGGTACAGTCGCAGGCGAATACACCACAGCGACCCTCCAATTCGATGGAAATGTCACCGGCACCCTCATCCAACACCGATTTCCAAAGGTCGATACCGATGCCTACGTCATGGAACTCTACGGTACTGAAGGCAGGCTCTTCTGGTCGGAATTGAAAGGTTCATGGTGGCTGCCGACACCGCATTTTGTCCCGGATGGCACACACGACCAGTGGGAAACACTCCCCTCTATCTATCCAGAGCATTTTGATCCGAATAAAGGTGCAGATGCTGACGATTACTGCTTCGTCGATGAATATGTGAACGCACTCGACGAGGACAGAGAACACGAATCTAACGGTGAAGAAGGTCGCCACGTTATTGAAATCTTAATGGGAATCTTTGAGTCTGCCGTTCACGGCACCCGTGTCGAGTTACCCCAGAAAAACCGAGAACATCCGCTATTACAGTGGCGTGCCGAAGCCGGTTTAGGAGAAATTAAAGAGATGCCGCGCGACTACGGCACCTGGCTTTCACTTGAGGACGAGCGTTTGTATAAATAGTTTTTGGTTATAGGCTATCAGCAGCCCCATTGCAGGCGGGGTTTAAAACCCCGCCTGCAGTTCGCTTGAGGACGAGCGTTTGTATAAGTAGTTGTCAGTTATCAATTATCAGTTATTAGTTACGCTCTTGTGGCAGTTGCTTTT
Organism: Candidatus Poribacteria bacterium; assembly: GCA_022394775.1. Classification (GTDB taxonomy): domain Bacteria; phylum Poribacteria; class WGA-4E; order WGA-4E; family WGA-3G; genus WGA-3G. Next base: position 46,457 of record JAGFCB010000095.1, read on the forward strand.
CTGATAACTGCCACAAATCGACTCTTAACTGACCACCGACAGATTTTTTCGCAGAAAAAATCGCTCTGATAACTGACGACTCATAATACTGACAACTTCTAAGGAAAAAACCATGCCGAACCCTACGACAAATGCCGACAATCTACCACCGATCCCACTCACAGAAGAGCAACGTTTTCTCTTTGACACCCGTGGGTGGCTCCTGTTCCCGGGCATACTCAGCGAAACAGAGGTTAAGGAGATGCGCGAGTACTGCTATCAACTCAGGCAGGATCCCGACTCACTGCCCGAACACCACCGTTCTCCGATCGGCGGTCCGCTTGAGGGTCTAACCGACCATCCCGTTGTGCTCGGATTCATGAATGAATTTTTGACTTCGGGCTATGCAAACGAAAACTGCTACGGCTTCCGGTTTGAAGGCACATTCCTAACCATTCGAGCAAATGGACATGACAACTTCCAACCGCACGGTGGGCGCGGGATGCTCAACTTCCCGGGCAACTCACATACATATCATCTCCACCACGACAGTGCACATAGCGGTTTGACGCGCGTTGTCTGGGAACTCAATCCGGTCAAAGCAGGCGGTGGTGGAACGATGTTCCTTACCGGTAGCCATAAAGGGGCATTCCCCGCGCCAAAGTCAACAGCAGATCGCAATTCACCGCTGTGGGAGGATTACACCTGTCCTGCTGGCTCTATGCTGGTTTTCACAGAGGCAATCACACATACCGGTGCGAAGTGGACGGATGAAGAAGTCGATCGGGTCGCAATTTTTAATTGCTACAATACCGTCGGGAACAAGTGGCATAAGTGGGAACCGCATCCGAAGCATGTTGAAGAGATGCCGTTTAAACGCCAGACGCTTTTCCGTCCGGTCTACTGCCAGGACAACACGCCAACATTGGATGCTGTGTAGAGACCGCTGAATTTCACCTTGTTCAATCCAGCTACAATTTCTTTGACCCTTGAACAATCTACTTATAATCTACGTTGTTGAAAATTGGCAGAAACCCGTTTTTGACAACGGAAAAAACGGAGCAGAACCCCAATATTTAAAAACATGAAGATTACCAAAGTTAAATCTTTTGCTTCAGCGGACGGCTATTTTTTTGTGAAAGTCGAAACCGATGCCGGGATCTACGGTGTCGGAGAGGGCGGGCTACGTCGCCGCGCGCTCGCCTTAGCCGAAGTCGTTCGCTCATTTGAGCCGTTCCTTATCGGTGCAGATCCGTTTCGGATTGAGCATCTGTGGCAAGTGATGTTCCGTGGTGGTTTCTTCCCCGGCGGGGTCGTCCAATCCGCTGCAGTGAGTGCCGTAGATATCGCACTCTGGGACATCAAAGGAAAAGCACTGAATGTTCCCGTCTACGAGCTCTTAGGCGGACGCACGAGGGACAAGGTCGTCTGCTACCCGCATAACGGCGGTGGCACAATTGATGCGATCGTTGAAAGCTGCCGGCAAACTTATGAAGCCGGTTGGAAGTTCGTCCGGTGGAGCGTGGTTGACAACTCCGGCACAGGGACATTTGAACCCAGGCGCGCCGTCCAAAACTGCCTTAAGCAGGTAGAAGCTGTGCGTCATGCCTTAGGCGACGATCTCGAAATACTCATTGACGTGCATACCCGCCTCGATCCAGCAGACAGCCTCGATTTCTGCAACAAGGTCGCACAGTACAATCCATTTTTCATTGAGGATCCGCTTCGGGCAGAAAACCCCGCCAGTCTCAGACGGCTTCGGCAGCAGACCTCGGTGCCAATCGCTGTCGGTGAACAATTTGATAGCAAATGGACATTCCGTGAGGTCATTGAAGAAGATCTCATGGACTACTGCCGCGTCGATCTCTGTATCGCTGGTGGTTTAACGGAGGCACGTAAAATCGCAGGATGGTGCGAAACCCATTACATCTACTTAGCACCCCACAATCCGTTAGGACCTGTATCCGCTGCGGCGTGTCTACATCTCTCTTTATCATCGGCACTCCTCGGTGTGCAAGAACTTCCGCGCGCACCAATGTCCTCACTGACGGATGTTTTCCCGGTGCAGATGCCGTTTGAAGCAGGGTATCTCCTACCGCCTGAAGGTCCAGGACTCGGCATCGAATTCAACGAGGACGCACTTGCCGATGTCTCAAACCAAGAATACGGACCACCTCACGGCTATCAACGCGACGACGGTGCCTATACAAATTGGTGATTTTATAGTGAACGCCAAGTTCGCCCTGATAAGCGGGGTTAGAAGGGTTTGATCTTCAGCATAAAGTCCTGCATTCAGAAACGCACAAAACCCCAGAAGAATCACGAATTAACCAGAAACCTGCTCGTAATGAAATGGAGAGCAGAACAGGAGGCCATAGTAAAAAAAATGACAACTGCTGAAATTAAAGCAATGGCGACAGAATATATCATTAATACCTACGGGGACAGAAGTCTCGCATTCATCAAGGGCGAGGGACCCTACCTCTGGGATGCCGATGGAAAAAAATACCTCGACTTTCTCGGCGGACTCGCTGTCAACGGTTTAGGACACTGCCACCCGAAAGTCGTCGAAGCGATCCGTGAACAGGCAGGTAAACTGCTCCACACATCTAATCTTTACTACATCCAACCGCAAGCAGAACTCGCGAAACTGCTCATCGACAACTCCGACATGGATCAGTGTTTCTTCTGTAATAGCGGTGCCGAAGCAAACGAAGCCGCCATCAAACTGGCACGGAAATATGCTAAAGACAGCGGTAGAACGGATGCTTATGAAATCATCACGATGGATAACTCGTTCCACGGACGAACAATGGCGACAATCACTGCCACCGCACAGACAAAATATCACGTCGGTTTTGAACCGATGCTTGAAGGATTCAAATATGTACCATTCGACGACCTCGCAGCAACCGAAGCCGCCATCAGCGAAAAGACCTGCGCTATTTTAGTCGAACCGATCCAGTCTGAAGGTGGTGTTAATATTCCGAGTGATGGTTACCTCCAAGGTTTACGTGAACTCTGTGATAAACATAGCCTACTACTTATGTTTGACGAAGTGCAGACAGCAATGGGAAGATTAGGCACATTTTTCGGATACCAGAGTTACGGTGTAGTGCCAGACGTAATCACAATGGCAAAAGCACTCGGGAGCGGTGTACCCATCGGCGCGATGTTAGCAAAACGACAGGTAGCAGAAAGTTTTGTCCCCGGCACCCACGCAGCGACATTCGGTGGAAACCCCTTAGTTACTGCAGCGGCATCCACAACGGTCAAAACCATCCTTGAAGAAGATCTCGCCGTGAATGCTGTCAAAATGGGGAATTACCTCGCAGGTGGACTGATGGAACTCAAGGACAAGTACCCGATTAAAGAGGTCCGCGGAAAAGGCTTGCTCCGCGGGTTAGTTATGGAAGTTGAGGCACCGCCGCTCGCTGCGAAATGTATTGAGAACGGGCTCGTAACGATATGCACCAACGATTACGTCCTCCGATTCTTACCGCCGCTCAATATCAATGCTGCGCACGTTGAAGAAGCCGTTAACATCGTCGAGAAATCGATGTCGGAAGTCCTTTGAGATGTCATATCTGACACGCCTAACTTGCAGTAAGAACAATCTGCAAGCTGTAATCCTGCGGATAATACACGGCGGGTATCTACTCCTGTTTACAGTCATTGCCGGATGTGCGCCAAGTACCACCACGGTTCAATTGTCGCCCGCGACCCGCGCGGAAGTGGATGCGATGCTCAACACATTGCAGGCAAGATACGACCTCACTGGTTCCTTGAAGATTACGCAGATGATGGTAACGATTGAAGAAGACGAACAGCGCGAAGAAATCCGGGAATCGTTGTGGTATAAGAAGTCGGAAAACGGCGGAGAATTGCTGCACATCCAAGCGTTAGGTCCGGTTAATGAACCGCGCGGTGTCGCAATCGCCAATCAAGACAAGAATCAGTTTATGCTGCTGCTGCTGAACGAACAAAAAGCCTTCCTCGGCCCATTAGCCGATGGGGTTTTACGAGAAATCTTCGGTGTAGATCTACGCGTCTCAGATGTCCTAAGTGCCATTTTCGCCAATCCATTCCTTGATGGACGTATCGACGCATTCACATCGGTTGAAACCTCTGGTGCGAAATTTACCATCACCCGACCGGGCGTTCAAAAGGGGCATGTAGAAACCATTATCCTTTTTGTCCGCGAGGATGAACCGCGAGTAACAGCGTGGCATATCCACGATGAAAATGGAACGCTTCAACAGCGCGCCTCTTTTGCCGACTATCGTCAGGTAGGGGGTATCCTTCGATCCCATAGGGTCGAAATCGAACGTCCGCTTGAGCAGACGCGAGTCACCGTGAAAATTGCCAAAGCCGAACTGAATGTCGAGATTAAAGATAGCAAGTTTGATATCGAACGGTTCCTGACAGAGGATATCGAAATTATTCCGCTGCCGCAATCAGGGCAGTGATCGGGACAATCGTGCAAAACATACGCGTCCGCGCCCACGCGAAAATAAACCTCTACCTAAATGTCGTAGGCAAACGTGAGGACGGCTATCATAACCTCGAAACGATTTTCCATTCCATCGGTTTGCACGATGATGTCATCATCCGTAAGCAGGTCACAAAGGATATAACTGTCCACTGCGAACATCCAGCGGTTCCGTCCGATGCTCGCAATTTGGCACACCGTGCGGCACAATGCCTCAACGATGCAGTAGGTGGCATCGGCGGCATTGCGATTGATATTCATAAGCGAATCCCTGTCGCTGCTGGGCTGGCAGGCGGGAGCGCGGACGCCGCCGCTGTCCTTCACGGCGTGAACGTGCTCTTCGAACTCGGCTTCACACGAGAAAGGCTGATGCACTTCGGGGCGCAATTAGGGGCAGATGTCCCATTCTGTCTGCACGGCGGTGCCGCACTCGGACATGGCATCGGCAACCAGTTAACGCCGCTTCCCGCACTTTCCAACCTACCGCTCCTGCTTCTAAACCCAGGCATCGAAATCTCGACAGCCACCGTTTTCAAAAAATTGAACTTTTCCTTGACAAAGGGAAAAAAAAAGGATATAATTATAACGACTTACATAGAGAACGGTGATGTCCTCGGCATCGGGAAAAACCTTTACAATCTCCTTGAGATGCCAGTTTTTTCCCAATACCCCGAAATCGCTGTACTAAAAACTGAACTATCTACGCAGGCTGGATGTTATGGTGCGTTGATGTCAGGGAGTGGTGCTACATTGTTCGCTATGATGCATGATACCGAAGCTGCACACCGAAGCGAATCACACTTCAAAAACAGTGTCCATTTCTGCACAACGACGGCAACCAGTCCTGTCGGTGTATACATCAATGATTAAAGGGCGGTAGCCAAGCGGTAAGGCACAGGTCTTTGGAACCTGCACGCGTAGGTTCGAATCCTACCCGCCCTGTCCTTTTTGATACGGTTCCTGAATCTACGAAAAAGTTTTTTTAAGAGCAGGGTTTCGTCCTGCGCGCCATTTCATTAAGTACAGGTTTCAATAATATCAGAAACGTTAGCACGGAATGAAATGGTTCTCACTGCGAAGCAGGATTTAAGAAACGGACTCAGGAGTCTAAACGCACGAACTTTAACCGCAAGGAAAAGTAAAAAACAAAATGCTACAAGCAAAATTAGAGGTTCAACACCGCGAAACTTTCGGGAAACAGCATGCCCGCACCCTTCGACGTGAAGGCATCGTTCCCGCCGTACTCTACGGGCGCGCACAAGATACCTTGACGATCCAACTCAATGCTCGAACCTTCAAACAATTCCTACGAACATACGGCGAAAACGTTATTATTAATATGGATGTCGGTAACGGGAATACGGAAACCGTTATCATCAAGGAAATTCAACGCCATCCAGTCGAAAAACACACCCTGGTCCATGCTGATTTTATTAGAATCTCTCTTGATGAACCTGTAACCTCAGGTGTACCAGTCGTTCTGGAAGGCAGCCCAGTTGGTGTTCAGGAGGGCGGTGTTCTCGAATTTCCGCTCCGTCAAATAACAGTTCACTGCTTACCTATGCGAATACCGACCGATATCTCGGTTGACGTGAGTGAATTGGACATCGGTGACGCTATCCATGTAAGCGATTTAAGCCTCGACGAGGACCTTGAGATTATAGACGACCCGCAACGAATTATAGCGACGGTCAGTCAGCCGCGTGTCGTACTTGAAGAGGAAACGCCAGAGGCTGAAGAAGGTGAAGAAGGTGAAGGTGTTGAAGGTGAAGAAGGTGAAGAAGCCGCTGAACAGCCTTCAGAACCTGAGATTATTTCTCGTAGACGCAGTGACGACGACGACGAATAGCACTGCGGATATAAAGAAAATACAAGAAAGGTGCGTCAACAGGGGCGTTGTCCCTGCTAAAATTGGCGCGCTTTTCTTATCTATTCTCGTACTGGCTATCACGTTTAAAAGCTCAGCACAAGAACCCGCCGTTCGCTTTATTGACGCTGAAGGCGAAACCCTCGCGGAAATACCCGCACACCACCAAAACGATCAGGTCTACCTCCCCGTCGATGCCGTGAAACAGGTCATCGATCCCAGAGCAACCCATCAATACAACCACCCCCGAAAACGCCTCACCTTGAAAACAAAAGGTAGGCAAATCCGCCTACAAATGGGAAAATCCGCAATTAGCATCGAACCAGACGGACAAACGCTAACCCTTGCCACGCCACCTATAACCATCGCGCAACAGCCAATGCTGCCTGTCGATTTTTTTCGGCAACTTCTGCCACTTCTTAATAACGTTGAAGTCATCTATAACGCTAACTTGAATAGACTACAGATAAGATCCAAGAGTACTTGGACTCCTGTAGAAACAGATAACCGCCAGAACTGGACAATCATTATCGATCCAGGACACGGCGGTTCAGACTATGGATGCGCAAGCAGCACCGGAATATTTGAGAAAAATATCGTCCTCACACTTGCCCAACAACTTCAAAAGAGGATCCAACAACAAGGTATACAGGTACATCTCACCCGTGAGAAAGATACCAAAAAAACACATTTTGAGCGCATTCAGATCGCTGAGCAAAATCGTGGGCAGCTCTTTCTCAGCTTACATTGCAACACCTCCTTCTCACCGCATGAAAAAGGCATCAGGATATATCTCAATAACCCAAAAGGTCGAATCCGGTTCCCAAGTCCGACCCAACCAGCACTCATTGGACAACAGTTAAAAGTTCTTGCCCAAGTCAATTTCCTAAAGCAGAGCCAAGATTTCGCACACGCGCTTCAAATGGAACTCAACTTTCTGACAGAAACCCCGATCAAGACGATCAATCTACCACTCATCGCACTATCTGAAACCTATATGCCAGCCGTCGTTTTAGAACTCGGCTACCTTTCTAACGTTGAGGATTTGGAGAAACTCTCTAACGCTGAGTATACCGAAAACGTTGTACAAGCGATCACTCGCGCACTCCAACGATATATCTCCTCTATTAACCAGCAGGCGGCTCCAACAGCACCAGAAGAATAGTATGATAGACAAAAAAAATAACGACAACTTGAAACGACAGCACTTCGTTTTCTCAAACACAAAACGAACGTATCTCACAAGCACCAGGCTGCTTTATCGGACAACTATCAATCGCGTCCTGAATGTTTCTGGCCCGTAGATGCTTTAGAACGCGTCGAAGCTTAGACAACCCTGCGGTATAGCGAAAAAGGACAAAAAAAACAGTGAAACACAACAACAGTGCCGGCTTCTCAAGACTTTTGGTGATTTGGGGTATAACGCTCATTGTTGTTGCCATTGGCCTCGGTGTAACACTACTCTTGATTGAAAGGTCAAAACTGACCGTGATTCCAGTCGCCCCCCCGCCACTCCCTACTGCTGCGAACCCCTCAGATACGCCACCGCCACCGCAAGAAGTTAACCTATTCCTACTCGACGCAACTACACTTACGCTTGTCCCTATCAAAATCGAACGGCGACTCCATACAGATGATCTTACGAAGCGTTTAGATCAAGTGATCACGGCACTTATTCAGGAAACACCGCCTAACTTCAGAAACACAATTCCGCGTGGAACAGAACTCAATGAAGTCTATATCGACAACCAACAGACCGCATACTTGGACTTCTCAAGCCATCTCACTGAAGGGCATATTGGGGGCACAACAGCAGAATTTTTGACAGTCACAGCAATTCTTAAAACCGTCTTTGATGCCTTCCCTGATCATATTAAACAGGTCCAAATTTTAATTAATGGCGAGGAAATAAAAACAATTGCAGGGCATCTGAATCTCTCACAGCCATTACAGCTGCCGCAATAAGGTAAATCACATAGTATTACACACCGTAGAAGAAAATAAGCATGGACAAAAAAGCAAAACTTATCATTGGACTCGGCAATCCAGGGATGCGCTACGAACGCACAAAACACAATGTCGGTTTCCGCGTGATTGACGCACTTTATGAAGAACTCTGCGAACGAGATTCTCAGCCACGTCCCACGCATACATCAATTTGTAACGCACTCGTTATACAGACAACATGGCACGACACATCTATCATTCTCGCGAAACCAATGACATATATGAACAATAGTGGAGCCGCCGTCGCAGCACTCGCCAGACGGTTTGAGATTCCGCTCCCAGAACTCTGTATCATCTACGATGATGTTCACTTAGACATCGGTGTGCTTCGGATGCGACGGAAAGGTAGCGACGGCGGGCAAAAAGGAATGAAATCTATCATCCATCATTTAGGTACCACAGAATTTCCGCGCTTACGCATCGGCATCGGTGAACCTATCGGTGCTTTAGTTGATTACGTCCTCACCGAATTTTCAGAAGACGAAGAGATTGAAATAACGCATACCATTGATCGCGCTCTTGAGGCTATCGAAACCTTCGTCACAGACGATATTCTGACAGTTATGAATAAATTTAACAGCCGCTGAAAACAGCAACGGTGCCTGTGAATATACGGAGAAAACGCTTGAAACCTCAAAATCATCTAACCGAACCGCAAGGAAATACAAAAATACGCAGCATGCAACAACGGCGCATGCGGATATACGGAGAATACATTTGAAATCTCAAAATTACCTAACCGAACCGCAAGGAAATACAAAAATACAAACCGCCATTGACGCTGTAATGAAAGCCATGCGACTCTGTGAACAGGTACAATCCGAAATGGTCTCAACAGATGCCATTCAAAAGACAGACCGCAGCCCTGTAACTGTTGCGGATTTCGGATCGCAAGCACTGATATGCCAGGCGATTGGTGAGGCCTTCCCTGACAACCCTATTGTCGCTGAAGAGAGCGCACAAGCACTTAAAGAAAACGCCTCGCTTTTGGAACGCGTCACAGGTTATGTGAACCAATTTAAACGACAGCGCTTCGCTTTCTGCGAAGATGCTGTTTCAGCAGAAACTGTCTGCGAATGGATTGATCGGGGAAGCGGTGAAGTTGGACCGAACTTCTGGACGCTTGACCCGATTGACGGAACAAAAGGCTTTCTCCGCCGTGACCAGTACGCCATCGCTTTGGCTTACATTGTTGACGGCGTTGTTCAACTCGGTGTTTTGGGATGCCCGAATCTACCCTATCGACTGGATACGGCAGAGACTGAACGCGGATGCCTTTTTGTCGCAAGCCGCGGTGAAGGAACGCACCTCTATTCCAAAACCGGTGAACTGTTAGCGCGGGTACACGTATCAGAGGCAACGCACCGCTTCGCGGAAAGTTTCGAGTCCACACACGGCGATAGTGATGCCCACGCCACAATTGCGAATGCACTCGGGATTACAGAATCGCCTGTCCGGATGGACAGCCAAGCGAAATACGGCATCGTCTCACGTGGCGAAGCCTCCCTCTATATCCGTCTCCCCAATCCGGCATATCCTGATTACCGCGAGTGCATCTGGGATCACGCCGCAGGGGCGATTGTCGTTGAGGAAGCAGGCGGCACCGTCACAGATGCCAACGGGGTACCCCTTAATTTTTTGGCTGGAAAACGGATGCACGAGAATCGCGGTATTGTCGCAACCAATGGTAAACTCCATCAACACGTTTTAAAAGCGTTATCTAATCTATAAAGGAGTCAACGAAAAAGTATGAAAACTGGGCAAATTGTTGCACCACGCCAGATCGAAATTATCGACATAGAACAACCGAATCTCGCCGACCATCCCGACGGCACGGTGATGATAAAGACTGTCCACAGTGCCATCTGTGGAACCGATATGCCATCGTTCGTTCTTGAACATCCAGCAGAAAGTTATCCGCTGGGTGCAGGGCTTTCGATTCATGAAGCAATCGGTGTTGTTACGGACAGCAAATCAGAGAGATTCAAACCCGGAGACGAGGTGCTCGCACTACCACGCCACGTCGGCGGACTCTCAGAATACTTTCTCTCGCATGAAAGCGTTACGATGCCGTTGACGGATTACCCAAGAAAAGACTGCATCCTGATGTCTCAACCGCTCGGCACCGTAGTTTGGGCGTGTCGGAAGCTGCCAAACCTTCTTAACCTCGATACCGTCGTCATCGGGCAGGGACCAATGGGATTACTCTTTACGCACATGCTCAGCAACCTCGGCGCGAAGACGGTAATTACGACTGATCTGGTCGATTTCCGACTCACAGTCTCAAAGAAGATGCAGGCAACACATACGATTAACGCTGCGAAAGAAGATCCCGTTGCTGCCGTCGAGGAGATTACAGAAGGCAGAATGGCGGATCTGGTTGTTGAAGTCGTCGGACACCAAACAGAGACAATCAATCAGTGTCTCCAACTCCTAAAACGCGAAGGGACACTTCTCGCTTTCGGCGTACCGGACGATCATATCTACGATTTCCATTTCGCAGATTTCTTCCGTAAGAACCTTAAATTCATCGGTTCTGTCGGACCGGATGCCCAGAACGATTTCCCGCTGGCGATGGATATGATCGCACAAGGACGACTCGACGTATCCCCTATTATTACGCATCATCTGCCTTTTACAGAAGCGCAACTCGGGTTTGAAATGGCACTGAACAAGAAAGACGAAGCAATCAAGATAGTTTTCGACTATGCGTAGTAGTCGGCAGGCTCCGTTCTGCCGTTACAGCGGTAATTCAACGATCCGCCCTTCACGACTGGACTGATAGATAGCGAGGATAATCTCAACGGCTTTGCGTCCCTCACGTCCATCAACGAGATGCGAGGCATCGCTTTCAAGTCCGTTAATAAGGTTTTCCATCTGCCGTCGGTGATTGGCATGGTTAATCGCTCTCGGATCGGATGCGCCACCGCCTGTGTCTGTTTTTTGGGCGAATTTCTCGCGGATCTCCGCATCTTCCGGAAGTTCCGGGTCGAATTCCCAGGTGACGATGTCCTCTTCGGCTAAGACAACAGTCCCGTGTGTGCCAGAGATTTCAGTCTTCTTGAGCATGCCCGGATAAGCGGCGGTTGTGCCTTCAATAACACCAAGTGCGCCATTCTCGAACCGGAGCGCGGCAACAGCGGCATCTTCGACCTCTATCCGTTCGTGCGCTAAAGTATCAGTAAACGCTTGAACGGCTTTAACGGGTCCCATAAAATATTGGAGCAGATCAATAGCGTGGATAGATTGGTTCATGAGTGCCCCACCGCCATCAAGGTCCCACGTGCCGCGCCAACCGCCACTGTCGTAATATTCTTGGGAACGGTACCATTTGATGTAGGCATCGCCTAAGGTCAACTTACCGAACCGACCGCTCTCAATTGTGGATTTAACGAGTCGCGTACTTTCAGTAAAACGGGAATTGAAGATAACACAGAGACGGACACCGGCTGCATCGCAGGCTTCAATAATCTGATCACACCGTTGTAGAGTGATTTCCAACGGTTTTTCGACGATGACGTGTTTACCGGCTTCTGCAGCGGCGATAGCAGGTTCTAAATGTGCACCGCTCGGCGTACAGACGCAGACAATATCTAAGTCGTCCCGTTTGAGCATCTCCGTATAATCGGTGTAACTATCAACAGCGTATCGATCAGTGAGTCGCTTAGCGTTCTCAGCGTTCCGTGAACTGACTGCAACGAGTTGACCGTGTTCTAATTCAGAAATTGCGGCGGAATGGAAATCAGAAATCATTCCGCACCCAATAATACCAAATCCGTAAGTTTTCATATTTTGTCTGTTCCTTTAGTGAAAGTGAAGATTTACGACCAAGAGTTTATAAAAAATTATGACTTCCAACGAACATCAAGCTTCAGAGCATGAGACTACAGAAGAACAAGACGCTGAGCAGGCACCTACCAATAAAGTTTTTAGAATCGTCTGTATGACGTTCTGCCTCGCTGTAACGGTGCTGTTCATCTGGGTATGGCACCACCAAACCCAATTCAACGACCACTATCGGAAGGCAACTTTTCTGATGCGCAACGGCGAAGCACAACAGGCAATCGAAGTATATCACAAAGCGATAGAAAATAAGAAGCGTACGCTTTTCTTTTCAAAAGAATCTTCGGTGTACAACAACCTTGGACAAGCCTATCTATATGCCGGAGATTACATAGCAGCGATCGTGTACTTCAGAACAGTGATCAAAATGGCACCTGATATAGTAGAGGGATATATCAATCTGACAACCGCGTATCTCCGAGGAAACTTACCCGTTGATGCCCGTGAAGCATGCCTGCACGCCCTGCAAACATTTCCAAAGACCGCGCTGCTCCACTACAACCTCGCCTGTGCTTACGCTTTAGAGGGTGAGTCCGAAAAATCGGTAAAGTCCCTCACACAAGCGGTCAATCTCAACCCAGACCTCAAGGCTCTCGCAGAACAAGAAGACGCACTTACCGGAATTGTCCCCGAACTGCCATAATGTACTTTTTCGCTCAAACTAATTATACGTCCACATCCGCCTATTTGCAACGAAAAATGGGCGAGAAACAAACCTCGCCCATCTCCGTTAAAAGCAGCAGATAGATGACACGATCCCTATTTCTTTAAATTTGCCCACGTTGTCGCGAGTTTACCACGTGCCGAGACATCAAGCGTATCGCTGACAATCTTCTGGAGCTCCGCTTCAGTCAGTGCGTAGTTGGCTAACATCAACTCATCAATCCGCCCCTGAAAGAAACGTGGGCAACATCCGTTATTCTCACCGCCGAATTTCAGGGATCTGTTCGGCAGACTCCGTCCAGGCCCCTTCTGGGCAATAACTTTGCCATCAGATTCCCCATTGATATAGAAATGGGCTTCTTTCCCATCCCATGCAAGGGCAACATGGCTCCACTCCTTCGCTTTGATCTTACCATCAGAAATATGATAACCGGGATTATTAGTATCGTAGAAGTAGTAAGCGAGTTTCCCTTCCCCCGGTTCAATTTGCAGATAATAGGTGTTCTTGAAAAAGATGGTGAATTTGTTTTCCTGTCCACCCGCTGGAAGTGCGTCAGGATAAACCCATGCCATCATCGTAATCGCTTCGTCCATATCAACTTCATTGGAATGTGCAACCTCTATAAAATCGGCTTTGCCGACCTCGCCAGCCATTTCCACAGCACCCCCTGAAATGCCTTCAGCCCACTTTACATTGCCGTTGAATTCACCAACTAAGCCGGCAGTCGCATCTTCAGTCTTGTCACCCTTGCCCTCGTCAAAATGCCAGACATAAAGTTGCTTACCGAGTTGTTTCACATTGCCCTTTCCACCTGCGGTGTAACCCTCAAAACAGAGGGATAGACTTAGAAAAACGCATAGCATCATAAGTATCTGGGTTCTCATGGGTAGTTCCTCCTTTTAGAATAAACAAAAGGGCGGGTACAAGACCCGCCCACATAGTAGGATTTGACGACGGACAGGCGTTGTGGCACTGCCGATACAATAGAGACTATTTATCTAATTTACATTTTCAACTTAGCCCATGTTGTGGCAAGTTTATCTTTCGGAGACACAGCAAAGAAAACGCCATTTTCCATATCTTGGTTAATCTCCTCAACAGTGAGGGCTCGATTGTAAATCGCAACCTCATCAACCAAGCCGACCATTCCCTTTAATCCCGTTTGTGCCTTACCGATACGGAAGACGACCTCAATGCTATTAATCTTACCCGCTGGTGGTTCAAATTCCACATCCAACTTACCGTCAATGTATTGGCGAATCATTTTGCCATCGTAAGTAGAGGAGACATGGTGCCACTCCTCTAAATCGGGCTTAATGGTCTGTTTATTTCGAGAACCTTGCCACCCACCGATGTTGATCCACGTCTCAATTTGCGGGGCACCCGTAAACTGCGCGCTCCACTGGAGGCAATAGCCACCGACATTCGCCCCGCTCCGGCGTCCCATCAGGTTGGAGTCACCTTGGGATTCTTCCGGGAAAAACCACGCTTGAATCGTGAGTTCATCGGTGATGTCAAGTTCAGGAACTGCGTCAACTTCTACAAATTTTTCGGTGTCCTCAAGATGAACAGCACCGCCGAATTTGCCATCTTTCGACCAAACGGCACCTTCAAGAGTGCCTTCAAGGTTATTTCCACTCACATCCTTAACCTTACCACCATCGTCTTGGTCAAAGGTAAAGTACAACATGAGCGCATCATCATCGTTTATCGCCCACGCACTGACACTAAAACTCAGGGCAATGACACAAAAAACAGTGATCATCGGTCTCATAACAGTGGACTCCTTTTTTATAGTTTTAACCATCAACTCGCGCCTTAGCAAAAGTATCTGTAGACGAGTTGATGGTTAAAGTTTTCAGTAGTCGGCTGTCGGTTAAGAAAGGTTTTGTGACAATTTACCCAAACTTGGTGTACCCAAAAAGCGGTAAATTGTTATAGTCTCCTGCTTTAACTGAAAACTGATAACTGAGTACTGACAACTACTTAGAAACTCGAAATCTGAATTTCCTTCGCCGTAATAAACTCAAGGAGCGCGGGCACGCCTTCCTGCGTCTTCTGGATACCGCGCTGGATAGCCGGGATAATCTCATCCGGTGTTTCGACGCGTTCACCGTAACCACCGAACGCCTTCGCCATATCTGCATAGTTACCGGAAATGTCTGTAGACCTGAACTTTTCAGTAGACACCGGCATGATCGGAATCTCAATCGCCATAGAGAAATTGTTGAAAAGGACAGAGAGAATCGGAATTCTTTCCCGTACAGCCGTCTCGAAGTCCATACCCGTAAAGCCGATAGCCGCATCACCCCAGACGTTAACACAAAGATGATCGGGTCTCGCAAGTTTCGCACCCATGGCGAGACCGAGACCGTAACCGAGCTGCGTCGTTTTGCCCCAACCGATATAGGTGAGTGGTGCAACAGATTGCCAGAACGGCGACATTTGGTCGCGCGGACTCCCTGCATCGTGCGTGATAATCGTATTTTTCACATCAACAGTCCGCAGCAGATCCCGGATAACGCGATACGGTGTCATCGGCACTTCGTCAGAAGTGAGTTTAGCATTCCATGCTTCGAGCCACTCCGATTTAACCGCACTAATTTCTCCAGTGACAGCTGCCGTGCGTTCTTCCGAGGCACCATTGGAACGGTCGCGGACTGCCGCTACCAATCCATCTAAAATCAAACCCGCATCGCCAACAAGGGCAGTTTCAACCGGAACATCCTTGTTGATGTCCGCCGGATCTAAAGTCGCATGAATCACCCGTTTTCCGTCTGGAATCTTGACACCGAAGGCGGTTCGCGTGAAGCTACATCCGATACCGAAAATCAGGTCGGCTTTCTGGAGAAAATGATGCACGGGTTTCGGGATCGCGCGTCCACCAGAACCGAGTGCTAACGGATGATCTTCGGGAAATGCACTTTTACCACCCAAACTTGTCGTTACGGGTGCGGCGAGCAGCTCCGCCAATTCTTTTAAAGAATCCCAGGCTTGGGCATAATGCACACCTTGCCCCGCATAGATAACAGGACACTCGGCACTAAGCAATACCTCTGCAGCAGCCTCAATCGACGCACTGTCGGGTCCGTAGCGCACTGTGGGAACAGGTGTCGGTTCAAAAGAATCGGGAATCTCCTCATTAAACATATCCGATGGGAACTCAACGAGCGCGGGACGCGGTCTACCGTTTCGGACCTGCGTAAAAGCACGCCGCATCGCTTCGGGAACAGATTCAGGCGTTGTAACCTGCTCACACGACTTTGTTACGTGTCGGTAGTTCAAGGCAGAATTAAAATTCGGTTGGATCTGCGTTAAGCCTCGCGAATAGCCACCCGGCAGAACCACAATCGGGGCAGAATCGCCATACGCTTGCGCGACGCCACCGAAGGCGTTTTCGGAACCCGGTCCGCTTTGCATACAGAACACGCCAATCTGCTGCCCAGAGGTCATTCGGCTCATCGCATCCGCCATGTGGAGACCAATGCGTTCCTGCCGGACGATAATTGTGCGGATATCTAATTTCGCCGCTGCCTCTATGATAGGGTTAACCGGATACGCGAATAGATATTCCACGCCTTCCGCCTTAAGGACTTTCGCTACTGCATCAACAACTTTCATTTTTTTAAGTTTCCTTGCGGTTCGGTGAGGCGGGTTGATATTTTCAAGTGCCTCTCCGTATATCCGTCCTTCATTACATTACGGACTATGTTTTTGGTTTTTCATCTAATCAAAAAGACTTATACACTCAGGTTCGTCGGTTTCCCAGCATCCATCACAAGCGGAAAACTATCGCCTGCTAATTTCTCGCCATCATTAACAGCAACAAAACGCTTCATGACGTGATTACCACTTTCATCGTAGAGGGTCTCACTGGTCATGTAATGCACCGCAATCGCACGCCGCGGATTCTGACTCGTGTTGTCATGTGATCCGTGCCACGTCAAGGAATGATGATAATGCACATACCCCTTCGACACAGGACATAACTCTATCTCTAACGCGTTATCTTCAAAGCGATCCGGCATAGAATGGATGTCCTTGATGGAATGCAGGAAGGGTATCTGATTGCCCCAATGGTGAGAACCGGGGACCATACGCATACACCCATTACTCTCATCAACATCATCCAACGCGACCCAAGCACTCACCTGACTCGTTTTCGGCGTAAGGATCGGCCAATACGGCGAATCCTGATGCCACATGTTAACACCTCCGACTTGCGGCGGTTTGTATTGGATCTGATCGTGCCAGACACGTAACTCCGTCGCTGACATCAGTTGTCCAATCTCCTCCACAATAATCGGGTTGTAAACGAGTCGATGGTAGGCAGGACTCGCTTCCCAAATATTAACGACTTGCCAGACCGGGTTCTCTTCTTTGCCACCAAGATTGGCAATGTGTACCGGCTGCGGGACATCGGTTTTCTCATAATCATCAATCACGCGTGCCAATTCAGAACGCAACTCATCAACCTGTTCATCACTTAAAACACGGCTCCCGAGAAGAAACCCCTTTTCACGAAATGTGTCAACCTGTGTCTGGTTGAGCATACCTATTGCCTCCTACAGGAAAAACTTATATATTCGGCTTCGTCGGCTGCCCCGCATCCATCACAAGCGGAAAATGGTGACCTGCCAACTTATTACCACCATTGATAGTGACAAAACGTTTCATGATGTGATTCCCACTCTCATCATAGATCGTTTCACCCGTCATATAATGCACCGCAATCGCACGCCGCGGATCTTCGCTCGTATTGTCATGTGATCCATGCCACGTCAAGGCGTGATGGTAATGCACATGCCCCTTCGGCACAGGGCAGAGCTCTACCTCTAACGTATTATCTTCAAAGCGATCCGGCATTGTATGGATGTCTGGGATTTCGCGCAAAAACGGCATCTGGCTGCCCCAGTGATAGGAGCCCCGCACCATACGCATACATCCGTTGCTCTCATCAACATCGTCCAATGCAACCCATGCCGTTACTTGACTCGTCTTCGGCATGAGAATCCCCCACAACGGTGAATCTTGATGCCAACGATTGACACCGCCGACCTGCGGCGGTTTATACTGGATCTGGTCGTGCCAGACACGTAACTCCGTCGCCGCTGTCAATTGTCCAATCTCTTCCACAATGATCGGATTGTGAACCAGTCGGTGGTAGGCGGAACTCGCCTCCCAAATATTAACGATCTGCCAGACCGGACTCTCTTCCTTACCACCGAGATTGGCGATCCGCACCGGCTGTGGAACTTCAGGTTTCTCATAATTATCAATCACGCGCGCCAATTCGGAACGCAACTCATCAACCTGTTCATCACTTAAAACACGGTTGCCCAAGAGAAACCCTTTTTCACGAAATGTGTCAACCTGCGTCTGGTTGAGCATGTCTATCGCCTCCTATAACATCTGTATATCTTTATGCGACGCGGTCTTGTGGTTGCCTGTACTATTATGTTTTATTTTAAGCAGGACTTACGCATTGCCTCTTAAAGTCCCCTGATAAGGAGCGGTGAATGCCCATAAGGCATTCATACCGTTGATTCTGATTCTTTAGGGGGTTAAACACCAGTCACCCTATTCTTGAGTTCCACCCACTCTTCATCACTGAGTTTCGGGGGCCACTCAATCCGCCGACCGATGAGTGCGGAGCGATACGCCGCCATAATCAGATCGAAGCCGAGCAACGCGTATTCCAACCTATTCCGATGCGGTTGGTTCTCGTCATCAAGCCACGTCGCAATAGCTTCCGTAAACGCGCGCTGTCCGAATTTATCATCTTCACCAAAGTGAGTCGGTTCAACGAAGTGCTCCGCCATACCGTCAAACTGATAACCCCATGACCCGTTTTCTCGCCACCACATTCTGCCTTTGGTGCCCCAAAAGTCGAGGTTGCATCGTGGGTTACTACCCGGGAAATCAACGGTTCCAAACGCTGTCCGCGCCGATTCAAAAAAGACGCGCGCTCCGTTCTCAAACGTATAGATCGCCATCAAATCTTCAGGACATTGCCGGTGTGGTACGTCATAGATTTCCGCGCCTTCAACGGCACCCCACACATGCGTAATCGGGATGTCCTTAAGCGCAAATAACACAACATCCATCAAATGGGTATCCATATCGGTAATGTCGCCTTCGGTGCAAGCACGGATGAAGTGTATATCGCCAAGACTGTCATCAGCAAAAAATTCCAACAGTTTCTCAGCAAACGGCAAATACCGACGTTGATGATTGACGATAATCTTCAGCCCTGTTTTCTCGTGCGCGGCGGCGAGGGCTTCCGCCTCGCTGGGTCTGAGTGCGAGCGGTTTCTCTATCACCAACGCTTTAACCCCCGCTTCGGCAGCAGGTTCTACCCAAATATGCCGCGGCACTGTCGGCTCTGTTACAGCGTGAACAATATCGGGCTTCTCTTTTTCCAACATCTCGACGTAATCTGTATATCCTGGAATATTGAGTTCTTCCACTGCTACTTCTAAACGTCCCTCGTCGATCTCGCAGATGGCAATTACCTTCATATTCTCAATGCCAGCATAGCATCGGGCATGGTGAACGCCGCGCCTACCTCCAGCAATTGCAGTTCGATACACTCCCATAATGCGCCTCCTCGTTGAAACTTGCCATTATATTAGCATGGCCACAAATTTGTGTCAATTGTTTGATTTGAGTGTATCAAAGCAGCTTAATTGTCATGAATCATTCTTGTAGGACGGTTTGTAACCTGGATCTTGGGGATAACAGCGCGTATCTATTCCGGATAAGGCACGTAGAAATTAGAAATAGACACGAAATGAGGAAAAGAAAAGATTTGGATAACTGCCAAACTCCGATTGAAATTCGGATGCTTCGCCGTTTTTGGGGCGTTTCCCGATACTGACAAAACCGCCAACAGAAAGGTGGATATCCTCGGCGATGTTGTAGGCAATCTGTGGCGCGATAAAAGTCGAAGGGTCAGATACGTTAAACAGTATTTGTCCGCTGAAACTGATGAGCGGTGTCAGCGGACGGGTGACTCCTGGAGCAAGATAGTGCGTACCCAGCAAATAAACACCGCCACGTGTATACGCTGGTTGCTCTAAATTGGTGAGGTAATTTTCGGATCTTTTCGCACCCGCGCCATTGAAATGATATTCGATAAAGGCATACGTCTCGCCGCCGAAACTATAGTCCAGACCCACAGAAGCCCGCAGGTAATCCTCCGATGTGTCGGGCGCATCATCAAAGGGCGTAACAAACACGTAAGCTGTTTCCAACCAGAACCCTGCCCCGCCGATCCCACGCGCGACATCCAAACCGATAAGCAAATCTCTCTGAAATTCTAACAACAAAACCGAGAAATCCGTCTCCATAGCATTCAATTGCGTTCGGAGAAAAACGGCACTCTTATCAAAATCAAATGCGTTACCGAAGATGTATCCCGTGTCAACTTCTCCCATCACACCTACCGGAATACGGACGCGAACCACATCTACACCAACACGGTCTTCTGTATCCAACTGGTCGTAGGTATACGGGGCAATAACATCAGTCGGGTTGACAATCCGCGCACTCCCCCACGCAACCGCGTCCCGACCCATCAAGAAGTCCGCAAAATCTGTGCTGAATTGAACCGAAGCCCGATCAAGGTTATGGTAGATACCGACGCTGCCAACCGGTGTACCCTCACGCGGATAGATCGACGCATCTAAATCCGCAACGCGATACCGGGACGCAGCAACACCTACAGCAAATGGAGACTGCGAAAAGAGTAACGGGTCTTGAACGCGTGGTGTAAAATCGTAGGCGAAAGCAAAGGATAGTGAATCCGTCGGCGCGTCGGAAAGATTGAGACGTAAGCGATTAACCACAACCCCCACCATGGAGGTATCCGGAAGCGGTGAATTGAATACTGTGGAAAAGTTTTTGTAGTAACCACTCACTTGGAATTCCGCGTTGGCGATCCCTACAAGCGGCATTGTCATCAAACAGATAGCGAGTACTACAATTCCCCTTAACGGAAAACTGATAACTGATAACCGACAACTATTATTTTCTTTCATCAGTATCTATCCGTCCATCGCGAAGTGTAATCAGGCGTTGGGCACTCTCCATCACCATCGGATCGTGAGTCGAGAAGATGAACGTCATGCCGGTTTCCAAATTCAGATGATGCATCATTTCAAGGAGATCAGCACCCGTTTTGGAGTCGAGGTTCGCAGTCGGTTCATCGGCAAGAATAATCGTAGGCTCAGAGACCATAGCACGTGCGATTGCGACGCGCTGTTGCTGCCCACCTGAAAGTTGCGTCGGTGTTCGGTCAGCGACACCCTTTAACCCAACCGTTTCAAGCATCGCTATAACCCGCTCGTGCCGCTCCGCCTTCGGGACACCTGCTAAGAGCATGATGTACTCAACGTTCTCCTCAACTGTCAACACGGGAATCAAATTGTAAGCCTGAAAAATGAACCCGATGTTATCCCGGCGAAAGTCAGAAAGTTCGTTGCCGCTCATCTCTGATAGCACCTTGCCAGCAAGCCACACTTTCCCCTCTGTAGGGCTATCCAACCCGGAAATGATATTGAGAAAGGTTGTTTTGCCAGAACCAGAGGGACCCACGATTGCCGTAAATTCTCCCGATTGGATGGTTAAATCAATTCCGTTAAGCGCGTTGACAGGAATCCCATCCGCTGCATAAACCTTTGTTATACCTTCTGTGACGATGACTTCTGTTTTCTGCACCTGTTCCATATTAAAAACTCCGCCGCATTGCGTCTACCGGCACCATTTTGGCTGCGTAGCGTGCTGGATAGAGTCCAGCGATGATTGTAAAAATAAACAGCCATACCGGATAAATAACGAACTGTTCAACCGTCATGACCGGACGGATGAATTCCTGTATTGTCACACCTGTCATTTCAATACCGGTATAGTCAATACCAACATGCGCAAAAATTGCTGTCAAAACAAAGCCGAGTATCGCGCCAAGCCCGATACTAACGATCGCTAAGGCTCCCGCCTCAAATAAGATTACGCGCGCCATCCCGAAAGGACGCGTGCCAACAGCGCGTAACACACCAAACTCAAACATCCGCTCATACAACGACATAAAAAGCGTATTGATAATCCCAAAGACGACCACCCCAAAGAGTATAACGCCCATGATATATTTACTGACTTTCGTCATTTCCAATATCGCATTCAATTGCGACATCAGTTCTATCCAGCTTAACGCTTCATTGCCGTGTTGGGAAAACGTTTTCCAAAACGGCAGTGTCGAATCTTGTGAATAGGCGAGGGACGTAAATTTAATCGCGATTTCATGTGCCGCGTTCCCGATAGCGAGCATCTCTCGCGCTTTTTCAATCCGAACGAATGCCATGCCACTGTTCATCTCTTCACCAGCAAAATGATAAATACCGGAAATCCTGAACATCTCTTGTGAGAGATCGCCGCTTTCGGCTTGCGCTACCGTCACGACCACTCGATCCCCAAGCCCGATTTCTAAGATTTCAGCGAGCTTCGCACCGATAACAATATCGCGGCTGCTATCGCCTTCAAAATAGACACCTTCCGTTATCACATCATCAATTTGGGACAAAAATTGCTCTGTCTGTGGATTAACCCCTACAAGAGCAATCGCGCTGACATTCGCTGGAGACGTAATCATGCTGGGAGCGAGTACTCTTTGTGTGAAATGTTCGACAATCGCTTCCGTAGCGAGCCCCTCTGTTACGTCGTCAAGCGCCTGAATCGTTAATGCGACCTCTTGCGCGTCTCGAAAACCTGCCCGATGAATCTGTGCATCGCCGAGGAAGGAGCCGGTAGCTGTCCGTACCATATTCTCTGACATTCCGATCATCAACGCATCAACAAAAATCAGGGCAGCCAGACCGATACCGATCGCTGTTGCGGCGATGAGCGTGCGCCGTTTATTCCGAAAGATATTTCGCCAAGCAAGTTTAATTAAAATCAACCACATTTTTTAACTTTCCTTGCGGTTCGATTAGGTAGTCTGAAATTTGAGAGTGTTCTCCCGTAGATCCGCTTTCCACTTCGTTCCAAGCTCCGCGCTTTGAGAAAAAAATTGTGATATACCTAATACTTCTTTGCTGATTGCCGACTGCTGAAAGCCATACTAATGTGTCCGCATCGCCTTCGCTGGCATGATCCGAGCTGCCTTTATCGCAGGGTACAGACTGGCGATAGCCGCTGATAACATAACAAAGATAGCAGGAATATAGAGGCTTTGGACGTTGACTTCAGCATACATCGTCTTGAGTTTCATGCCACCGAAGGTAATTTCTTCGGGATATGTGATCCCGTATATGGAGAACAGATAGTTAACTAAGACTCCAAGGAGCGCGCCAATGCAGATGCTGGCAAGTGCTATAATCACTACTTCGCAAACGACGAGCCAAAAGATTTGTCCCGGTTTTGTCCCCACTGCCTTCAACACACCGTATTCACGTGTCCGTTCCAGCACCGACATCAGCACCGTATTCAGGATGCCCATCGCCACAATAAATATAATCACCAAGCGGGAAATCGCATCGCCCTGTTGGTCGGTTTTCATCGCGCGATAAAAGGATTTAGCGACCACTTGCCACGGGGAAACATCAAGTGTCGAATCGTTAAGATTCGCTTTGATTGTGTTCGTAACTTTATCCACCTGATTGATATTTGACACAATCACAACAATTTCGTGGGCGCGTCCCTCAAGCACAAACAATTCCTGAGCATCTTCAATGTGTAAATAGCACGCCGTTCTATCTGTTATAGCGTCACCACTCTCTGCGATCCCAACAATCTTATATACGTCATTCGCAACCGAACCGTCAGCACCCTGTGAAACAATGACAATTTCATCACCAATCTCGGCAGAAAGTATCTTCGCCAGGCCTTTTCCTATAACTGCTTCATGCGCAGCGATTTCCGCTAATACGTTGCCTTCAATCACTTTGTTATCAAATCGGGTCGCTTGGATCTCTCGTGCCACATCGATGCCAATAATCTGGACACCCGTACTCTTTTCACCAACTGAACCGAGTCCTGCGCCGTATATTCGCTGTGTCCACGCTTCAACGCCTGCTGTACCCTGAATTGCCTCACCTACGGCAGACAAGTTATCAATCGTTTTATAGAGCGACGGCTTATCAAGATACCCTTCGCGGTGCACCTGGATATGCCCGGTGCGATTTCGCGTGAACATCTCAATAACACCGCCATACACACCATCAGATAAACCGATGGTTAGCGACAAGAGCGTAAAACCGACGATCATTGCAAGGGCAGTCAGGATTGTCCGCCGTTTCTGGCGAAAAGTGTTACGAAACGCTATCTTAAGTATCATAGTAGTAGACACACTCCGTGTGCCGTAACCTATCTTCTTCTCTGAAGATTTCGGCGCGTGAAAATCTTATCGTCAACGTCTGAATCAAACGTAGCGTTCATCCATCGAACGATCGTTTTATGTCCCTCTTTGTTTTGCGGAACTATCTCTACCACAGACGGAAGGGTTTTGCCACCAAAGGTTTTAATCTCTTTAAAATTCATCACGCGCATCAGGTTCCCTTTTTCGTCATAGAACCGCTGCCACACTGGTGTATAATCGCTGGATTGCATCGCCGCAACAATCTTCCCCCAAACGATTGGAGAATCCTCTTTCGGCACAAGTTCGACATAGAGATGATCCTCGGCAGCATCTTCCGGCGTAACAAACTGATAGGTATAATCCTCCAGCATTGACGACTCCCGCACCAAATCGTCATTCGTGAAATCGGAACCCATCCACGACCCCATCATCATTGACGGCGGGATCTTCATCGTCTTGTTCGTCTTCGGAAGGTAGTTCCACATCTCGTTCCCGATGCGCAGTGTCGCGACCCCCTGTTCCTTCTTCGGGGCAGTAATCCGGATAAAAGTTTTGTCCATCCCTTTTGACCAGACCGTCATCGCAAGCGTGCGTTCCCAATGCGGCGTAACGATCTGCATCTCCATATCAGCATGACTGGTTTCGCTACGATAGAGTTGATCAATATGTGTGATAAGAGATTCTATATCAGGGGTCGATTCTTGGGCGGGTGCGAACATACAGAAGGAAAACGTCGAGAGAAGAGAAAAATATATTATCAGGTTCCGTGCTGCTGCCTGTATCCCATTTTGAGATTTTTCCATTTTCTTAGGTATCCTTATTAAGTGGACTTGCTTATATAGAGGCCTGAAAATTGAAAAGGATAGTAAAATTTTTAATTACTAAATCTGGGGCTGTTCCACTACCTTGTACGCCTCCAGTAAAGGGCAGGAATCCTGGTTAAGTCCAGTCTTCTGCTTCTTGGCGTTTGTCATAGAACGGTGAACACGGAAGTTCTGTTTATATTCATATTATATAACACAGGAACTCCAGATTGCCAATCCTTTTGTATTTTTAGATTTTCTGTCGACATTATGGTAGTCGTAGGTTGGATTGAACGGCGTGAAACCCAACACCTGTCTAACATTCGATTGACATCTGTCCGCCGAATGTGTTATCATTTTTCATTAAGACCCGTCAGCATTCTAATCAGACAAACACAAGGTCAAATCCACCAAGAAATTGGCATTGGAGAAAAGGAAAATGACAAAAAAACACAATCAAGCGTGTGCCAATACCTATTATAGCCAAGGATTGGTTCACAGCAAAAATGGCGAACTTGACAAAGCCATCAAAAATTATACCAAGGCGATTGAACTCAAACCCGATTACGCTGATGCCTATTACAACCGCGGTGGAGCATTTTTACGTCTCGGAGAACGGGAGAAAGCCAAATTAGACCTGGCAATTGCGAGAAAACTGGGCAGTGATGCCATCACTGCCTTAGATAAGATACTACAAGACTATGATCGCGCATGGAAGACCCTCGGCAACTTATGAGATATTTGACAATTGAGGATATACTAATCATTGCCGAGACCCATGTAGATAACCATCAGATTTTGCATAAAGAGCAGTTGGACTATTTAGTCGAAGCAATTAGCGCAAAATTTGGCGATACAGAACTGTATCCGACTCCATTCCAAAAAGCTGCGGTATATGCCCACCATATTATTACAGGACACATATTTTTCGATGGGAATAAACGTATCGGTCTAACGTGCGCGCTCCGTTTTTTAGAATTGAACGGTTATTCCCGTCTCTCCAATATTGACGATTCCATTATTGAACTCGGTTTTAAGATCGCGGATGGAACCATAACGGATATTGATGTAATTGCTGAGCATATACAGTCATGGGTTCAATAACAAACGAATAGGAACGAGATTGTAGCACCGTAACCCAAATTTATCCGTCCCAATACCCCTTGTAGGAGCGATCTCTCGGTCGCGATCCTTTTCCAAAACGAATAAAAAACTAAAAACCAAACAACCGCATTCATCCAAAAATTGACTTGACAAAATACTTTGTAAAATGATAAACTTACTTCAAACAAGGGAACCTACAAATAATACCCTTAGTTCTTAAAGACAGAGAAAGGACAGCAATATGACATCACAAAACGAACTACAGTCAATGTTAGACGCACCTATCGGCTTAGCACCGAACACCTACCTACACTTCTATAACGGTGGCAAACTCCGTGCCGAGTTTATGGGTGAAGATGATCCGAAAGATGACTATTACTCCGAAGAATGGATCTTCTCCACGAACCGTGCAATCACGCCCGGCAGAGAAAATCCGCCCGATAAAGGGCTTAGTCGCATCGAACTTCCGAGCGGTGAGGTTGTACTACTAAAAGCACTGCTCGACGCATTTCCTGAAGAAACACTCGGTAGCGCACACGTTGATAAATACGGCACCGAATTAGGCGTACTTCTCAAGATTTTTGATGTTGGCGAAGGCGCGCATATCCCCATCCACTGGCATCCGAACCCCGATTTCTCACAAAAACATCTCAACTCTCCCTTCGGCAAAAACGAGGCGTGGATCTTAATCGGCACGCGTCCGGGGGCAAAAGCGTGGATAGGTTGGAAAGAAGCGATCGACAAAGCAGAATTCCGCCGCCTGATGGAAGCACAAGATGTGCCAACGCTACGAAGCCTCATGCATGTCGTCGAACCAAAAGTCGGAGAAGTCTATTTTTTACGCACACCGATCGTCCATTCGCTGGGTACAGGACTTTGTGTCCTCGAACCGCAAGAACCGACCGACTGGAACATCCTCGCCGAATGGGAAGGTTTCCCGTTTGAAAGAGACGACGGACACCTCGGTCTCGGATGGGATCTCGCTGTAGATGCCGCCGAATTCGACAAACTCGAATTGGACTACCTCAATAACTACATCCGGCGCACGCCAGAACTCGTCCGCGGAGAAGGCGATAACCGTGAGGACCGAATTGTACCAGCGGAAGCCTCAAAATTCTTCGGATGCTCGCGTCTAACAGTGAGTTCAACGCTTAATATGCCTGCAGATCAAGGCTTTTATGCCCTTGTAACTTTAGGCGGTGAAGGTGTACTGCGTGGTAATTTTGACGATGTTCCGCTCAAACGCGGCAAATCCGTCTTCATTCCACGATGCCTCCCCAGTTACGACATTGTTAGCACTGGCGATGCACCCATGGAAATCATCTGTTGCTATCCGCCAAGCCTTTAAAGTAGTAGGCATACACCGTATGCCGAAACAACTTGCAGTGCGACGTAAACGGTAGTACGCAATGTTAGACTTTAAACCCCCTAAACCGAATACAACTGCGATTCGAGCTGCGCAAGCCTTCATACCACTCATTAATCGCTTGTTTTTGAAGGGGTTAACCTTAGATGTTGATACAGCGTCCATTGCCCGCTTAAAAATGACGGACGGACACCCGACTGTGCTGGTACCGAACCACGCTGCACGCGCGGATCCTGCTGTTACGTTCCTCCTGTCCAAGCAGCTCTCTCAGCAGTACTACTACATGACTGCACGGGAAACCTTTGACAAAGGAAAATTCGGCGGCTTACGCAGTTTCCTGCTGCAGCGGTTCGGTGCGTACTCAATCGTCCGCGGCACCGCAGACCGAAACGCTTTCCGTACGACGCGGGAACTCCTCTGTGAAGGCAACTCGCCGCTTGTGATCTTCGCTGAGGGCGAAATTTCGCGGCAAAATGATACCGTCATGCGGTTTGAGAGGGGGATTATACAACTCTGTTTCTGGGCTTTGGACGACATGGCGAAAGCTGAAATCGACAAACCGCTTTATGTTGTCCCTATCGGGATCAAATATCATTATCCACAAGACATGTGGGACGACATTGATACCGCCCTCACAGAATTAGAGGAACACATTCTACCGCCTGCTGAGAGAACGCCGATTGAACGCTACGAAAGGTTGCGACGTATCGGTGTCGCGATATTCAAAACGCTCGCAGCCGAGTATCAGTATAAAGTGGACGAAACCGTGTCACTCAATGTGCACATCGAAAAACTGAAAGAACAAATTTTGTCCCATGCTGAAAAAATTATGGGCATTCAATCCGACGCCGATGTGCTCACAAGGGTGCGTACGTTGAAAAACTTAGTCGATGCCGAAGTCTATAGAGACGTTGAGCAGATGACAGAGTATGAACAGAAAATACATGAGGAACTACTCCAGAAATTCCAACGATTTTATCCGGACCTGGAGCGGTTAATCAACTTTATATCAATTTCAGACGGATATGTCGCCGAAGCACCTTCACCCGAACGGTTTCTTGAGGTAATCATCCGTCTCGAAAGAGAAGTGTTTGGTACAGCAAAAATGCGGGGACCGCGGGTCGCATCAATCCGTGCTGGTGAACCCAAAAATCTCCGAGAATCCTACGATACCTACAAGGCAGAGAAAAGAGAAACAGTAGAGCAGATAACCCTTGAACTCGAAACAGCAGTTCAGACCTTGGTTAAGGGTGTATCGTAATTACGCTATAACACAAAACCCATAGCCCGTAATGAAGCAGATCGCTTATGGGCGAGTACGCCGCAAAATGGAGGGCGGCTCTAGAGAGTAGCACACCAAATCTCTAACCTACGTCGTTGCTCCGCAAGGTAAAATTAAAAAGGAGAAAACATGGCAAAAAAATTGTCAATTGGAAGTTGGGCTTACGCATTTGGCCCTTATGAAGATAACCCGGTCCCGTTTGATGATGTCGTCAAGCGTCTCAGCGAACTGGAATTCGACGGCGTTGAAATCGGGGCATTCAAACCGCACATTGATATTAACGACTATCCGATGAAAAGTGATCGGGATGCCGTTAAAGGTCTAATCTCCTATTACGGCTTGGAAGTCTCTGGCTTAGCTGCAGACTTCTGGTCGCATCCCGGGCCTGCCACAGACGAGGCGCAAGAGGACGATAAGTACTTCAAACTGTTCAAAGAGAATCTCCAACTCGCCCTGGACCTTGGATCGCCTGCTATCCGAGTAGATACAGTAAATGATCCCGAAGAGGGAATCCCGGGGGTTGAGTGGGAGAAAGCATGGGATCGGATCGTTTCCGTCTGGAGACGCTGCGCCCAAGTCGCTGAAGATCACGGCGTATTAATGCTCTGGGAATTTGAACCCGGATTTATGTTCAACAAACCCAGCGACATTATTAATATGCCAAAGGCTGTCGATCATCCGAATTTCAAAGTGATGTTTGATACATGCCACGCCCAGATGTGCGCCGTTGTCGGTTCCCGACAGCGCGGAGAAAAAGAGACGCTCGGCGATAATGGTGTCATTGATCTCGCACGGCAGCTGAAAGGCGAAATCGGACATTTCCACCTCATCGATTCCGATAACACGCTCCACGGCGATGAAACAAGTACGCATGCCCCCTTCGGAGACGGCGTGCTCGACTTCGACGCTATTATCCCTGTCATCATGGACGAAACAGGTTACGATGGCGATTGGTTCTCTATCGATCTCTGTTTCTGGCCCAACGCATGGGATGTCACAGAAGACGCGAAGAAGTTCCTAACACCCTATCTGGAAAGATATTAGTCCCATAGTCGTCAGTTATCAGTGAAACGGTTTCCGTCAGCCATCTTACTGATAACCGAGAACTGATAACTGACAACCATTAAATATGCTGAACCTGCGTTCATTAGACTCCTTAATCGAACTCGCCTTTGAAGAGGACATCGGTATCGGCGATATCACAACAGACGCAACAGTCCCATCCACACAAAAAGGGGTAGGGACGCTCCTTGCGAAAAGTGAGGGTATTGTCGCGGGGCTACCGGTAGCCGAGCGTGTATTTGAAAAACTGGATTCGACATTAACATTCCGCAGACTTGTCAACGACGGTGATACTGTAAACATAAGCACCCCCATCGCCGAGGTTCAAGGGAGTGCCAAAAGTATCCTGATCGGTGAGCGGACAGCTCTAAACTTTTTGCAACGCCTCTCCGGGATAGCGACGTTCACCGCACAATTTGTGGCAGCGGTGGCTGATTACGATACTAAAATCGTGGACACCCGGAAAACTGCAGCCGGATGGCGAGCCGTTCAAAAATACGCTGTGCGCATTGGGGGCGCACAAAACCACCGCTTCGGTCTTTACGACGGTGTACTCATCAAGGATAACCACATCGTCGCAGCGGGCGGTATCACCAACGCTGTCCAACAGGCACGACAAGTTGTCCCACACACAGCAAAAATTGAGGTTGAAGTCGAAACTGTTGAACAGATTGACGAAGCACTGAAAGTTGGGGCGGATATTTTACTCCTCGACAATATGCCCCCGGGCACCATGCAACGCGTTGTTCAAGAGATAGGAGACCGAGCAATAACAGAAGCCTCTGGTGGGATTACACTTGACAGCGTAAAAACTGTGGCAGCTACCGGTGTAGATTTCATCTCTGTTGGGGCATTGACACACTCGGCAATGCCAATGGATATTAGTTTAACGTTGACACTCGTTGCCGAGTAGGGAACAAGTTAATTCCCAACAAAGGAGATTTCACTGGCAATGCAGGAATTCTTGAACCGCGAAAACGTGGTTCGTGGCACACTTGTTTTTATCGTGTGCACATTCGCAGGGTTATTCCTTAGTTTTTTATGGAGTGGTAGTCAAGACCTAAAGCAAGTTTTTCGCGAGATGCGGATTGAGATGCTCCTCGGTGCTTGCCTATGTATGTTTGCTGATTGGCTGTTCGGAGCACTTCGGTTTCATATCTTTATTCGGAAGGTGATGCCGGCAATTCGGTTCCGGGACAGCCTCCGTGCGAATTTAGCGACCCTCTGTGTTTCAGCCATCACCCCTTTCCAGACGGGTGGCGTCGGTCATCTCTACATCTACGCACGCGCAGGTGTCCCGCTATCAGGGGCAATAACATCAGGTATCATCTGCTTTCTCGCAACACTCGTCAGCCTTATCCTTTGTGCAGGCGCGATTCTCTGGTTGGATCCACCTTTCCTACCGAAAGGAATTACATGGGTAAATCTATTCAGTTTTCTGATGTTCGGTCTGGTGTTCGTATCGTTCATTTTGTTGCTTTTCAAGCCAGAAATCGTCTTCCGTCTCTTTCACTGGCTCTGCAATGCCGCACAACGAAGATTCGCTCGCCTCGCACCTATTCTTGAACGCGCTACATTAAAAGTGGAGCAACTGACAACTGAACATAAAACGTTTGCGATGATGTTCCTCCGGGACCATAAATGGACGTGCGCGTTGAGCATACCCCTAACTTGTGGTTTTATGGGTGCACGAATCGTCGGCAGCTACATAATCGTCCAAGCACTCAACGGCGACACAACACTCTGGGAACTCTGTGTTACGGGGTTGGTACTCAACTTTGTTGTGTTGTTCGCACCAAGTCCGGGCGCAAGCGGTGTCGCAGAGGTTGTAACCGTCGGACTCATGGAGAATTTGATTGCCAAAAAATTAATACCCCTCTTCGTATTACTGACGCGATTCTTTAGTATCTACTGTGCCGTCGTTGTTGGCGGTATCATAAGCAGTTTACAAGTCGCCAAAGATTTTAGAAGTAACAAAAGGACGTAGCGAACGATACTATGTCATAAGATCTATCCCGTTTCATCCGAAATTTATAGGACTTACGCAGCCCCCTTGCAGGGTTTTTGCTTGGGTATTTCTGCAGGGTTTTAAACCTCGCCTGCAGTGCGTGGTAGGTAAGTTATCATCGAAAATGCGCAAGTCCTGATTTAACGGATCAAATGGGTACAAGAAAGGAATATTATGAAAATTGAACCTACAACGACGAAACTCGGTTGGATCGGCACAGGCGTGATGGGACGCTGGATGTGCCAACATCTGATGGACTTGGGATATGAGATGACCGTCTACAACCGCACAAAAGCGAAGGCAGATCCACTCTTGGAAGCAGGCGCAGAATGGGCAGACTCTCCCAGTGCAGTCGCAGCGGCTTCTGATATTGTTTTTACAATTGTCGGGTTTCCACCCGATGTGCGCGAAGTCTAT
This sequence comes from Candidatus Poribacteria bacterium, assembly GCA_022394775.1. Classification (GTDB taxonomy): domain Bacteria; phylum Poribacteria; class WGA-4E; order WGA-4E; family WGA-3G; genus WGA-3G. The sequence goes on from JAGFCB010000095.1 coordinate 78,704, forward strand.
CTCGGCGAGAACGGCATCTTAAAGGGCGCGAAACAGGGAAGTATCATCGTCGATATGACGACAACGGAACCCTCGCTGGCACAAGAGATTTACGCCGCTGCACAGTCCCAAAATGTCGCATCGGTAGATGCGCCCGTCTCAGGCGGCGATGTCGGGGCAAAAGAAGCCCGTCTCTCTATCATGGTAGGCGGTGACGAAGACGCAGTGCAAGCCGTGATGCCGCTCTTTGAAGCGATGGGGAAGAATATCGTTCACCAAGGTGGCGCAGGCGCGGGACAACACACTAAAATGTGTAACCAGATTACAATCTCTGGCACAATGATCGGGGTCTGTGAAGGGTTAATCTACGGTCACAAAGCCGGTTTGGATTTGGAGACAATGCTGTCATCAATTAGTGGGGGTGCAGCGGCTTGTTGGTCTCTGGATAACCTCGCGCCGCGCGTGCTACAACGGAACTTCGATCCCGGCTTCTTCGTAGAGCATTTCATCAAAGACATGAGCATCGCTTTAGATGAGGCGCGCAAGATGAATCTAAGTCTACCCGGACTGGCGTTGGTGCATCAGCTCTACACAGCGGTGCAAGCACAAGGACACGGTAGGTTAGGCACACAGGCTCTGATGTTAGCGTTAGAACAGATGTCCGGCGTGGAGACGGATTAAAGTTTCAATTGTCTGAATCAGGATTCACAGGATTAGCGGATTTTCAGGATTATAGTCCGTTTATAGAATTTAGAGTTATACACAATCCCTTGTTTGCTTGCGTGAGTGGATGCGTGGAAGGTCACAAGATTGGAAAAACTTGCCTTCCATGCTTCCAGCCTTCCTTTACCTTGTCACATGGAATCGGAAAATCAGCGTCATCGTCGTCATCTACCACCAAGTCCATTAAAAATGAAAAGTGTAAGTAGCACAGAGTTGCCACCCACCAATCCCCTGCCTGTCCAGATTTAAACGACAGCACTTCGCTTTCAGTAAACATCCTTAAGGTTTCCGCTGGCGAGGTTGTAAACTTGCCCTTTCAAACTAAAGGCTATAAGTGCTTTTCTAAACATAACCTTCTCCTTTCCGATAAACCAAACCGTATTTGTCAAATTAACATGATGCGTTCTTAAAACTATTAAAGACAAAATTTTTTTGCGATTTCGTGCATAAAATGTCATATTTGCGTTTTAGATAAAAAAATAAATTTTTTTATCTTTTCAGAATTACATCAAAAAAGCGTTCTAAGCCTTTGTAGTATAAGGGTTCTCTGGGCAGATGAGATGCGATAATGCGTTCTGTGAAGTAAAAAATGAAAATAAATATGACATTTTTTGCATTTTATGCACGAAATCGCAAAAAAATTTTGTCTTAATATATTATAGATTGCGAAATTCTATTAAAAATGGAAGGTAAAAGTAAAAATTGATTGGTTTTCCCAAAATATTGCACCAACTTCATCTCTTTGAAGAAGAGGGTGTCCCCTATGCCGCCGACCTCGACAAAGCACGCGTCGTTGAACTCTCAACTGTGATGCTGGACATCCTAAAACTCGCAGAAACGCAAACCGATGATGCAATCGTCGAGACGCTGAGCACCTCTTACGAAGAGAACAACATCTCCGAAGCATTTGAAAGATTCGCCGAACTTGAGAGAGAAGGTTTACTATTCAACCGCGGTGAGGACTTAGAACGGAGTCTCGCAACGGAAAGTAAGTGGCGGAAGCTGCTTGTCGTGATACCCGGCATCAATATAAATTCATTTTTCGACATTGAAACGTTATCCGCTGGCACGAACATAGCACTTGCTCACATGATTCAGCATCTCACGAAATACGCCGATCTCCACTTTACAGGTTCCCGAAACCGGAAGATCGCAAACGGAGTATATGAAGTCGATATCGGCATTGGAGACCTGGTCCGTCTTCGGTCAAAGATCGCGGAGACCTACTACGGCATCCTCACCTTGCATCAGGAGCATGATCGATGGCTTCTGCCATTCTACCGGCATCCCGAATTCCCGCCGATTCTCGTCCAGAATCACGCGCCGCGCGGGCACGGTGGGCAGGCGATCAATTCGATGCTCCGACACTATGCCGCTATGCGAGATTATGACGGGTTTACAGCACCCTCAGATTACGTCCGCGACTTTTATTCGCAGTACGTCTGGGATCCGAGTTTCTTCAACACCTTACCGAACGGTGTTGATGCCACGCTCTTTAAGCCGATGGAGAAAATGGTCGCGAAACGAGAAATCGCTGCAGAGGTCGGAGATGACCGAATTGAAGCCGTCCCGACCGTCGGCTATCTTTCGCGAGTACAGTCGGAAAAAGGTGCGTCTGTCTACTTGAAGTTGGCAGAACTGAATCCGTACCTGATCTTTCTGATCGCAGGACCGAATATGGGCAGGTACGCCTCACGAAAACTCCCAGACAATCTCGTTTATGTCGGCTTCCATCCACGTGAGAGGTTACCGCTCATCTACAACGCGTTCGATGTCTATTGTTTTATGTCAATGTCCGGTGAAGAAACATTCGGGTTGACGGTGCTAGAAGCGATGGCGTGTGGGGTACCGCCCATCGTCCCGAACTTCGATGGTGTGCCATCAGTTACCGGGGATGCCGGTTTAGTCGCCGATGCCGAGAATTTTAATCATGACGTAGCAACACTCGTGAGTTATCCGTGCCCGGTGGATTTTTCCGAGAAGATTAACACGCTGTTGAATAACGCAGAAATGTGGCAGGCGTTTTCCGAGAATGCGAGACAACGGGCACTCCTGTTCACCTGGGATAAGACCGCACGCCGGATTGTTCAGTTATTTGAAGGGCTTCACCAGAAAAAGAAACTCGCCAATCCGAACAGACTCTTAAATGTGTTCGCACCGATACCACCCATAGAACAGGAAGCCAAGCAGAGACTAAAATACAGGGCACTCGTGTTGAGTATGAATGCACATTACGAGCGGTGTCTGATGTTGGATGCAGTGTATCCGCTGCGCGTTGAAGATGGCGTGACACTGAGTATCTTGAAAAACCATACGGCGAGAGAAGCAGAGGCAATTCTCGCCGCGCTCATTCCAGACGAAACGCAAGCAAGGACAACCCTCAAAAGGGTTCGCAGCTTAATCGATGGAACGGCTTGAGGAATGGTTGTCAGTTATCGGTCATCGGTTAAGAGGGTCCTTGTGGCAGTTATCGGTTTGGGACTGCCACAACATGTCTCTTAACTGACAACTGACGACCGATAACTAAAAAATAGGAGCAAAATTATGTTATCTCGCACGCGTTACCGATTAAAACAGCATCATAAATTTGAACAAGACGATCAAAAATATGTTGTGGACCTTGAAACCGGCGACATCGTTCAAATAAATGACGTAGAATGGGAGATTCTGTCGCGTTATGAATCGCAGACGCGCCATCAGATCGTAGAGGCACTGAAAAAAGAATACAAACTAACCGCTATTTTTGATGGAATTGAACGCCTGGAACGACTTGGAAAACAGGATTTACTCCTGCAGCCAACGGTCGAGAACCTAGCAGCGAGGTCACTTCACCCTTACACAGATCGGAAGCCCAAGTTGCTGGTCCCCTTTCATTTTACCAAGGAGAAATCGGCGTTAGACTACATCACGAATCTCAACCGCTATCAGTCTTTGAAGCACCTCGCCGAGTTCGCCGAGTTGGAAACCTTAGCTTTTCCCGAAGAGGAGAAAGAAGACGTTCCGGATCTCGACGAGGTTCGCGTTCGGAATATAAGTAGAGCGAAAAGCGACACCCTGATGCCCCCTTGGTACGCCATGGATGGCTACGATGGTATCCTGCTCCTTTCACAATTCCTCACGGACGATCTGTCATACTATCGGATCCCCGATGTCCCAATCGTCCACTGCATAGAAGGGGACCGGAGGCTGCAACACGTTTTGCTAAGGACACTCCTGACGCTCTGTGCGTTCCAAAGTTCAAAAGATACACTCGTCGTCAAAGCCTCATGGATGAAAGCGTGGCTCGCTGAATTGGGCGCGCCCGTGGAGAACGTGCGAGTGATTCCCGACGGCATAGACATCGTTGAACTAACCAGCGATAAGGCATTGACAAAGCAGCACACTGCCACCATCTTTGACAAACCGATGTTTGTTAAGCAACCAGCTGTTGGGCTGATCTCTGGATTTGAACCAAATCGCGGTGCTGCGTGGATTTCTGAATTTGCGCGAACCAACCCGCACCTCGCTATCTTCGTCTACGATGCAATGTTAGCGCAGCACTATCAACATCCACCAGAGAATACCATCATCTTCAATGCCGATGATGAGGAAACCCGTGCCGTTTTACCGGTATTCTTTCAGGCACTCGACCTTGTGTGCTTCCCCGCGATGCCAGGCACGCCGCTCCCGATCGTCTTAGAGGCGATGGCGTACGGTACCCCCTGCATCGCAATGACGAAATACGGGATGCCCCGTGAGGTTATAGGTGCCGGGGTCGCTATAGAGGCAGAATGGGATCACTTCGGCAATTTCCACGTGCCAATGGTGAAACTCTCAGAGATGATAAACAAGTGGCTACAACCTTCCGATGCACGCACCCAATGCCAAGGTTTCGCGAAAGAGATCGTCCAGCGATATACCCGAAAAAACGCTGCACAAGTACTCATCCAAGTATTTGAGGAAGGCTTTCAACGAAGGACAGACAATCTCCGGCCAGCGCGCGCACTGTTCCCACCGATCTTCTGCCGCCGGTATGAACCTGACACAGGAACGCTAAGGTCCAGCGTGTATCGGTTGGAAACGAACAGATATGATCACCTTGAAACGGCTTTAGCGGAAGTATTGGCTCAAGGGCACACATCCGCTGAAGTCGCATCCGTTTTCAAGCATTTCCAGCAGGAGAGCTCTATTCCTGTTTGCGAGACAACTCGCGCCGGAAATGGGTTTCCTGACAATAATAGGGAAACCAACCCCACTGGACAGGAGCACCAGTAGAAAGGAGAAACCTATACATAAAGAAGAACATCCGCAGTAAAATCAGCAGCTTCCTCAAATCCGAAGAGGGACGCGTCAGTGCTAAGGCACCCCTTGCGCTAGGTATAGCGACAGGGAGTGTATTGTTAGCACAGACAATGGTCCCCTCTCCTGCTCAGGCAGTTGAGGAAGAGTGGGATTTCAGCAACGTTACATGTGTGTGGAACTGGGAATGCGAAGATGACGAGGTCTGTGCGCTTTGGATTATAGACCATGAGCCGGGTCCAACTCATGTTGTATATACCGCTTGCATAGTTCCACCGTAATTGAACTCATCCACGTCGGTCAGTCCTGCTCTTTTAAAGCGGGACTGACCTTCAACAAACCGTGCCAGAAATCTTAGGAGGGATTTGTTGATATGAAACGCACCCGCCCTTATGTGGTGTTAGGAATCGCGTTCCTGCTAAATAGCAGTCTGTTTATTAGTAACGGTTGGACGATTGAAAGGGATGTCATCTCTTTTGTTACAAGAAAAGACAGGGGGCGTTCTATCCAACTCATAAATACCCAAGGCGAATTCCTTCAAAGACTCATGTTAGAAGGATCCATTGCCCACTTCACTTGGGCTCCTGACGGACACTCAATTGCCTATAGTTCCAATCGAAATGGGGATCCCGATATTTATATAATGGATGTGAAAACGAACATACTCCTTCAGTTGACCTCCGATGCTGGGAAGGATTGGTGGCCCGCGTGGTCCCCGAATGGAAAATGGATCGCATTCGCCTCAAATCGCGCAGGAGAGGTAGACCTCTACAGAATGGACGCGAATGGAGAGAATATGAAGCGACTGACGAATCGAGGAGGCTGCAAAAGACCAGATTGGTCCCCAGATAGTCGATGGATCGCTTTTGTTTCAAAATCCTCTCTTTATACGATGAGTGCTGAGGGGAAACGGATGCAGCACCTCACAGAAACATCTTCTACTGGATGTGTGTGGTCCCCTGACGGTAAAAAAATTACTTTTGTCCCACGAGGGGGTGCTGTTGGGGGCACAGCTCTTTTCAGTATTGACGTAGATGGGAAAAACATGCGCCAACTCACTCGGTTGTATAAAGGGCCCGTAGCTATCTTGGAACCTGTTTGGTCACCGAGTGGAAGATGGATCGCCTATGTTTTAGTTCAACCGCCAGAAAAACCTCTCGAGGGGCAATTGGTTCTGGCAGAAGAGTTTTTTGCTAACTCGGTCATTTGTGTTGCAAACACGGCAGATGTTGGGGGCGGAGATCCGATTGAGGCGACAAGAGAGGTAGTATCCAGTAGTCTTGAGTGGCTACCAGAGGGATTTCTCTCAGTATCACCGAATTTGGAGAAGCAGACAACCCTCTGGGGGAAACTCAAACAAACAGAAAAATAAAAAAGAGATCTGAATGTTATACACTGATTTTGAAAAAACACTCGAATCACGCCTTGGAACCCGTGCAGACTTATATCCGCGTGCAGTAGAATACCATCGCGTCCGATAAACGAAAGGTTTTTGTTATAGATGTCAATTTACGAATACTTTCTGATTTTTTTAGGCCTTATCTTCTGCTGTTATGCGAGTTGGACAGATCTGAAGACACAGAAGATCCGCAACTTCTGTTCGCTCGGACGCCTTTACGGCGGGACGCTGAGCCAGCTGATGGCGTGGTATCTCGGCACAACAACGCCGCTCTACATCTTAGCACTTTTCTTCGGGAGCGGACTCATCGCCTTCGCATTCTATTGGTTCGGTATCTTCTCACCCGGAGATTCCAACGCGATAAGTTCCGAGACTTCCTCGAATCCGAGCAAGGACGTGTAAGTGTCAAGGCACCGCTCGCAGTAGGTATCGCAAGTGGAAGTTTATTGTTAGCACAAGCAATGTCCCCCACCGACGCTCAGGCACATTTTAACTGTTTCTGGGATTTTGATTGCGATGAGGGAGAAGTCTGTCTATTTTGGTGTGATGACTGGTCTCCGTTTGTTAATATGTGTATGGGTGACTGGCACTCAGAGTGCGTTGGTCACTAAGCTCATCAACCCATCTATTGTAGTCGGTCCTGCTGTTTCTTCAGCGGGACCGACCTTTCAGTATTTTTTCTAAGGAGCTTACTATGAAGTTTTCAACGATTGATACTCTCCCCGTTTTGATAAAACGGAATCTTGCGTGTAAAATGCTTGGGATTGTGCTAATGTTTGGTTATAGTCCATTTTTTATAAATACTTCGACACAAGCCGCTGAGTTTGGAACTATAGCATTTGCTTCCACTCGAATAGGGAACACTGATATCTATATCCTAAACAAAAATGATGAAAACCTCCGTAGACTCACAAATGATCCGGCACGTGAGTCCGAGCCAACGTGGTCGCCTGACGATCGCTTCTTAGCATATACCTACAGCTTAGATGGGAACTCAGATATCTACGTGATAAACACCAGAACAAAGGAACGCCGTCAACTGACACACAATTTAGTTGATGATTATTTCCCCGCTTGGTCACCTAATGGCAAATGGATTGCGTTTGTTTCTGGCATCCACGAACAGAACGCGGACATCTACAGAATGGATATCGATGGCACAAATCTGAGGCGATTGACCGACCGCGGAAAAAACGGGCGGCCCACTTGGTCTCCTGACAGTCAATGGATAGCATTTGTTTCCTATGATAGGGGTGAAAGGAAAGGCATCTATATAATGGATGTCAATGGGAAAAGATTGAGACGACTTGACGACAAAGCGGTACAAATGATCAACGGTGTATTTCATGGTGAGTGTGCCTGGTCGCCCGATGGCAAACAGATTGCTTTCGGTCTTCATATTCGTGATGAGAAGCGAATGCACCTATGTACCATTGACATAGATGGCAAAAACTTTCGCCAACTCACTCAAGGTGGCCCCATACTGAAACCAATGAAGATATTGGGCTTTCCGAATCCGGCTATTTATTATCCTGCTTGGTCACCTGATAGTAAATGGATCGCTTATGTTTTTTCAGATGATCCACAGCCGTTCCAGTTTGCTGACATTTATGTGATAGAAGCGATAGGTAACGGGCGTGAGAAATCTATTCTTATCGGGGAAATAGATATGTCAAGTAATTCGTATCCAACATGGGCACCCGAAGGATTCTTTGATGTCTCTCTGAGAAATAACCAGAAGGCAATCCTCTGGAGCAGACTTAAACAAGGAGCAGATTAAAAATTTATGCGGGTGAACACACTATGACTTTGATACAACACTTATTTCAATGTCCAAAACCGATTCATCGTTTGCATCAGTTTACACGTCAAGATCAGTGTTTCATCGTTGACTTAGACGTAGGACAGGTATTGGAAACCGACGATTTGATTTGGGAGATACTGCAACTGTGTCCGGAATCAACGGAGGATGAAATTCTCGAAGCCCTATCTAAAAGGTATACGCCTGACCGCATCTATCAAGCCTTTGAACAGTTACGGGGCTTTGAGGAAATGGGGCTTCTTGTTGGAGATACAGGGCGAGAAATGCTGAAAAAGAAAAATCGCCTCAGAATCTTTGTCGCAGGTCCTATTGAAATGTGGACATCAGATAAAACATACGTTAGGAGTGGATACCGTCTTGCATCTAAAGAAATTCTTAGCGCACTATCTAAGTACGCAGATCTTTTTTCTATGACTCAAAATCGGAGATCGTTTCAGACGGGGTTTACACCATTTCCGGAGGCACCTCAAGACATAACTTCTTATTTCAACTTCAGCAAAACCAAATTGATGGGATTTTCATGCCCATGATCCCGTTGGACATGGTGGAGCAGATGCCACTGCATCTATTTTCATCGGGAGTTCCCGTGATAAGCCGGCTCGGCTCACCCCGTGGACACGGCGGGTCAATGATTGATTCTATCCTATGGATTTATGCTGCAATGAACGAACACGACGCTTTCATAACGCCAACTCACTCTATCAAAGATTTCTACGCGCAACATGTTCTCGATGCAGACTGTTTTCATGTTATTCCAAATGGTTATGCACATTGGGAAAGATAGGCACTCGGTGGCTGATATCCTTGATCGGGTCAATGGATTCGCACAAGCGACATCTTTATAGAATAGAAACTGCTGACTAATTGCTATTGTATCTGGTATACTAAAGCAAAAATCCCGCTTATACCGATACATCGTCCAACTAAATTGGAAAGCATGCCAACATAGCCAAATCTGTTCATTCACGAAGGAGAATTCCGATGATAAATGATGATGTTCAACTCATCCATAAGGTCCTGTCAGGCGACGATGAAGCATTCACTGCTTTAGTCCAAAAATATCAGAAGAGTGTTCACGCCCTTGCATGGCGGAAGATTGGCGACTTTCACTTTGCCGAAGATATTACGCAAGACGTTTTTCTCCAAGTATACAAGAAACTCTCAACGCTCAAGAATCCCAATCAGTTTGCTGGATGGCTCTATGTCACCGCAAGTAGACTTTGTAAGAATTGGAATAACAAGAACAAATCCGTAATAGAATCAATAGAGGATATCTCCGTGTTAGAAATACAAAGCATGTCTTATGACCGTTATGTATCTGATCAGAACGAAAAAGCAGGGAGCGAACGTCGCCATAAAATTGTCAAAATACTGCTATCAAAACTGCCGGAGAGCGAGCGCACCGTCATGACGCTCTACTACCTCGGCGAAATGACAGCGAAGGAAATCGGAAACTTTTTGGGTGTGTCCGTCAACACGGTCACCAGCCGACTCCACCGGGCGCGAAAGCGACTAAAAAAAGAGGAGGAACTCTTAGTTCAAGAGACTCTTGGAGGTGTCCGGTTACCTGATGGTCTCACAGAGAACATCGCTCGGAAAATTTCTGATGTGAAGTTGACTTCTTCTCCAACAGGCAAACCGTTCCTGCCGTGGATGGCTTTCGGCGCGGCGGCAGTTTTCGTACTGCTGCTATTAAGTGCAAGCAACCAGTACCTCGTCCGCTTTCAAAAGCCGTATAGTTTTGAAGCACAATCTGAACCGACAATTGAAATCGTTGACGCACCTGTCGTTCTCAATATTGACGCGAAACCGGCGGTACGAAATCAAGCAGGGCGCGCCGATACAACCCACCAGAGCAGCAATACTGGCGTGCAAGTTTCTGAATCAGTCTTAGCCGCTAATGCACAGGGTGAATCGCTCAGCCCCTCCGCGGCGCAATGGACACAAGCAACCAGTCCGCAAGGGGGTCCCGTGTTTGATATATTTGCGACATCTGAAGGGATGCTTTACGCCTTCTCACCAACAGGTGCCTATAGGTTGGCAGCAAACGCGACGGCGTGGGTACCGGTTGACGTTAACGCTTCGACCAAAGGAGTGCGGGTTCCTATGACAGAGCATCAAGGGACGCTCTATATTGCCGCTACTGATAAAGTCTTTGCCTCAACCGATAACGGTGAGACATGGAACACATTTTTCACACGGCCTGAAGGAAATGCCATCGGATTTGTTATTGTGGATGGAATACAAGGAACCGATTCGGGAATTACGATGTATCTCGCGATTCGAAATAAAGGTGTGTTCCGCGCTACGGATGCTGGTAAGCAGTGGATCCTCCTTGACAATGGATTGAAGGGTAAAACGATTTCCACAATGGCAACAATTGGAGACACGGTATTTGCAGGCACAGACAAAGGGCTCTACCGACTTGATGATTCAGGCGCATGGGAACGTTTGCTTGTGGATGTGCCCGGATCTATTTACGCCTTGGTGGTTTCTGAAAACAATCTCTATGTCGGAACAGGTCATGGTTCTCTTACCTTACAACAGACTGGATCAGAACCAACGGAAATAGCACAAATGATTTATGACAACAATTTGCGTTTGAGCAGAATTTTCCACTCAACTGACTTAGGAGCATCTTGGGTTGAGATAACACCTACGGGTATAATAGCACCCTCCGGGATAAGTTTGTTAATTGCTGGTAAGACGATCTTAGCACAAGGCTTTACTCGATTCCGATCAAGAGATGGTGGGCAGACGTGGACAGACCTTGGATTTGACATGAATCCGTCTATACTCAGTGCTTTTCCATCCGTAGTAGTCAACGAGAATACCTTTTACAAAACAAGTCCGACTGGTATCTACCGCACAACCGATGCCGGTGAATCGTGGCATCTCTTCATGGGTGGAATGGTCGGAACCAGAATATTGGATCTGGTCTCGGTCAATGACAGCCTCTACGCGCATACTGGGGGTGAAATTGTGCAGTCGATAGATAGCGGTGAGTCGTGGAAACCTGTTCCGGTTGATGCGAACACTTATGAACACAAACCGGTCAAAGCAGGACAATCTCATCTTCATTTCTCTACCGAGTCACGATTGGCGATTGCTGGCAATATTTTCTACATAATTTCACCTGAAAAAGACAATCTACGCGTCTTCCGTTTGTCAGCGGATGGTGATGCCCTTATTCCGGTTCAAGGTGAAGCAGATGTTTCATTCATTGAGTTGTTGGCAGATAGTGAATATATTGAACAGGTTCACTTATCTGGAAGTCATGAAGGAGACAATAACCTGTTAGAAACCTTACATCGTAGAGAACATGAAGGAATTGGGGCGTTTGTCGTCAATCGCGGGACGCTTTACGCAGAATACAAACGCCAGCTTTTCAAATGGAAACCGGGCGATGTGGAGTGGAAAGACACCGGATTGCTCGATACCGGTGAGCAGCCCGAAGCCGATTTGAAATGCGGGTTCAGGTTAGCCATTTCAGGCGAGACCGTCTACGTCGGCAAACGGGACGGCAAGTTGTTCCAATCGCAGGATGCCGGAAGCAGTTGGAGAGACATTACGCCGAACCTCCCATTTCACTTCACCTGTTTCAAGGAGATTGCGTTTGTGGGGTCAACGGTTTACATCGCGACGGACAGCGGCGTTTTGGCATCAAAAACCGGGAAACACTGGCGCGTCATCGCCGATACTGTCGTTATAGATAGGTTCGCTGTGGACGGCACCACGATCTACGGTGCCGGCGATACAGGAGTCTATCGCTTAGATGTTCATGACAAGTGGAAACGGATTTCGCCGGGAGTGCCGGGTCAGGTACTATCGCTTGTCGTCGATCGCGACAAACTTTATGTCGCCACCAAACACCGCGGAATGTTCCACATCTCGCTTGAGGAAAAGAATTATATTGTAAATAATTGAGGATAGTTCATAAGTGCTTATGGGATGTAGGCAGATATAGGGTTTTGTAGTCAAAGAAATTACTGCTTTTTGCGTCCAAATGTCCTACATTTACGCAATTTGCGTAAGTCCTAATAGATTTAGAAATGCCAGCAGAGGAAGTATGGGCACATCAGGATACAGATCAAAATACAGACGCACAACCGGAAGCAACAAAAAACATCAAAGAAAATAGTGAACAGTATCCTCTAAA
>JAGFCB010000264.1 GCA_022394775.1 Candidatus Poribacteria bacterium
GATTTGAAACTTAACGCGCTTCTCCGTAGATCCGCTCTTCATTTCATTACGAGCTATAGCTCTGAGATGCTAATTAGGAACAGAAATCTATAACGTGAGTTTGAAAATAAAAATTGAAACGTTCCGTAGGTGTTTTTGCTGGGGTGTTCCCCTTAGGTTGAACGGATACCTATTAAAAATCGCACACAGCACAGAGTTTTCAAGTAACCGAGAAACCTGAAATCACCTAAAACCGAGTGAAACCCAACGCATTATGACGCCGACACCGTTTGGGATGTTGGGTTTCGCTACACCTACTCCCTGAACGGTTCATTGAAGAACCGAACGCTGCGTATAGCGAAAATAGGCTTGTGGTTTTACCGCTCAATCTATGGGAAACACCCAAGCAAAAACACCTACGTCCATATCTGTATTTTATTCTTTAACCCACGTTTAATTATCAAACTCACGTTATATAAAATCGTGTGTAGGTTTGATTATAGTAGACAAGTAGGTAGCCTATTTTTCTTAGTTTCCGAATGCATTTGCAACGATGACTAAATCCAGAATATTCACAACGCCATCACCGTTGAGATCAGGTTCTGCTTTGCCAAGCGCATTTGCTACAATCACTAAGTCTTGGATATTCACAACACCATCGCTGTTGACATCTGCAGATGTGCCAGTTTCCTGCTTCAGATACATTTCGCCATCTAAATCGGGGAGTGTATGGGTTCTGCTTGTGATACCACTTTCGACACCGGTGGCTTGCATGGGAAGTTGGATCCTTTGCTCCTGTCCACTGCGGTTATAGACTGCCCAACCATTGGTGAACTCGCGAATGAAGATGCCGTTTCGGTTGTCGTAGAGTTGCCCTTTTGTTTCAGCACCACCGACGGGTCTACCGAGATCGATATTCCAGAAATCATACCAGATATGTCCGCCGTCAGGAACTTCTTTATATTCACCCGGCACTGGTGCTATGAAAATGCAATAGCCATCGGAATGTGTGAGAGATAGCGTTGTAAAGACCCGCATCCAACAGAGATTATCAGGACCATCGATAGGTTGATTTACACCTTCTCCGTGTAATATATTGATTCTGGGTTCACGCAGATGCTCCTCATTCCAGAGTAGCGAATCTTCAATCGTCATAAGTCTCTCATGCGTATACCCTCCGGGATGGTCCGGGGCTGTTTCCATGTGACTCCCGTTGATCCACTCCGCATAGCGTGGCGATTTTTTCCGGTTCCTATTGACGAGTATAAGGAAGTCATCTCGGACACGCGCCCGTATGCCTTTTAAGATTTTTATATATGCCGCTATAACTTCTTCTTCTCCAATGTTGAAATGCTTCCCATAGACACCAATATGGTAAGGTGCCCACGTATCGAACATAACCCCATTAAAGTATCCACATTCCGCAATGCCCACAACTTGTTCTATGACGAGTTGTTGGACTTCTGGATTTAGGATGTCAATGGTGTATTCATCCCAAGGCACCTCATTTTTGATGATTTGCCCATTGGCATCTCTCAGCCAAAAATCTGAATCTGGAGGGAAAGCATCCAATCCTCCGTAAATGCCGATCGCTACTGTTGGGAGGAATAGCATATTCGGATTTCGCTGGGCGTATTTTTGGTATTCGTTCATTACGTGTTCAGGATGTCCGGAAAGTCGAGCAGCTAAACCCTCGGTAGGTTCTATGGGGGTCAACTGCCACCGTAAACCGAAACGATGCGCGTAATGGTGCATATTGTGTTTGGTTGCAACATCATAGTAAATATCAGGGTCGTCCCAATAAGTCAGTCGTCTTACAGGGGCTGTATTGTAAAGACTATGCGGTGGCAATGCTATTGAAGGGAAGGTTTTATTCACAATGCGTTCGGTAACAGGTGGTGGAAGCGGGGCAATCTCACAGATACCACCGTTATCAAAGTCCGTAAGATTCTTGAGTCCTAAAAGCGGTGTGAAATCTCTCGTCAAATTGTGGTGCAGCTTTAATACCCGAAGATTCACAAGTCCCGCAAGCGGAGACACATCGGAAACTCTACAATAAGCGAG
>JAGFCB010000003.1 GCA_022394775.1 Candidatus Poribacteria bacterium
CGTTGCCAACCTCGGTTCCGTTCTTTCCGTAAGAATCCTGTCTGGTTAATCTCAAAGTGCGGTGCGATCCGTTCAAATCCGATACTACTGCTCCAGAGGTAATTCCGCTGTGCGAAGTCAACGGTATATGCGACGTTATCTGTGTCCTCTCCGAGATGGAAACTACCGGCGTACTGCCCGGTAAGGTGATAAGTTTTGCCGAGCGCAAGATTCATATCAATGCCGCCGACTCTGCTGTGCTGCCAATTATCGTTTCCGGGTTGTTCCTTGTTCACAAATAGGATCCCAACGTTTGAGCGTTTGAGGATGTCGCGTTTAACGCGGATAGCAGAAAACCACGCGTCCTCTTTTTCGGACGAAACGTTCTCAGAGAAACCGAACTCACCGGTTTGATTGCCCAAAACGCCGATGGAATAGTTTCCTACTTTCCCGGTGAGTTTGCTACCCCAAAGAATATTCCCACGACTCCCGATACGACGACTAAACATCAAGTCATAAGGCGTTTCAAAAAAGCTGTTCCCTTCAACGAAAAACGGGCGTTTCTCTGGAAAACGCGTCGGAAACCGAGTCAGGTTGATCTCCAACTGATCTGCTTCAACTTGGGCAAAATCGGGGTTGACAGTGATGTTCGCTTTCAATGCGCTCGTCAGGCTGTATTGAACATCCACCCCTGTTCCAAGTTGGCGAGAAATGTCTGCATCGGTAGTGCCCGCTGCACCCCCTAAAGCATAAGGGGTGATTTCAAAATTTTTCCCCGTCTTAATTCCGTGAATACCAACGATATGCCCTAAATCTGACATCCGCGTAACCACACCGGCTTGTGTCAACTGCTTCCACACCGTAACCTCGCTCTTGCGACGATTTACCCGTTCTATATCGAACCCCCAGATTTGTGTCGGTTTGTCGGTGAATCGGAAGTTGGAAAATGGGATTTTAAACTCGGCACTCCATCCCGATTCGTTGATACTGCTTTCAACCCACCAAATGCCTTTCCAGTTGGCATCGCGCTGCGTATCCTCATATCGGTAGTTATCGCTTTGAACACCGCCGGGGGTCGTTGCAAATTTATAGCCGGTACGATGGTCGTGATGCGGATCAATAAAGAAAGAGATAACGTCCGAAGCATAGACATCACCGCGCCGCGTCATCCGATTCATAATTTTATTCGGTTCGGCATCGTAACATCGGAATGCGACGTAGAGGTTATGCACATCGTAAGCAATACGGAATTCTGTGTCATCGGTTGCGGGGGTGCCGCGTGCGGGTTCGAGTTGAATAAAACCACTACGCGGTTCCGCCTGCTGCCATACCGCGTCATTCAGCATGCCATCAATCTGTGGCGGTTCACCTTCAATTCGGTATGCCTGAATAACGTGTTCACCTGTTCCTTCTGGGTGTGCAGAGAGAAGTGTTGGATATGAAATGGTTAGCAGTAGAACAATTATGAGTCTCAGCATACACATAATTATAGTAGAGATACACTGTCTTGTCAAATTCTGTCATCTTTTCATTTATGCACCTTTTCTACCTCAAAATTGTGTCTTTAACAGGAAAAGTATGTTCCCTCGATATCTTCTTAATCAGAAGCTTTTAAGGCATTCCGCTTTTTTCTACCTAAGAACACAGGTGTAGACGAAACACCGTTTTCCATATAGCGTAGGTACACTTCATAAAACGCACCCCTGAACGCTTCTAAAAAATCCGAATTTTTCTATTTTTTTAAATTATGCAGTTTTTTCAGTCTGAAAATTCGTCTTTAATAATAGAGGGTGTGAACTGTATCACATTCTTTAATTTTACAAGGCTTGAGATTTGATTCAGCCTTTTCACAAATATGAACACGCCCGAGTCTGTTCATTAGGAGAGGAACTCTTGGAAAGAGAAAACGATGTTCAACTGATTCATAGGGTTTTATCAGGCGACGACGCAGCGTTTGACCTTTTGGTTGAAAAGTACGAAAAAGGCGTTCACGCCCTTGCATGGCGGAAAATCGGTGATTTTCACTATGCTGAGGAAATTACGCAAGATGCCTTCCTCCAGGCATACAAAAAACTCTCGACCCTGAAAAATCCGCATCAATTTGCTGGATGGTTGTATGTCATCGCAAATCGACTTTGCATTGATTGGATGCGAAAACAAAAACCTGCGATGCAATCGCTGGAGAACACACCTATGGAAAAAATCGAAGAAGCCTCTTATAGAGAGCACGTATCGGAACAGCAGCGGATAAGGAGTGCTGAACGTCGTCACGAAATCGTCAAAAAACTCCTTGAAAAGCTGCCAGAGAGTGAGCGCACGGTCGTAACTCTCTACTATCTCGGCGAAATGACAACACAGGAGATTAGTAAGTTTTTAGGGATCTCTGTAAAGACAATCGGTAGTCGGCTGCGTCGGGCGCGAGAGCGTCTAAAACAGAAAGAGGATCTCTTCGTCCAAGAGTTTCTCGGCGGTATACAGTTATCAGCGAGTTTAAGACCGAACATCATGCGGCAAGTCGCCGACCTGAAGCCCACGCCTACACCACCTGTGAGACCACTACTCCCGTGGGCAGCCTTCGGTACCGCTGCTGTTCTGATTCTATTGATGCTCGGTGCAAGCAACCGATACCTTACCCGATTTCAGAAACCCTATAGCTTTGAAGCAGCATCCGAACCTACCATTAAAATTATTGATACCGATATCGTCATTGATACCGACGCAAAACCGGCACTGCGAAATCAAATTGGACAAACTGCTCTCTTCGGTAAAAGCACCACTGCAGGCTTACAAATTTCCCAGACCGTCTCAACATCCAATGCCTCAGAGGATTCACTCAAACCTTCTGCAACACAGTGGATGCCGGATGCAAACCTACGCGAGGCTGTTCGAGAGGCACTGAATTTGAAGCCAGACGCTGCACTTACCCAAGCAGATATGCTTCAACTCACAGATTTCGCACAGGGACGCAGACGTGGCATTTCAGACCTTAGCGGGTTGGAACGCGCCATAAATCTACGCGTTTTGTCTATACATGGCAATTCAATTGAAGATCTAACGCCTCTGGCGAACTTAACACGTCTGACACATTTGAGCTTAGGCGGTTGCCGAATCAAGGATGTGTCCCCCTTGGCGAACTTGGCCTCGTTAGAGACGCTCGGCTTATTTGCCAACAATATTACTGACATCACACCGTTAGCAAATTTGGTGAACCTTACGGAATTGCGGATACTTCGCAATCCGATTTTAGATTACACACCCCTCCTTGATTTGCCGAAGATAGAAGACATGGATTGGCAAAATACGTGTGCCGTGCCGAAATCGGCTGTTCTGTTGCGTGAGCGCGTTGCTTCGCGCACATTTCCATCTATTTTCGGGGCGTGGTCCGAAATTGTAAACCTCCCACTCCCACCAGAAGCAAGATTAGAAGGGCATGTCGTAGCGGAATTAGCACATTACGATTTGTATTTCTGTTGTCCTATGTTTGGGCTCAGTTGGGCAAAAACTCCTCAAGGTTGGAAGTTAGCAGGCGATATAGAACGCGTGCGACAGATGCGTGATGCCCTACTCTCACAGAATCCAAACAGCATACTTCTCATACCAGTTGGGTATTTCACCGAACGCTCAGATGCATATCCATTCGATTTCCATGGGTGGTTGCGCGACGCTAAAGGGAATCCTCGTGTAAATCTTGAGATAAATTTTGAAGATATACCCGAAGATGAAGTCGTTGATTTCTTACTTGATTTTACGCGCCCTGAGGTACAGGATATGGTTGTAGAGAAAGCAATTGCAGCTGCACAGAGCGGTATTTATGACGGTATTATGCTCGGTCATTGGAACGAGGTCCCCAGACTTCATAACTATTATGCGATAGAAGAAGAACATCACGCAAGGGACATCATACTCCAACGAATCCGTGCAGAAGTTGGGAATGATTTTCTGATAATGGTCAGTACCAATTGGGAAGAAATTCCGAGATGGGCACCTTACGTCAATGGGGCTTTTATGGCATTAACGCACCGTCGTATTCACGCAGAAGGGTATACTCGTGAGGATATCAGGCACATTGAAGATTTACTAAAATGGGCAGAAACAAACTATCGTGAACCCCAAATTAATGGGTTAGAGGGTTGGGGTATCCGTACACAATCCCCTGATAGTCCAGAGAACCTGCGGTGGATGCGTCTTTTTACAACAGTGAGCCTCATACATGCTGACGGTTATGTGCTTTATAATGTTGGTGATTCACATTCAAACTATTGGTATTCATTCTGGGATACGGACTTAGGTCAACCCGTCGGCGAGAAGTCGCAGTTGTATCAAGACTGCGAGGGTTTATTTATCCGCGAGTTCACCAACGGCTGGGCGGTCTACAATCGTAGCGGAAAGGCACAGAAGATCAGTTTACCGGAGCCAGTATTTGGAGTTGCAAGCGGGATTCCTGGTGTTAATCACACCCTCTCCGATTTAGACGGTGAGATTTATCTGAAATAGGAAATCAACCCATCTGCAAGTGTTAATAGTGATAGTATCGTCAACATCCTGGATTTGGTTGCTGTTGCGAATGCGTTTGGTGAAGCGGCACCGGATCTCAATGGTGATGGCGTTGTGAATATCCAAGATTTAGTGATTGTAGCGAATGTGTTTTGAAAAAGGAACTTGTCTTATGAAAAAAGAAATATTGTGTCAATCGTTATGGATTCAATTAACCCTCGTATCTGTTATGGGTATGTTTGTCTACAATACTTTTATCTATGCAGAAGATGCTGAAGACTGGATGCCAGATCCGAATCTCCGAAAAGCAGTTCGGTATCAACTTGAATTAGATGCTGATATCCCCTTGACGCAAGTGGATATGCTCCGATTACTTGTGCTGGACGCACAGAGATTTAAGATAGAAGATATCAGCGATCTGACTGGTTTGGAGTATGCTGTAGAACTTTACGCTCTTAGTCTTCCGAGAAATCGTGTGCGTAACCTGCGTCCGATTGCGAATTTAAAAGAGCTCAGACGCTTAAGTTTACCAGAGAATGCTATTTCAGATATAACACCTCTCGCAGGTCTTATGCACCTTAGAGAAATAAATTTGTGGAGAAACCAAATCGTAGATATCTCGCCGCTTTCAAACTTGATGAACCTAAGAGTGCTTCGGCTTAGCCACAATCAGATAGAAGATTTCTCTCCGCTTGCAGGGTTAGTGAACCTTGAAATACTCATAATCCAGCGCAATAGGAGTAGCAATATCTCTGCGATTCCAACATCGAAATTGACGGAATTCGTATACGATGAAACATGTGTTGTCACGCGTCTCCCTTTTGCTGATCGGATTGCAGACCGTGAATATCCGTCCGTTTCTGGATCATGGTCTTACGTTGTGAATAAGCCACCAGTGATACCAACCCCAGAGACCACCGAGATTACGCCGATAGCTTATTTTGATCTCAATATCGGTGCTCCTAATAAGCTGACACTTGAATGGGCATTTGGTGAGCCCGGTCACGACGAACCTGCCCGATTAATAGCAGCAAGCATAAGCAACATTGAGGAGGCTAAGCGACGCCGCGAGGCGATTTTGGCGTTTAATCCAAACGCAATATTCATTGTGCCAATTCGATATTACAGTGGGCTGCCTGCTCGGCTGTATCCTGAAGATGGTGTTCTCCGAGATCTCTATCTTCGGGACAAAAATGGCAACCGTATTGTATTTGAAGATGGGGAGGCACCATTAGATTTCACACTTCCTACAACCCAAGAATTCGTTTTCGATCAAGTGCGCTCAGTCGTCGCCTGTGGTCTGTTTGATGGTATCTTTTTCGATCATTGGAGTGAGGGCAACACACTCATGGAATCCCGGACAGGTCGCACAACAACAGAGGTACATCTCGCACGAGATCGCATTATAGAAGGCACTCGTGCTATCCTGGGCGATGATATGTTGATCATAGTAAACACCGGTGAAAGCAAGATTCCGAGATGGGCAGAATATATCAACGGTGCTCACATGGAAACACACACGAATCCTTCAACGGTGAAGATTGAAGGAACTGCCAACTATCATAATCTCGGTTATACGCGCGCTGACCTTTTAGATATTGAAGATACCTTGATATGGTCGGAATCTAACTTTCGTGAACCGCGCATCAATAATTTAAAGGGGTATACTATTGGTCCGGAGCCCCCGGATTCGCCTCGAAACAAGCAGTGGATGCGGGTTTTTACAACCATGAGCCTCACACTTTCTGACGGTTACGTGGAATATGCTGCATTATCTGGCTTGTATGGGCCCGAAGTTTATTGGCACGCCTTCTACGATGCACCGTTGGGTCGTCCGATTAGTGAAAAGGGGCAACGCTACAAAAATAGAGACGGCGTTGCTATCGAAGGCGTATTTATTCGTGAGTATACCAACGGCTGGGCAGTCTATAACCGTTCCGGCAAAGAACAGAACATCTATCTACCAGAGATGGTGTCTGGGGTTGCCAGTGGTGTAGAGAATAAACGCTTACATACCCTTTCCGACTTAGATGGCGAGATTTATTTGAAATCGGGATCGAGGTTAGAAACCTCTCCCACAGCGGATGTCAACGGCGATGGTATTGTCAATATCCTGGATTTGGTTGCTGTTGCGAATGCGTTTGGTGAAGCGGCACCGGATCTGAATGGTGATGGCGTTGTGAATATCCTGGATTTGGTGCTTGTGGCAAATGCGTTTTGAGTTAGGAGGTAAATTTATGACAATCAGAGAAATATTTTGTAAATCGTTATGGTTTCAGTTGCTACTTTTATCCGTTATGTGCCTACTTGGATATGATGCGATAGTATCTGCAGAAGATGTCAAGGACTGGATACCGGATCCGAATCTCCGAAAAGCGGTTCGAGAAGAGATCGGTGTTCCAGAAGGTGTGCCTATTGCACCAGAAGACATCGCTAAGGTTGTTAGGCTCAACGCCGAGTCAATGAACATTACGGATCTCACAGGCTTAGAGCATTTTGGAAATCTAAAAAATCTTCTTGCCTCACATAACCATATAGCAGATCTTCGCCCACTTGCGGGATTGACGAATCTCGAAGACGTGTACTTAAGTTTCAACAATATAGCGGATCTTCGCCCGCTTATGAGATTGACGAATCTCAGAGGTCTACACTTAAGTCACAACAATATAGCGGATCTTCGCCCGCTTGCGGGATTAATGAATCTGACAACCTTGACCTTAAATTACAACACTATCTTAGATGTATCACCTTTGGCGGGACTGGTAAATCTGAAATCGTTGTGGTTGTGGAGCAACCAAATCAAAGACATATCGCCGTTGTCAAGCTTGGTACAGTTAGAGACTTTGATACTCGTCAACAACCAGATTGAAGACATTTCACCGCTTCTCGCCTTGACGAGTTTGAGGGAGTTGAACGTCATCAAAAATTGGATTGTTGACCTTTCACCGCTCAGAGAACTCACCAGCATAGAGATCCTGGAGACTGGAGAGAATCCGGGCAGTGATCTCCCCGCAGAATGTGCATTGCTCAGACCGTCTGTCGTCCCCCGGATTCAGGAGCGGACGTATCCGTCAGTCAGCGGTTCATGGGGTTCTATCCGCAACCGTCAACCTATACTGCCACAGCTGCCGTGGCATGAGGGACACGGTGCTATTGCAAATTTTGACATCTATTTTTGTTGTCCTGAGATGCCGCTTAATTTGAAGTTCAAAGATACCAATGCTGGTGTTCATCTGACTGGCGATTTTCAGGCAGCGAAAGCGCGGCGAGATGCAATTTTGGCGTTTAATCCGAATGCGATACTCCTGGTTTCAGTCAGATATTATAGCTCAGTCCAACCTCACGAGTATCCTGAAGAGTGGCCACTTTGGCTGAAAGACGAAAACGGCAACCGTATTATTGACATTTGGGGGGATGCCCTCGTAGACTTCACGCTTCCTGGAACACAAAAATGGGCGATCGACCAAGCGAAAGCTATCGCAGCATGTGGATTGTTTGATGGCATCTTTTTCGACCATTGGGACGAGGGGCGAAGGCTTCATGAGATCCGGACTCTTGAGGCAGAGCACGTCGCACGTGATAATATTCTACAAGGGATTCGTGCTGTAGTAGACGACGATTTCTTAATACTGGTGAATGCCGTTGAGGACAAGATTCCGAGATGGGCGGAACACATCAACGGCACTTTCATGCAAACATTTCCTATCTTTGAAACACCGTTTGATGCGCTCACAAATATAAGCCAACAAAACTCCCTTGGTTATACGCATGTGGACATTTTTGAGATTGAACAGACCCTAATTTGGTCAGAAGAACATTTCCGGGAACCGCGTATCAATGTGGTGAGTGCGGAAGGGCTGACCAAAGAACCGCCGGAATTTCCTGAAAACAAGCAGTGGATGCGGCTTTTCACAACGATGAGCCTGACGCTCTCTGACGGTTATGTGGACTTTGATAGTCCGGGCAGTAGTAGTGAAGGTGATGTTTATTGGTATGATTTTTGGGATACTGACCTCGGTACACCTGTCGGTAAGAAAGCACAACCTTACGACAATCGAGACGGGGTCTACATTCGTGAGTATACCAATGGTTGGGCAGCATATAACCGCAGTGGCGAAGCACAAGAAATTAGCCTCCCGATGCAAACGACGGGTGTCGCAAGTGGTATCACAAGCAGAATCCACACGATCCCTGATTTAGATGGCGAGATGTATCTAAAACAGGAAACCGGCACATCTGCGGATGTCAACGGCGATGGTATTGTCAATATCCTGGATTTGGTTGCTGTTGCGAATGCGTTTGGTGAAGCGGAACCTGATCTGAATGGTGATGGCGTTGTGAATATCCAGGATTTGGTGATTGTGGCAAATAATTTTTGAAGGAAAAGGGTGGACGGACACACAACATACCTCAAGGTTTGCTACCTCGGCGATGGTTACGATTTCCCAAAGTTTTTAAACATTTATCGGAATTTTTCTACCTTATGATATTCCGGTTCGTCAAAAATTTGTCACTTTTCCTTGAAATAATCGTTAAACTCTTTTAAAATTCTTTAACCTTAAGGTTAGAATGATGGCTTTCACCTTTTTTGAGCATACTTGCATATCGCAATAATTTCCGTCGGCACGCCTCGTGCGACTTCAACGAAGAAGGATATAACACAATGGTTGAACTTACACGGAAAGACATCGAATTTTTCAAGACCGAAGGATACTTGGTCAAACGGAACGTCCTTGACCCAGAATTGATGGAGCGGGCACGTACAAGACTCTGGGACGGTGCGCCGGAAGGACGCAAACGTGAAAACCCTGAAACTTGGATAGGTCCGTTCACACCTGAAGAAGAAAACCCCGATAAAGACAACCATCGACGCGGTTTCCGCTGGAATTTCCGAGAACCCGGCGACGAAGATTGGATGGTTCAACTCCTCGCTACGGATCCGAACGTTTGGGGGATGGCGGAGCAGCTTTTAGGGGAAGGGAATCTGGTGCAACCTGAACGGGTGCGCGGCATTTATTGCACACTTCCGTATGGCGATGTCCCTAAGAAGTCGATCGGTTGCCATGTAGATGCACATCCGTTCCATCTCGGCGCGGTCGGTTATATTGACGATGTGCCACCAGAAGGCGGCGGATTCACAGTCTGGCCCGGAAGCCATCAAGTCTTTTATTACGATTACTATTCCCAATATAAGAACGAACCGACACCGCAATACGATGTAGATCGCGAGCGCATCAGCAGAGGTCCAGGCATTGAATGCTACGGTAATGCAGGCGATATCGTCTTCTGGCACCATCGTATCGGGCATGCTGCTGGACATAACTATTCACCGCAGATCCGACAGGCAGTTCTATACGACTTCCGAAAGGTAGAATTGGAACAGACGCAAGAGGAGCCGCCGAACGAGGACATGTGGCGGGATTGGCCCGGCATCAAAGCGTTGGAAAATGGCGCAGCATAGCGTTTCGTAGGTGTGGTTTGTAACCACACTGTTACACTTTTGACTAACAGGTTTGTAGGCGCGGTTTTTGACCGCGCCTCCTGCGTTTATCGCAAGCCCAATTCCTTGAGTATTTCCGCCATCATATCGTGCGCGATTTGTGCCTTCTCCATCCGCATCTGTGGAAACGTCTCTACCGAGATATACTTATCGTATCCGACTTTTCCTAAACTCGCCGCAAAGGTCCGAAAATCTAACTCATCTCCATCTTCACCCGGAATCAGGAAAGTACTGTAAGGGTACATCCCTGTCACACCTTTTACGTGGCAATGCGCGGTCAGCGGTCCCAATTTTTCGGTGACCTCAGCGATGTCCTCACCGAGATGATAGAAGTTGGTGATGTCGTTGAGGGATTTCAGCGCGTCTGATCCGACGTGTTCGATAAGGAGTGTGACTTTCGCAGACGCATCAATAGTTGTCGCTTCGTGGTTGTGGATATTCATTGTAATACCCAATTCTTCTGCACGCCGACAGATCGGTTTCAGCACATCAACAAGGAGTCGCCATGCGAAGGCATCGCCGTTTTCACCGCCATAACCCGTGAGGAAGTTAACGCCACCAGCCCCAAGTGCGACTGCTACGTCTTGCAGCAGCGCGTAATGGTCAACTGCGCGCTGTTGGTCTTCCGCTGCCAGTTGGTATAAACCGCCGCCAGTAAACGGATTGATAACAGAGACCTTCAAGCCACTGTCGGTTACCATCGCTTTGACTTCCTTGAGCAAACTGTCAGTGACCTCGCCAGACGGGATATGTGCCTCTGGACCGCACATCATCTCAATCGCATCGTAGCCTGCTTCGGCAAGAATCGTGATAACTTCGTTGAGCGGAATGTCCTTCATCCCACCCGCATGATAAGAGATACCAATCACTTTTTAACTCCTTCTGTCCTTCATTACTCCCTTACAAGAAGAGAGCCCTCCTGCGTCACGCACAGCAGTTTTTCGCTATCTGTCGAAAACATCAATTCACGGATAGGACCTTCTTGGATCGGGAGCGATGCTATAAGGTTATCGTCACCTACGTTCCATAACTGAATGTGCCGATCTCTGCCACCACTTACGAGCAGCTCACCATCACCAGAAAATGCTACGGTATCGACCGAGTCGGTGTGTCCCCTTAAGACAGATAGCACACGTTCGCTATCTATATCCCACAATCGAACGAGGGTATCCGAGCCGCCACTCGCGAGCACCTTGCCTTGCGGCGAAAACGCCAGGGCCAAAACAAGCCCGTCATGTGCCGAGAAAGATGACAAGAATCTACCTGTCTCAACTTCCCACAATCGAATTTTACCGTCCGCACTCCCGCTCGCAAGCGTTACGCCATCGGGTGAGAATGCCAAACTCCTAATGCGTCCCGGGGCTTCCGCTGAAGCCGCAAGCAACCTTTCTGTACGCGGATCCCATCCCGGAAGCGGAACACCATCTGGCGACGAAGATGCTAACGCCTGCACTAAATTGGAATCTCCGGCGAGGGTCAACGTCTCACGAGCCGTCGCGGTATCCCACAATCGGAGCGTGTTATCTTCACTTCCACTGGCAAGTAGAGCGTTGTCTGGTGCGAATGCCAAGGCGCGCACCCGTTCTGTGTAGCCTGAGAGCATGGCAAATTGCGCACCGCTTGTGGTATCATATATCCAAATACGTCCATCACCGCCTGCCGCGAGCCGTGTGCCATCTGGTGAAAACGAGATGTCCGTCACTTCGCCTTTATCGAGTCTCAATTTGAGACCTTGTGGCAATTCGGATTCGATGCAGTTTTGAAGCAGGTCTGTTTTATTCATAGTATTTTCCTCGTCCTACCAAAATTAGGCAGCAGTCCAATCCAGAACAACCCCTGTATACACATTCGGTTCATTGAGGAGACCATCATAAGCCTGCTTAATCTGCTCCGGTTTGAGACGATGCGAAATTAAGGGCTCAACGTGTAACTGTCCACGCGCCATCCAGTCGAAAATCGTCTGCTGTTTACCGAATTGCGAAGTCCGGTTGCCGATGTCTGGATACATCGGGACGCACCATTCTAACGCGCCACGGATCGTAATCCATCGCAGATGCGTTTCGGATAGCAGGTCAGTCAGGTCCCCTTGGACTGAGACGCGCGGTGAACCGAGGATAATAAGTTGCCCATGATTCGCGGTAGCACGGAGTGCCTGCATAACGACACTGCTGTGTCCGACCGCATCCACCGTAATATCGCCGAGTTTGCCGCCCGTAATCTCTTGAATTTGTGCTTGTGTCTCGTCAGCATCTCCGCCAACGGTGTGCTCAATCCCACATCGCTGTGCAAGTTTCTGTCGTTCTGCTACTGGATCTACACCGATGACGCGGCACCCGTGAATCTGAAACATTTGTGATGCCAAGTTCCCGACAAGTCCTAACCCAAAAACAACAACCCAAGGGTTCGTCCCAATTTCCGCGACGACGATAGCCGTCATCGCAACGCCTGCCATCCGTGATGCCGCGACAACAGCAGGATCTACAGCCTCTCTAACAGGGGCGACCAGTCGATCTTGTGAATAGCGAATCGTTGAGGCGTGCCGTCCATAAGTAAAAACTCGGTCGCCCGGTGCTGCTCGGGTGACATCAGCACCTACGTCGCGCACAACGCCGACATTCGCATAGCCGGAACGCCATGGATATTCACACCACGCACCCTTCTGAAAGACTTTCGGTTCTCTTCCTGTATAGTTTGCGAGTTCTGTCCCACTGCTAATGAACGTATATTCTGTGTCTATCAGTAACTCATTGGAAGCGAGCACCGGTGCGTCTACGTCCGCAGTCTGTAGTTCCACTTGGTTTTGACCCGTTACAACAACTTCTCTTATTCTCATAGTGTGTCTTACTCTCCTGATTCTTTGCGTTCTTCCTGCTTAATCTTGTGAATGAGTGCCCGCATTCGCCTGTATCTCACGAATCCAACGAAGAAGGTCGCGATACCGAGTAAAATAAAGAGGATGCCGATGACCTCAACGACATGTGCGCTAAAGATAGCGACCTGTTTGCTAAAGATGTCCTTGAAGTGCACAAAGGATAAACCTGCGACAAACAGCGTTAAGGCTGTGCGGATATAGGCGAGATAGGTGCGTTCATTCGCAAGCGTCGTTCGATCTGCGGCGAGGTGATCGCGCAAAATAAGTTGATCTTCCAATCCTGTGTAGGGGGTCGGTCTATCTGACATCTGCTGCTTACCGTTCTTTCAAAAGAGATTTAAAATAATGACTCCCGCAAGCCATCCATAAAAAGTTCGCAGGCACCGTAACCTTTTTGCTGTGCGCCGGTATTCCGCCGTATAACGCGCCGGATTTTGGAAATAGAGTGCTTGTCGTTTGGACGTGGACAAGTCAATTGGTGGTGTTAAGACACTCAGAACAATGGCACTTATGCTTATCAGGATAATAGTGACTATCGGCACAATGCTGAGGATCATGCCGAACAATGTCCATCGCCACTTTGAAACACTTCTCGATGCATCTGCCCGTGCTGTGTTAATCAGTGATACAGAAGGCGTAAAAGCCATACGTGATATCTATGTTATTTAGGACTTGTGCACTGTTTCTTAAAGTCCCCTGATAAGCCGGATTAGGGGTTAAAATACTGCTTTTGTGTCCAAATGTCCAAAAGTTGCCCAGTTTGCGTAAGTCCTAACGCATTAACCCTCGTACCTCAAATTCTTTCCGTTATCGGGACCGCCTTGGCTCCAAACCCAGACCTTGCGGAAGTATGCCTGTTTTTCAGGAGGTAATCCTTCAATAATGTGTTTTGGCACTGATGGTTTGTGGAATTGACACCCGACGAAATTGTAGCAATTGAAGATGGCGATCCGCGGGCGATCCGGATTTTGCCACGCGACCCCGGAGTGACAGAGATTTTCCGTAAAGATAATTACAGAACCTGGGGGGCAGCTGTATGTCTCAAAAAGTGGTGAATCTGTCTGCCGATGTGCTTCCGGGATTCGGAAGTTCGCTTTATGGCTTCCGGGCAAAAACAGGGTGCCGCCTTCACCGGCTTTGACTTCATTCAACTCAAAAACCACCCGCGTCAGGGCAGAATATATCTTCCCGTCGTGACACTGGTAGTTGAAATTAGGATTCACATTCCGTACACCCCCGTGCGGCGGCGGTCCGCCATCTCCTACCTCACGATAGGTGAACCAACTCGACTCCATCCGAATTTCTCCAAGAATCTCACGGAGAATATCAATCACGACAGGGTGATCGATTAAAAATGAGGCAGTCCCACCTGGAAACCGCCGTTCGTATGGTGGCAAAGATTCGGGGTCCGTACGAATCGTTTCAATCTGTGTTTTCAGTGCTGTAATTTCTGAAGCCGTCAAGACTTCAGGGATTAACAGGTAACCCTTGAGATCGAAGATAAATTTCTGTTCTTCAGTCATATCAATCTTCTCCAGTCAATAGGCTTTCAAGTATCTCGTGCTATTATAGCACATTTCTCGTTTAATTCAAATAGTTTCTCGCAATTCACCCAAGACTATTTAGTTCTCGGCTTTTCGTCCAATTTTGGATGCCCCGGGCCCCGCAGGTGCGGTTTGATGAAGTTTAATTTATTACTTCGGTAATTCCGTATTCTGCACAAGGCGGGTGTCCTGCCCCGCAGGCGGGGATTGTATCCCCGCTGATTTTAGAAAAATAACCGCCTCGACCCCCGGTCCGGTAGGTTCGGTTTCCTAACCGAACCGGATTCTACGCGGAAATCTTGAAGACTCCAAAACCCTCCTGAATCCCGTAGGGTTTATTTGCTTGGGTATTTTTTCAGTATCTCTGTAGCGGGACACAACCCCACAGCCCTAAGCCCCAGAGGGGCGGTATCTATAGAGCCCCCACGAAATACCGTGAAATATCTCTAAACTGAATAGTCCTGACCCATTAATAACCTTTTCTTGACACCCACGCATACGATATGCTATATTTAAAGACATATCACAAATGGCGTTTTTTAATTGAACAGGACTTACGCAATTTTGACTGTAGGCGTTTCTGTTAGCTGAAATTTTTTTGACACCCCAGCGTTTCTGTTAGCACAAACTGGGAAGTTTTGCGGCGTACTCGCCCAGATGCGAAGTGCATCGTGGTACGTGCAAAAGAGCATCATGCGTAAGTCCTATTGAAACAACGCCGTGCAATTGAATTTGATTCATATTAAAAATGGAGTACCCAATTTGATGGATTTCAAACAAGCATTAGACAACAAAGTCGCAGATTACGATTTACTCAACCATCCCTTCTATCAAGCGTGGAGTGCCGGCGAGTTGCCAATCGAGGCCCTGCAGTCTTATGCCCGTGAATACGGTGCCCTTATCTCTATGATGCCAAAGGGATGGGAGACGCTCAACGATGCTGAGATCGCAGCGGAAGAAACAGAACACATTGATATGTGGGCTGATTTTGCCGATGGGCTTGACACGACCGTCTCTGAAGCACAGATTCCAGAAGTCAAAGCACTGCTTGAGACCACAGATAAACTCTTCTCCGAACCGACGACTGCGCTTGGTGCACTCTATGCCTTTGAGGTACAGCAACCGGCAACGGCACAATCAAAACTCGCTGGGTTGAAAGAATTCTATCAACTTCCTGAAACGGTTGAACCCTATTTTGAGACGCATTCGCACAACGAGCATGAGGCAGAGAAACTGCTTGCGTACATCGGCACGTTGCCATCGGAATCTCACGCTACTGTCGTGCAGGCATGTGAACAAATGAGTGTCGCCTTGTGGGATGCACTCACGGGAATTCATGATGCCGAATGCGCATGATGTCGTGACATCATATTTTGATGCACTCATTGCCAGAGATGCTGAAACCCTCATTGAAATGATGCTCCCTGCCACACACTACGTCAAGATCGGTACCGATGCAGACGAGGTTGTTAAGGGCAGCACAGAAATCGCGGCGTATTATCGAAATCATGTCGCGAGTACTGAGGATTTCAGCATTACTTTTATCAATCTTGATGTGCAGGAGCGTAGCGATATTGCCTGGTTCTATACGCGCCAAATCTGGAAACTTAAATGGCAAGGCGCGCCGGAGGAATTCGTGATGCGAATGACGGGTGTCTTGGAAAAAATAGATGACTTGTGGAAGTTCGCGCAGATTCATGCCTCGATCGGTGTATCGACAACGGAGAACAAACTATGATTGCCCTTTCTAAAGAAATTCAAAAAGCAGTCCGAGCCGCTAAGAAAGAACCCGTGCGGTTGGTGGATCCAGAAACAAACGTGGAATATGTTGTGGTCTCTGTAGAAACGTTTGAACGGATGCGAAAAGGCGTATACTACGACGACAGTCCAATAACAGAAGAGGAACGAACAGCCTTACTTGTTGAGATGGGTCTCAGTATTGGTTGGGATGATCCAGAGATGGACGTTTATAACGACATGATTCCACGGAGGGATGATGAGAGCTCAACGCGGTGATATGGAGAAACCATTGCAAATCTCAGTGATCTCTTTTGATGGCGACATGACTTTATGGGATTTTCTACAGGTCATGCGCTATTCGCTCAAGCAAACATTGACAGAACTGCAAAGACAGGTTCCAACCCAACGCGCTTTAGAACTTACAGTCGAAAAAATGGTTGCAATCCGCGACCAATTGGCTGAAGAGGTGAAAGGTGAAGTCTGGAGTCTGCTGGAAATCAGACGGCGTGCGTTTGAAAGGACGCTTGAACACGTCGGGCATCCCGATACGGATCTCGCTGCGCATCTGGACGCGATATACCGTAAACATCGTTTTGAAGATATTGAGTTGTACCCTGATGTCATCCCGACCTTTGATGCTTTGGCTCCGCATTTCAAGTTGGGATTGCTTTCAAACGGAAACACCTATCCTGAACGTTGTGGCCTCGACGGACGGTTCGCATTTGTCGTCTTCTCCCAAGATGTACAGGTTGAGAAACCGGATCCAAAAATCTTTCAGATCACAGCAGAGAGAGCCGGTTGTGAACTGAGTCAAATGCTGCATGTAGGGGATTCCCTTAGAAACGATGTTATGGGAGCAAAAAATGTTGGCGCGCCCACTGTCTGGCTCAACCGAGAAGCGGTTCCAAACGATACAGATATTCAACCCGATTACGAAGTCTCATCATTGACTGAAATTCCTGAAATACTGGGGCTCAGGAGGAAGAATAAAACATGTCAGTAAAAACAATTTCGCGAGAAAGAGATCCAGTTGAGGATATGTTTTGGGTGTTTGCGATCCATTACCAAATCCTTTTGATGTTGAAATCGGACGTAGGCATTAACGTAGATGATTTGAATGCAGGCATCAAAACTGGGGTTCCGAATCGTAGTATTCCGGAGGAGGCATATTCACCGGTAAACGTAAGTAAGCCGACTTATACGCTAACAGACCTGCTCGCCCAAATCACGGAAGATAACTTGCACGATGAGATTGACACCGGGCCTGCAGTCAGATACCTGTCGCGACCTTAGAAGAGGTGTGGGAAAAAATTGAACTGCTGTTAAAGATTCCGAGAGAACGTTGATATTCTACTTCAATGTACGCTAAAATCTTAACATGCAAGGAGGAAAATATCATGTCCACAAAAGTAATATCTTTGCAAGAATGTCTGATTATTTTTGCATATATCAAATTTTTAGCATCGCCTAACCGTAAAGAAGAAAAACCTGTTCCGGAGGGCGAAAAGGTAAATCCAGAAAAGCCGCATCGTGCTGAAAGAGTGAATCGTCCTATAAAGCGGCCCCGCCGGAAACTCACAGAAGTTTTAGCACAAGCACCTGAACATAACGAACATAATGAGAATATTGGTTCTGTTCCTGCCAAGCCGCATCGTGCTGAAAGAGTGAATCGTCCTATAAAGCGGCCCCGTCGGAAACTCACAGAAGTTTTAGCACAAGCACCTGAACATAACGAGTACAATGAAGTTGACACTGGATGTCCAGTGGGTAATGAAGTATGGTAGTATCAACAGGGTACGACCGGAGTTATTTACCGGTAGCTGGCGATGTAGTCCAGATTGACTTCGACCCGCAAGCAGGAGATGAGATTACGAAGCGTCGTCCTGCTCTTGTTATCTCTCCCTGGGCGTTTAACGTGCATACCAGAAACTTGGCTGTGATGTGTCCAATCACAAGCAGGATGAAAGAAGATCCTTTCGCCGTCTCGATCCCGGAGGGGCTGCAGGTACAGGGTGTTATCCGGGTTGATCAGATTAAAAGCATGGACTGGCGAGTGAGAAAAGCCGAATACTTGTGTTATTTGCCTGATGAGACATTAGAAGAGGTGTTAGAAACACTTTCAATGCTTCTGGAAATACCAGACTTTATTTCCGATTATTAGTCTCAGGATCTACAGTCCATAAAAACATCTTGCCCAAAACCCTCTCTTTATGCTACTATAGTAAACATGGAGCGCACAAACGGCGTTACAGCGAAAAACATTCTAAATATCACAAAGTCGAGCGAATCTCGCATTGCACTGGTAAAAAGCAACACGCCAGAGGCTTTCCAAAAGTTGTGTCAAGATTATTGGACTTGGCATTTCGACGAATCGTTGTCTGATGCCGCTCGATTATTGCTAAGTGTGGATCTCGGTTGGGAGACGACACCGCAGCTCACAACACCACCAGTCGGTGAAGTTATTTCGCCACTCGGCTATGCACTTGCATACGAGGATAAAGAAATCCGAGATGCTGCACTACACGTATTAGATGCAACTGTTGATATTCCTACAGGGACAGCCTATATCGGCGAAGAGAATGCCCCGCTTGAGATGGATGCGTTTGAGATTGGGGTCTACCCTGTAACCAATGCGCAATATCAACGGTTTGTTCGGGAAACAGGACACACACCGCCGCAGGATTGGATGGATGGTAGTTATCCTGAAAACAGAGGCGATCATCCTGTCGTCTGGGTGACGTGTGAAGATGCTGAGGCGTATGCCCGTTATGTCGATGGTAGATTGCTAACGTTCGCAGAATGGCAGTACGCAGCACGGGGTCCCGATGATAGACTTTTCCCGTGGGGATATGAGATTGACAAGCCGCGATGCAACACCGCAGAACTCGGCGCAGGGACGACAACGCCAGTCATTAGTTTCAGGGACGGCATGAGTCCGTTCGGCTGCTACGACATGATCGGCAATGTCTGGGAGTGGACAGACACACCTTATGACGATGAAGGGAATTTTCGTGTGGCATGTGGTGGTGCATGGTATTACAACCACGACTATAGCACCTGTACGAGTTACGATTTCTTTAGCAACGGGTATGCGGAATTTGTGATTGGATTCCGCATCGCACGCTGAGGGTATAGGAAAAGACGGATGAAAGATAATAAAACCGATGCAGAAAATGCCTTAGTGCCTGACGATTCTGCAGTGTCCTCAAGTGATACACAAAAGAAACTCATACAACGCGGGCAAGTTGATATCCACACGCATCAGACCGCCGCGGGATACTTGAAAGACGGCGCGGATGCCCTAAACGCTCGGAACTACCCTAAAGCAATTGAAGCGTTTCAAGAGGCGATTCAACACAACCAAGCGTCAGCAGAGGCACACTTTCACCTCGGTTTAGCGCGTTTTATGCTCGGTGATTATGAAAAAGCGATAGATGCCTACAAAATGGCGGTAGCATGCGAGCCAAGCGAACCGACTGCACACCTCAATCTCGCTGCAACCTATCGCTTGCTCAAACGCTACGACGAAGCGATTGAAGTCTACACACGTGCCATCAGTTTTCTACCGAATCACCCGGAATTGCATTCTGAACTTGGGAAAGTTTATACATTTCAGGGAAAGCGACGTGAAGCAGTCAACGCATACAAGACAGCAATACAAATCAAGTTGAAACTACAATTGGATTCTGACGGGAACCCGTAAGTGCAACCATTACCCTCACCGAACCGCAAGGAACATTCACGGCAGTTGCAGGCGACCGCAAATGTAGTCCTAAGCAACGCGCCGGGACGGGTCTACGGAGCGGGACGTTTTTGATACATGTACCCTCACCGAACCGCAAGGAACATTCAGGGTAGTTGCAGGTGACCCCAAATGTAGTCCCAAGCAACGCGCCGGGACGGGTCTACGGAGCGGGACGTTTTTGATACGTGTACCCTCATCGAACCGCAAGGAAAATTAAAAAGATGTTTGTTTCGGATGAAGATTTGATGATGAAATGCCGTAATGGAGATATGAGTGCATTTGAGTTGTTAGTGCGGCGGTATCAAAACCCGCTGATTAACTACATTCACCGCTCCATCGACGACTATCATCGCGCCGAAGACCTCTCCCAAGAAACGTTTCTCCGAGTCTTCAAGAGCGCGAACCGCTATGAACCGACCGCGTCGTTCAAAAGTTGGCTCTATACAATCGCCACTAATTTGTGTCGCAACGAAATTCGCAACCGCTCGCGCCGGAATACCTATTACTTGGAAGACCTTGTTGAGGAAGGCGAGAATATTCACGATACTGAGATCATGCGGGATACACGTTATCTGCCGGAGCTGCTACTCGAGAAAAAGGAACAGAGACAGATTATCCGTAAAGCACTCGCGCAGTTACCAGAGAATCAGCGTATCGCATTGACGCTGATTACATATCAAGACTTGCGGTATGAAGAGGTCGCCGATATTCTCGGATGTTCGGTGGGTGCTGTTAAAGCGTTGATTCACCGCGCTCGACAAAACATGAAAAAATTGCTCGTCAAAGCCGGAATAGGAGTGCATCCATGAAAAAATATAGACAGACCAAACTCCCAGATGCATATAACTCGGAATGTGAGGCACTCCTTGCGAGTCCAGATGAACTCTCCGCTTACATTGACAAAGAGTTACCCGCATGGAAACGCCATCTCATCCGGCGGCATCTGAAAAAATGTGAGACCTGTGCGTATCATCTGCAACGCCTACAACAGACCGACGACTTTCTCCGTCATTCCGGAGAGATAGAAGTCTCTGAAGATTTCTTAAGTGGTGTAATGGCGCGCGTGTCAGAGGTCGCAGAACATCAACGACAGCAGGCATCGCTCTGGTCTCGAGTCGGACAGTTCATTGAAGCACATTTAGGGCGGGTGCGTCCGCTTTCAATGTTGATTGGTAACCTTCGCTACAATATTCGGACGCGGAGTCCAGTTTATATCTTTATGCTAACTTTCGCGGTCTTTACGATGGTAGGGGTGACGCTTTACCCACCTTCGAGTGATAAGTTGGTGGAGAGATCGCGTGAACTTGATGCTGAGAAGTTAATTTCCTTTGAAGTGATTCAGTACGAACCGCCTAAGCGTTTACTTACGACCTACCTTCAAGGCGAGTAAGTCGTATTTTCGAGGCGTATGTTCCTATCTGATTGATGAAGTCCTGCCGTAACACGGGATATTGGAGTTGAAAATGAAAACAGCAAAACGGATGTATAGAACTTGGAAAACTAAGTCAGTAACCCGTAAAGCATTATCCATTTCTCTAATATTCCATCTGTTTTTTCTCGTCACAACTTTTTACGTCGTGGTGCAGAATCAGCCGATAGCATCAGAGAAAGCGAGCCTCGCAGCCGAACTCATTTCAGTGGAACATACTGCTCGTCCGAAACCACCGCTGAAGAAGATTTCGCAGCGTTTTCATACGCCTTCACGTGAATTGACGGATGTGAGTACCGGGGAATCTCCACCATCCCTTGCATCCCCAGTCGCTGTGCCAAATGAAACACAGCGGGTTGCCGTAGGGCGTAGTTTACAAGCTGAGGTTGAAACAGAGAAACCTTCGGCAGCACTTGACCTATCCGAAAAAAATTGGGGAGATGTTAGTACCGCGGCGCGTACACTTCGCAACGTTGAAGGGAATTTATCGAAGAAGGAAGCCGCAAGCCCCGCAGGAGACACGACTTTTGGGGCGAAACGTTCAGGACCGCCGAGAGTTCAGCGCGCACCACAAATTTCGACCCTTAAGATAGTGGAAGAAGAACAGGAAGAGGAGATATCTGCGGCACTACTGGAAGAGATTCGGGAAAAACGGAAGGAACTGCCCAAAGCTTCGTTTCCAAAAGTTATGAAAAAGCTTGCCCAGGAGATTGTCGCAACAAGCGAGGGCGGTCCAATTGACGTGGTCTTTGTCATTGATGCCAGCGGCAGCATGGGCGATAATATCAGAGCTGTCACCGAACATCTTAAAGAGATGGTAGACATCTACAAAGCCTCGAAAATCGATTATGCACTCGGTGTAACAGAGTTCTGGGCAAGTAAAGATGAGAACAAAATCAAAGTCACCCAGTTGACAAGGAGTTTTACAGAGTATAAACGCACGCTGCAACAAATTACGACGCATCATGATGAAAACGCCTTGGATGCTGTCGTTCAAACTGTCAAAGAACTCCGATTTCGCGCTACATCTAAAAAGCATTTTATTCTTGTTACCGACGAACCGTTCACAAGTCGGATGAGATTGACAGTGGCAGATGCTATTGCGCACTGTCGAGAGTTCGGTATCTATGTGAATGTCCTCGGGCTTCCGCTTGACGAGCATCGGACACTTGCCGTTGAGACAGGCGGTAAATGGCATCTCATTCCTGAAAAACCGCGACCTCAAATGGCGCGAGTGACCAATAGAGCGGTGACGCAGAGAAGCAAAACCGTGTCTCTACGCAACGCACAGTGGACAGATGTTCACACAAAAATCGGTAGCGATGTGCTCAAACACAGTGCTTACACACCGGTTGATATTATCTTATTCGTTGATAGTAGCGAGAGTATGGACGATAAACTTCCAAATTTTTTGAAGCAACTTGAAGTAATCATTCGGGACTGGGATAACGCTTTAATAGACTATCAAATAGGTGTCGTTCGTTTCCGGTCGCGTGCGTCTGTGAACATGATAAACGTCTACAACCCGCCGCAAACGCTTAAACAGATTCGGAAAATCGTGGAATTACCGTGCAAAGAAGATGAAATGTTATTAGACGCTGTCGCAGAGGGCTTGCGACGGCTGAAACTCCGCTCGAATGCCCAACCCTATTTCATTCTGGTGACGGATGAACCCGCAGAAGGCGCGTACTCGTCCCTCGCGGTTATCCAAATGTTAGAGCAAAAGCGGGTACTCGTCAGTGTCGTGGGTACTTACGATGATTTCCAACAGAAGGTAGCCACTAAAACGGGTGGGGTTTGGGTGCCTATTCCGGAAGGGCAGACGAAAAATAATTCGTACTGGTAAAGGATCAAGATTGAAGATCGCAGTCCTCGTTTCAGGGAGCGGAACGAATCTCCAAACCCTGATTGAGCAGCTACATCAAGACGAAACGAGTGGTATTAAAATCGGAGTTGTAATCAGCGACCGCCGGAAAGCTTACGCCCTTACACGCGCGAAACGCGCTGGCATACCGACACAGGTTGTTAAAGCGCAAGACTTTAAGAATCGTGTCGATTTTGATGCAGAAATTTCAAACCTCATTGAACATTATGCGGCGGAACTCGTTGTCCTCGCAGGATTCATGAAACTGTTCCAACCCCCCTTCGTCCGTAAATACAAAAATCGCATTATTAATGTCCACCCCACGCTTTTGCCAGCATTCCCGGGCGCGCATCCTGTCGCCGATACATTGGCTTATGGCGTGAAGGTTACTGGTGTAACCGTTCATTTTGTCGACGAAGGCGTGGATTCTGGACCCATCGTCGCTCAGTCGGCTGTCCCCGTCTTGGATACCGATGATGAGGAGAGTTTACACAACCGAATTCAGGTTGAGGAACACAAACTGTACCCTGAGGTGATTAAGTGGTATGCACAAGGCAGACTAAAGGTGGAAGGACGTAAGGTTATTGTAAAGTAATAAGCATACTTCGTAATGGACTGGGAGGTATGTTGGAAATAAAGTAAGTCGGGGTGTAAGCCCAACCAACGGACTGGCTGAGTATACGGAGCGAAACGTTCCCGCACGATTTTCCGTAACGAACCGCAAGGAACGTTAAAAGTATGTTAGCAATTTCAACAATGTGGAATGCCTTGAAACAGCAAGATGGTGCCGCTTTATTTGATGAGCTCAAAAATCTTGGCTTTGAAACACTCGAACTCAGCAGGCATCTCACGCCTGATCAAGTCGAGCAGCTCAAGCCATATTTCCGCGAAAATCCGCCCTGCTCCATCCACAATTTTTGTCCTATCCTCCCCGGTACATCTCAATCAGACGCAGAGAAAGATAAGATTTTACTTTCCAGCCTCAACACTGATGAACGGAAGGAAGCCGTCCGACGCACGCTCCAAACTATGGAACTTGCGCTTGAATTGGAAGTTCCAATCGTTGTGCTCCACCTTGGTGAAGTTGACACTTATGATCGGTCTTACCTAATGACGGATCTTTATACCTACGGCGAGCGCGAGTTTGAAGCCTTCAGCGAAAAGGTGACAGAAGCCACCGAATGGCGAAAGCGCAAAGCAGCCAAACATCAAGATGCCGTTTTAAGAAGTTTGGATGAATTAAACGAAAACGCACTACGGATGAACCTCTGTATCGCCATTGAAAATCGTCCACATTACTATCAAATCCCAAACTTTGATGAAGTCGGATTATTCTTTGAGAAATTTTACGGCAGCCCAATGCGCTATTGGCATGATGTCGGGCATGCAGCCCTACAAGAGAGGCTCGGTATATGTTGGGCAGATGAATGGCTTGAGCATTATGCAGAGCATCTCATCGGTGTGAACTTACACGATCTCCAAGGCCTTGAGGCGTATCATCCGCCAGGGACAGGAGATCTTGAGTGGGATGAAGTCTTTGCGCAGCTGCCTTCAGAAGTTTTAAAGGTTTTAGAGGTTCGTCCTTGCGAAGCTGAACCCGTTGTAGAGGCACGAGAATTGTGCGAATCTTTAGCACAATCGCGTGAACACCCCGATGCTTGAAACACCCCGAAATGTTACTTATTTTTTCACCCAGCTTGAACACGAGATTCTCAAATCCGTGTGCGCGTATATGGTAGGTGTTCCTTGTGATGATGCGTTGAATATACCGGTTATTACGATCGATGCATTCGTCAAACAATTACCGACAACATTACAGAGGCAGCTTCGTTTCGCGCTCCATCTATTCCAGTGGTGTCCAGCCTTTTTTATCGGGAAACCCCAACATTTTACGAAACTTGACCAAGGCGATGCAGTTAGATATATTGATACTTGGTCAAAGAGCCGTCTCGGGATTCGACGAAAACTGTTCAGAGGCTTACGCGACATTGCATTCCTTGGATACTATAGTTCCCGCGAAGAAATATAAACGAAGATTAAATTTTTTGGAAACCGAAATTTTTAGGTTGACAAATTTCTGCTGATTTTCAATAATTAGGCATGCGGTATGTATTTAAAATAGGGCTTACGCTATTTTTTTACGAATCCGTGTATATTACGCGCCGCTGGCGAGGTTTCAAACCTCGCCAGCGAAGGGGCTGCGTAATTCCTATAAAAGATATATCCCAGTCAGAAGATTGAACTTTAACGCTATAGCAACGGAATTCTGAAGGAGGAATTGAATGATTAGAGGAATAATTTGCACGGGGAGTATCCTTCTATTATTGTGCGCGTTGTTGCCAATCATGTCAGTAGAAGCACAACGCGATGAAGCGACAGTTGCTGCAAACTGGACGTTTGATGATGGTAGTGCTAAAGATACGTCTAAAAAGAAGTTGAACGGTAATTTTGCTGGCAAGCCACAAGCTGTTGACGGTATCGCTGGAAAAGCGTTGAAGTTCAACGGTAAAAGTGACGGCATAAAAATTCCAGATTCTGCGGACATAAACACAGGTGGTCCCTATACTGATCGGACGGTCGCTGCACTCTTCAACTGCGATGATGTCAAAATTGATGACCGAAAACAGGTTATTTATGAAGAAGGCGGCGCGACACGTGGGTTAGTCATCTATGTCCATGGTGGTAAACTTTACGGTGCTGGTTGGAATCGCGCCGAATATAATTGGAACGGGGCATGGCCCTTTGCCGAGATTAAGTCGAAACGTTGGTATCACGTCGGCATAGTTATACGGGACGCAGCGGCTAAGGTAGAAAGCAAAAAGTTTGAGATGTGGCTTGATGGTAAACGCATCGCCCAAGAAAAAGGTGGGCAACTCCATGCCCATGCCGATGATATCGGTATCGGTCATCTCAATCAGAACACTGTTTATCATGATGGCAGTGGTGGCGGTGCTACCAACGTTGATTGGTTCGGTGGTTTGATCGACGAAGTCGTCGTCTACGGTTCAGCTTTTGATGCAGCCGATTTTGCCAAACTTGCACAGCCCTTAAGTGTTGAGCCGCAAGGTAAGTTCACAACAACTTGGGGAAATCTGAAAGCCCAACGCACGGAAAAGTAACCTCAATATCTAAATTGCGTTTTGTGATAGTGATAAACTATAATGGAGATATACCACAATGGTAAAACATCGTTTTATTGTTATTTTCAGCGTCTTACTTTTGTTGATAGCCGTAACTACTTACGCTGCGAGAGACGAGGCAACCGTTGAAGGGGTTTGGAATTTTGATGACGGCGATGCTGCTGACTCCTCTGGGAAAGGTTTAGATGGAAACATTGTCGGAGATCCAGAAGTTGTTGATGGGATCGTTGGCACAGCACTACTTTTTGACGGTGTAGATGATGGGGTTAAACTCCCGGATTCCGTAGGTATCAATACGCTTGCACAACCTAACTTCTATACGGATCGGACGATCGCTGCTTATTTTAATTGCACAGATGTTGATATTACCGAACAAAAGCAGACGATCTTTGAAGAAGGGGGACGGACACGCGGTCTTGTCCTTAATGTCTTTGATGGGCAAGTTTATGTCGCCGGTTGGAACCGTGCTGAATACCAGTGGCAGGGCGCCTTTCCCTCTGCACCGGTAGAATCCGGGAAATGGTATCACGTCGCACTCGTTATTCGGGATGCTGATGCCGCAGTTGAACCGGATAAATTCGAGATGTGGTTGAATGGTGAACGCATCGCGAGCGAAGATGGTGGCGCACTTTACGGGCACGGCGATGATATTGGTATAGGGCATGTTAATGCCAATGCTGTGTTTCACGATGAAGACGGTGCAGGCACTAATATCCACTATTTCGGTGGAATCATCGACGAAGTCATCGTCTACAATTCCGCTTTTGATGCAGCCGATTTTGCACCTTACGCAGCACAAGTCGTGAGCGTCGAACCGAAAGACAAATTTACCACGACATGGGCAAGCATTAAAGCTGAACGGACACGCCAATAGAATTTGTTTCTATCAGGACTTACGCATTTGTTCCTGATAATGGACATCCTACGCACTGCTGGGTTTTTGCAAACGCTAAAATCCAATGCGAAGAAAGTATTTCTGCAGGGTTTCAAAACCCGCCAGCGAGGGGCTGCGTAAGTCCTATCTATTTGTGTTTATGTGTTGTAGGGCGAGGTTCCGTACCTCAGCCCTGCATTGCTTTAAAGGACAATAATATGTTCGGCGCGATTATCGGGGATATTGTCGGCTCAATCTACGAACCGAAAGACCGACGTATCAAAACCAAAGATTTTCCTTTCTTCAGCGAGGATTGCCGTTTCACAGACGATTCGGTTTGCACGGCGGCTGTCTCGGATGCTCTCCTGCACGATCTTCCACCGGCGGAGACGATGCGCGAATGGGGGAAACGATATCCAAATTGTGGTTTCAGCCAAATATTCAAAACATGGATTTATGCCGAGTCTGAGGCGGATGCACCGAACTGCACTTTTCGCAACGGTGCAGCAATGCGCGTCTCACCCGCAGCTTTCCTGAATCACAACGATCTTGACGCAGCGCTCTCGGCAGCCGACAAAGTGACGGTTATTAGCCATAATCACCCGGAAGGTGTAAAAGGGGCACGCGCGACAACACACGCTATCTGGCTTGCCTATCAAGATGAGAACGCCGCAGCGATCCGCGAAGTTATCGCTACTGAATACGGCTATGACTTGACACAGACGGTGGATGAGATTCGTCCGGATTACGTTTTTGATATGACCTGTCAAGGGGCAGTACCACAGGCGGTCACGTGTGCTTTGGAATCCGAAAGTTACGAAGATGCGGTGCGCAACGCTGTCTCTCTCGGTGGTGATTCTGACACGCTCGCTGCTATTGCCGGTGCTATTGCTGAAGCACTGCACGGAATTCCACCGGATATTACAGAACAGGCAAAGGTCCGTTATCTCGCTAAAGCACCTGATCTCCTTGAAGTTATCACTGAGATGTACAACACTGTCAGCGGTTAAATCCGATGAGACCTATAGATTATGGATGCACTCGCGTCTAATCCCCTTTCAAAGCGAGATGGTTTTTACAGTTACCACGACTGGATGCTCAAATCTGATTGGTCGGTTTTAACTGCCGCAATTTCTGCCTTACTTCTTACGTTGACACCACTTCCTGCACTGCCGATAGAATCTCCTATTCATTTTACAGATGTTACCGATATTGCGGATATCCATTTTAAACACACAGATGGCGCGTCTGGCGAATTTCATCTCCTTGAGACGCTCGGTGCAGGCGGCGCATTCCTCGATTATGACAACGATGGCGACCTTGATTTATATCTCGTCAATAGTGCTGCCCCGAGTGTGTTCTATCGAAATAACGGTGATGGGACGTTTACCGATGTCACGACACCTACTGGTGTTAGTAATCAAGGGAGTTATGGACACGGGGTCGCCTGCGGAGATTACGACAATGACGGTTACGTGGACATTTACGTAACCAATTTCGGTGCGAACCGGCTCTACCATAATAAGGGTGATGGGACGTTTACCGATGTCACAACTGAATCAGGGACAGGGGACCCTCGTTGGAGTAGCAGTGCCACTTTTTTCGATTACGACAGCGATGGTTACCTTGATCTCTATGTTGTTAACTACCTTAACTATAAGTTAGATGCCTCTTATCCTGCCTGTTTTGAGAATCCAGGGTTCAGGGCAACCGAGAAGGCGCGCGGTTACTGCCATCCGAAACATTTTGAAGGCGCGCCTGACAGACTCTATCGGAACAACGGCGACGGCACTTTTAGAGACATCACTGCGGCAGCTAACATTCGAGATCCGGGGGGCATGTTCTATGGTAAAGGATTAGGCGTTGTTGCTGCAGACTTTGATGCTGATGGCAATCCTGATCTTTATGTTGCTAACGATGACACGC
The DNA here is from genome assembly GCA_022394775.1 of Candidatus Poribacteria bacterium. Taxonomy (GTDB): domain Bacteria; phylum Poribacteria; class WGA-4E; order WGA-4E; family WGA-3G; genus WGA-3G. Next base: position 29,108 of record JAGFCB010000003.1, read on the forward strand.
CAAACTACCTCTTCTATAACAAAGGCGATGGCACCTTCGCGGAGATCGCGATCCTCACTGGCTGTGCCTACAGCGCGGATGGTGTAGCACAAGCGGGTATGGGTGTTGATGCTGGTGACTACAACAGCGACGGTTTTCTTGATATCTTCGTCACCAATTTCTCGTATGAGACGAATACTCTCTATCGAAATAACGGCGACGGCACTTTCACCGATGTTAGTTATAAAGCGCGGCTCGGTGAGGAGAGTTATCTCTCTTTGGGCTTCGGTACCGGATTTTTCGATGCTGATAACGATGGGCATCTCGATATTTTTGTTGCGAATGGGCATATCTTTCCGAATGTTGAACGGACTACAGATGTGCTTTCGTATCAGCAACCGAATCAACTCTTCTGGAATCAAGGCGATGGCACTTTTACTGAGGTCCCGTTTGATGGACATCCTGCTGTCAGCCGCGGCATCCTCTTCGGCGATTACGATAACGATGGCGACACAGACCTACTTATTACGCAGTTAAACGATAAAGCGGTGCTTCTCCGAAATGAGAGTGGGACTTCTAACAATTGGCTCCGACTCAAGTTAATCGGTACCCGCAGCAACCGCGACGGGATTGGGGCACGTATAACATTGACCATCGGTGCTGAATCGCAGACGCGCGAAGTTCATGTCGGATCCAGTTATCTCAGTAGCAACGATCCAAGAGTCCTTTTCGGGGTTGGGCAACGCACGACTGTTGATCAACTTGAAATTCGGTGGCAGAGTGGTGTTGTACAGATATTGGAGAACCTTACGGTGAACCAAGAACTTGTCGTAACCGAACCCTTTTCAGAGAAATAAAACCGTAAATGATAAATTGTCCTAATTGATCTGTTTTTCCTGCCAGATTAGCAAGTTGGATGCCAAAGTGGCACAGACTTTGGTGTGCAATCACCCGTTTTCAACCCTCAAGCTAAAAAGAAAATGGCATGAATCTTGCTATACTTATGTTGAACTGATTCAGATGCGATTTTAATAAAATTGATACAACAGTGGAGGTTCACCATGAGATTTGATAGATTAACAATTAAAACACAAGAGGCTCTGGAAGCCGCACAAAATTTAGCAACAGAAGCGCGAAACCCTGAACTTGGTGTTGAACATCTGATGCTGGCACTTATTCGTCAGACTGATGGAATTGTTCCACCGATTTTCCAGAAATTAGGGGTCGATATTGCCGAAGTTACATCAGCAATTGCGGATGCCGTTGAAAAAGCACCTAAAGTGCAGGGGGCAGCTGCTGAAATGCGTATCAGCCACGCCCTACAATCCGTTTTGGATACTGGCTTTAAAGAAGCGACAGCACTCAAGGACGCGTACGTCAGTACAGAACATCTTCTGATAGCCTGTGCCGAAGTGAAGGAGACGGAAGTCGGTAAAATCCTTCGGGAAGCGGGTGTAACGAAAGACAAAATCCTCCAAGCACTCGTTGATATTCGCGGGAACCAACGGATAACCGATCAGCATCCAGAGGACAAATACCAAGCACTCACCCGATTTGGCAGGGAGCTCACCGAAGAAGCGATTTCGGGCAAACTCGATCCAGTTATTGGACGTGATGATGAAATCCGTCGCGTGATGCAAGTCCTCTCCCGTAGACGTAAAAATAACCCTGTGTTGATCGGTGAACCGGGGGTCGGGAAAACGGCGATTGTAGAGGGGTTAGCACAACGTATCGCTGACGGCGATGTTCCAGAGAGTCTTCGCGAGAAGCGGCTCATCGCGCTCGATTTGGGTGCACTTATCGCAGGCAGTAAGTATCGCGGTGAATTTGAAGATCGGTTGAAGGCGGTCCTTGCTGATGTGGAACAGGCGGAGGGACAAGTCGTGCTCTTTATTGATGAACTCCATACCATTGTCGGGGCAGGGGCTGCTGAAGGTGCTGTGGATGCGTCCAACATGCTCAAACCCACATTGGCGCGGGGTGAACTTCGGTGCATCGGTGCGACGACGCTTGACGAGTATCGCAAACACATTGAGAAAGATGCTGCTTTGGAACGCCGATTTCAACCTGTGCAAGTTGAAGAACCGTCGGTTGAAGACACAATTGCGATTCTACGAGGCTTGAAGGAACGCTATGAAACGCATCACGGCGTACAAATTCAGGACAACGCCATTGTTGCTGCCGCCACGCTTTCAAAACGTTATATCTCTGAACGATTCCTACCTGATAAAGCCGTAGATTTGGTGGACGAAGCCGCTTCGCGCTTGCGAATTGAGATTGATAGTGTCCCCGAAGAAATTGACGAGGTGGAACGCCGTATTATTCAACTCCAGATAGAGCAGCAGGCGTTGGAGAAAGAAGAGGACACTGCGTCACAGCAACGGCTTGAAAAACTGATCGCGGAACTCGCTGAACTTAAGGAACGAGCGAATGCCCTCAAAGCAACATGGCAGAATGAAAAAGCGAGTTTGACACAGATTGGCGAGTTAATGGAGCAGATCGAGGCACTCCGTATTGAATCTGAGCAAGCCAAACGCTCTGGAAATCTCGGCAGAGCCTCAGAACTCGAATACGGCAAAATACCGGAATTGGAATCCCAACGCAGAGCCGTCCGAGAAACACTGGAAACAGATGCTCAAGGCACACAGATGCTCAAAGAACAGGTCGGTGCAGAGGATATTGCCGAAATTGTGGCGAAGTGGACCGGCATTCCTGTCTATCGACTCATGGAGGGTGAGACACAGAAGCTCATCAACATGGAGGAACGCTTGCGCGAGCAAGTGGTCGGGCAAGATGAGGCAGTGGGTGCTGTCTCGAATGCGATTCGTCGGGCACGCGTCGGTCTCGGCGATCCTGATCGACCGCTCGGTTCTTTCCTCTTTATGGGACCCACGGGTGTCGGTAAGACGCATCTCGCCAAAATGCTTGCTGAATTCTTGTTTGACGATGCGAACGCTATGACGCGGATTGATATGAGTGAGTACATGGAGAAACACACCGTCTCGCGATTGATCGGTGCACCGCCTGGGTACGTCGGCTACGATGAAGGCGGGCAGTTGACTGAGGCAGTCCGAAGACACCCGTATTGTGTTATCCTACTCGACGAGGTGGAAAAGGCGCATCCGGAGGTATTCAATGTCCTGCTCCAGATGCTTGACGACGGTAGAATGACCGACGGACAAGGACGCACTGTTGATTTCAAGAACGCTGTTGTCATCATGACCTCCAACATCGGTAGCCAATGGATTAGCGACGCACTCTTGGATGGAAAAGAAATTCGTCGGCAGGTGATGGAAGCGGTACAGTCACATTTCCCACCCGAATTCCTGAACCGTATCGACGATCTGATTATCTTTGATCGACTCGGTATTGAGGCGTTGAAACGGATTGTTACGCTGGAACTTACGGAACTGAGCCATCGGTTCGCGGAAAAGGAGATGACTTTGACGCTCTCTGAATCCGCAAGCGAGGAACTGGTGAAACGCGGATTTGATGCAGTCTACGGGGCGCGTCCGCTCCGACGGACAATCCAACGCGATATCCTCAATCCGTTGGCGATCCAGATGCTGGAAGGCACCTTCGATGATGGTGATGCGATTGCTGTTGACTTTGAGGATACGGAATTCGTCTTCCGAAAGGCGTGATTAAACTACTGTAAGGCGAGGTTCCATACCTCGCCTGCTTTTTTACGAAATGACTTCCGGGACGCGTCTATAAATATCCCGCAACGGTAATTCACATCCGATGGAAGCAAGGGACAGCACGTCTTCAGGCGTGCCAAACTCGGTCTGCACCCACTGTGTTTTGAGAAGGCGATGTTGTTCAACCCGAACTCTATCCTGCGAAACAAGGATGTATTCCTGCAAAGACATGAGTTCTTGATAATGCCTAAATTTTTCGCCTTTGTCATAGACTTCGGTTGATGGTGAAAGTACCTCTATCACAAGCATAGGGTTGAGGAGTGTGTCGAAGACGTTATCCTCAACTTGGGGTTCACCACAAACGACAACCACATCCGGATAGAAATAAGCACCTTTCGGGCCCGTCCTCACACGCATATTGCTCATGTAGACCTCCCAATCCTGTCCCCGCGATTGAATATTAAGTTCAGTCGCTATGTCCACGGTGATAAAGTTATGAACGAAATTCACCCTGGGCATTGCGCGTATTTTTCCGTTGAGGTATTCACTTTTGACCGTGGCTTTGCGTTCCAAGGCAAGGTATTCCTCTGGCGTAAAAATAGTTTGTGCTGTGACAGAAGGCATACACTGCTCCATCAATATGATAGGTGTTAAGTATTCCGTTACCAACATTATAGTATATCATAGAACAAATTGCGATTTTAAATTCCTGTTGACAATTCAAGTCATGCAAGGTATAATTGACAAAACATCTTAACAGAAAGCTGAAACCCAATCATATTCATGAATCGAATTGACCAAAAATTTCAAGAACTCCGACACCAAGACACCAGGGCATTTATGCCCTACCTTTGTGCTGGTGACCCGACCTCAGAACTTACCGCTAAACTCCTGCTCACACTTGAAGCAGCAGGCGCGGATCTCATTGAACTCGGTGTCCCTTTCTCCGATCCCATTGCCGACGGACCTACCGTCCAACGCGCAAGCGAACGCGCACTTGCCCATACTATCTCACTCCAGCAGATTTTGGAAATCGTGAGAAGCCTCCGCGAACAGACAGAAATCCCTATTGCTCTGATGAGTTACTATAACCCGATTTTCCGTATGGGAGAGGAAGCATTTTGCAAGGCAGCACAAGCGGCAGGGGTTGACGGTGTTATCGTGCCAGACTTACCGCCAGAACAAGCGCAACCGCTGCTTGAGGTCGCACCGAAGTATAATCTCGCCACGATCTTTCTCGTCGCACCGACAAGTCCGCCGGAACGGATGCAGTTGATCGCATCGGTGAGCACTGGATTCATCTATTGTGTTTCAGTAACAGGGGTAACAGGGGCACGGGCGACGTTATCAGATGAGATCGGCCCGATGATCACAGAACTCCGTAAACACACGGACAAACCGATCAGCGTCGGTTTCGGTGTATCAACGTCTGAGCAAGCGACGCAGGTAGCAGATATTGCGGACGGTGTGATTGTCGGAAGTGCTATCATTAATGTTATTGAAGAGAATATGGATGACGAAGCGAAATTACTCACCGCAGTGAAGCAATTCGCGTCAGATTTGGCAAGCGGGGTAAAGGCATAGACAGTGTGGCTTTACAACTGCTCTACATACCGCGCTTGATACCAAACTCCGCCTCAAACGCCTCCCAAATATCCTCAGGAATATCAGCCGTAGCTGCTTCGTATCCATCTTCTATCTGCGCTTTGTCTGCGGGACCGAACATCACAACGCCGTCTATCGGTGCAGCGAGACAAAATTGCATCGCCAGATGACGGATATTAACATCACGCTCCTGACACCACTTCCACATCGCATACGCCTTCGGCTCCGCATCGGGATTTCGTCGGCGTTCATCTTCGACATTCGGCTCCGCACCTGTCAAACTGCCCATTCCGAGTGGACTTGCGAGGATAATGCCGACATCGTGTTGGCGTGCCAGAGGTAAGGTCGTCTCTGCCGCAGATTGCGATAACAGCGTATAGTCTAAAAAGGTAAGGATAATGTCAATATGTCCTGTTTCGATGAGTTCTTTATGAAATTCATGAGAACGCACGCCAGCACCTATGTGTCGGATCTTGCCCTCCGCTTTCATCTCCACCAATGTATCCAATGCACATCCGGGTGCCAATACACTTTCCATATCAATCGGGTCGTGGATGAGTACTGAATCAAGGGAGTCCGTCCGGAGATCTTTGAGACTATTCGTGACACTCCAACGTGTGCCATCTGCAGAGAAATCTTTCCGTCGTTCTGGGTGCGTGCCTACCTTGGCTTGTAAATAGACTTTTTCTCGCAAGCCATCGGAGAGGGCTTCTCCCCAGAGATGTTCCGCGTGTCCGGGATAAGTGTCAATGTAATTAATACCGAGTTCAATACCGCGTCGGATCGCGTCAACGACTTCAGCGTCCGGTTTCTGCCAGATCCACGCTGCACCGAGTGCAAGCGCGTTCGGTTTCATCTCAGTGCGTCCCATCCGTCGTGTCTCTAATTTTGTGGTGGTTTCCATAATTGTCCTGTGTTTACGGCACGATGGATCGTGCCTACTATTTTGCAAGTGCTTGTTTCAGGTTATGTGTGGATTCGGCGAGCGATTCTTGTAGATATGGGTAAGGAAAACCACCCCACCGATCCGGCGGCGGTTCGTGTGCTTGTGCAATCTTCAGACTCACAAAGATAGGTCCAACTTCGTTCCAGATTTTTGGGAGTTCGGTTTCAAATGCGTTCAAATTATCAAATTCATAAACCCGTTCAAAACCGGCACCTTTTGCAATCATTGACCAACTGAAATCGGTATTACCCGCAGGCACAGGTTGATTGCCCGTAACCTCGTAAGTCCCGTTATCACAGACAAAGAGGAGATAGTTAGACGGTGGTGTGTTCAGTGCAGTAATTGTCGCCAATGTGCCCAAACACATTAGCATACTGCCGTCTCCATTGAGCACAACGACTTTTTTATCCGGTTTGGCAAGCGCAATGCCGAGCGCGAAGTCAGCGGCATGCCCCATCGCACTCCCGACAGAGGCATAGTCCAATGGATGCGTCGATATCTTGCCCCATGGCACTGTGGTTCCCATCGTCGAGACAACGATTTCATCTGTCCGTTGATTTGCGATAAGTTGTAGACACTCTTCCTTGATGAGCATAATTTCTCCAATCGTAGGGTCGAGGTAACCTCGCCCCTACTCTTCTTCTGGTGGTAAGAACTTGATGCGCGGCGGGGTCTGCAACAAAGTTGTCGTCCTTTGAACGTGATCCGCGAATTCCGTTTCTGTCTCAATACCGTCAATACCACCGCCCCAGATAGCAAACGTGCGATAGTTCAGTCTACCGTCCGCGTCAGGTGTTAGGATAACCGGCAAAAGGTCGTCTTGTTCAGATCGATTTGTGTTTTGTGCGTCGCGATCGGTGGGGGCAATGAGTGCAATGCCGAGTGTATCTATCCCACGCGGATCTGTTCCCCAACTCCATATCCAGCCCTGTTCTTTGTTTTCTTTATAGGTATCATTCAAATTCGGGATACCTGTAGCGATAGCGTACCCCGTAGGTAAATCCCCGTCAATATGGATGTGATGCTCGATCCACGGATTTTCGCCATAGATGAAGGTTGTAGAGGTTAATCGACGGGTCTCGCCTGCAACGCTCCATTCCGGTATAATCCTTTGGACGATAGAGCGGATAGAACCGTCGGCGAGGATCCGGACGTAGTTGCCTTCAGTGGGGAGCGGAATCATTTCCGATTTTTGTTCGTCCCACAAGGCAATTCCACCACAGCCTATTAAACCCTCACGAGAGTTGAGTCCGACCATATCAGTGGTTTCGGGGTTGAGGAGTGCGTTCAGCGATAAACCGATTGATTCGACAACTTTCAACGTTTCATCTATCTGAGTCTCCTGACCAAACTCAGAAACCTCGTTGCCGTGCGATTTACGGATGAAATAGGTCTCTTGGTTCTCAAGATCTCGGACGACCCATTGCTGTCCGGGTTTCTGTGTCTCTATCTGAACTTGTTGGGAGAGGGTTATATTGTTACTCTCAAAGTGTTGCCTGAATTCGGGTGAGATTGGCATCCTGTTTAATTCGATTTGGTCCAATTCAACTTGGAACATTGCATCCATGCTGAAGCGTTCCATTCGCTTTTTGCCATACGCGGTGAAGGCACCGTTCGGTTTTAGCAGATATGCTATTAAATTTGATTCCATAGCCGCTATTACTTTCAATTCAGGAAAGATTGCCGCGCGCGTCTGTTTGTTGATGTCGAGCGTTAGCGTCGCCTTGACACTCGGATCGTAAAGGATTGATACCTCTTTCGTCTCTTCCGGTTCCAAATCTATCAGGAAACAGAGTTGGTCGCGTACACCATCATAGTTCAAGTCATCTGCTTGTGCTGGAATCATTACTTCCCGTGGGGCTTTTCCGGTGACAACTGAATAGGCTTTAAATGAGAAATCAGGACTTACGTTTCGGAGTTGGGACCCTGTTAATACAATGGGGACATTTTTCCGATGGGTGGGTAATGTGTTTTGAATAGAGAGACGGATTTTATTTATATTCTGCTTACCCCCTGGCATTGTACAAGCACTGAGTGTCAGCAGAGATCCGAGAATAAGCGACAGGCACATTGTTAAGGCACGCTTCACTATGTATGTTTGACTGTTATTTTGCGTATGCATGGTTTCCAATTTTCCCTTTAATATTTTGTTAGGTGCTTGCGTATCTTTTTTACGCGCTAAACTGCCGGCAGCACTTCAAGCAGACGTTCGATCTCAGATGCTGTATTGTAAAAATGGGGTGAGATCCGAACACCACTCCCGCGTTCTGCTGTAATTATATTTTCGTTGTAAAGCGTCTCGTAGATTTCGGTAGGAGTATATCGGTCGCTTTCAAAGATAACAATTCCGGCTCGTTCTGAATCTGTTTTTGATGTGAGAACACGATAACCTTTCGCTTGCAGTCCGTCTATTAAGCGTGCCGTGAGTCCCAAAACGCGTTCCTCAATTGCCGGGATACTGATATCAAGTAAGAGTTCAATCGCCGCATTAAGTCCGTATAATCCAACGCTGTTGTAAGAGCCTTCTTCAAAACGTGTTGCATTTGGTTGTTGTGTTAAGTCGTAATTGAGAAAATCCCGTGGATTTACGACGCTTGACCAACCGATATTTGTGTTAATCAACTGCTCTTGTCTTTCGTTGGCACAGTAAAATATCGCTGCCCCTTCCGGTGCCAATAACCACTTATGTCCATCGGCGGCAAGAATATCGATATTACACAATTTTACATCCACTTCAACTACACCGAGACCTTGAATAGCGTCCACAACAAACCAGATGTCGCGCGCTTGGCACAGTTCACCGAGTGCCTTGATGTCATTTCGGAAGCCAGAGGCGAATTCTACATGGCTGATTGTTAAAACGCGGGTCCGTTCGTCAATCATAGCGGCGATATCTTCAACATGGATACGCCCGTCCCGTTCCGGCACCATGCGCGTACTGACACCGTAGCGTTCCTTCAAACTCCACCACGGATAGACGTTCGCGGGGAACTCAACTGCTGTTGTGACGACATTGTCACCTGCTTGCCAGTCGATACCGTTTGCAGCGATAAGGATACCTTGCGTCGTATTTTTCATAAAGGCGATTTCGGTAACGTCCGCGTTAATAAGTTGCGCGGCTCTTGTACGGCATACCTCTGCTGTTTCTGCCCAGAGATCGGCATGGACTGCACCGTGAAGCGTTGCATCTTCCATGAACCCTACCATTGCCTCTTGCACACGACGCGATAACGGCGCAACACCGGCGTGATTCATATAGATATAAGTTTCCGTTACGGGAAATTCGTCGCGCCAATTTTGCCAAGTGTTGCACCCTGAAGGGTTATTCACCACGTGTCCTCTCGTTGTTAGCGTTTAGAAATGTTTCGACAGTGTACTCTTTTACCCGTTTCGCATTCGCAAACGCGATAAGTTCACCGAAGAGCCCGAAGCAGAATATCAGAATACCAGTGGTGATAGAAATTGCGCTCAAATTTGATCCGGTAATGTTCAGCATTTCCGCGGAAAGCGAAGCTGCCTGTGGGATAAGAAAAATGCCGCCAAATATCAGCAGTCCCACGCCGATACGACCAAAAAGCCGGACGGGTCTCCGCTTACATCGAAAAATAAAAAATCGGACGAGTTTTCCCAATTCAGGAGACTGCTGTTTCGCCTGTTGAATTTTGTTTTCTGTCAGTAATCCAAGTGCCAGTAAAGTTATGGCTAAACCGAAGCAGCTAAATGATGCAATGTTGACAGTACCAAATAGGATGCGACCTAAAATGAAAGATGGAAGACTTAAAATCGCTGCAGCACGAAACGCTTTCTGTTTGTGGTTGAAAAGGACGTTTGATAACCGTTGCCACAGGTTTTTAGGTTTTTGTATTTCCGGGCGCGGTGTGAAGACAGAAATAATGAACTTGAAGGCGATAATGTCCAACATCACACGCCACACTCTCCCCAGCCCGTATTTGCTTTCTCCGAAACGCCGCGGGTGATGTGTAACGACAATTTCAGCGATCCGTGCCCCAGCCACCGTAGACATCGCAGGAATAAATCGGTGCATTTCACCATAGAGGGGTACCTGTTTAATAACCGATGCGCGGTAGGCTTTAAGCGAGCATCCATTGTCATGGATCGGGACGCCTGTCACTTTACCGATGATCCAATTCGCAATAACGGACGGAACGCGCCGGGTCAAAAATTTATCTTGTCGTTCTTTTCGCCAACCGCACACCAAGTCATAACCTTCCTCAAGTTTTTCAAGCAGCTTCGGAATATCGCTCGGATCGTTTTGCAGGTCCCCATCCATACTGATAATCCGTTCACCTTGTGCGAATTCAAAACCTGCTGCCATCGCTGCGGTCTGTCCGGCATTTTTTTTGAATCGGATGACTGACAATTGTGGTTCCTGTTCGCTCAGTTCTGAAAGCGTGGCGAAAGTTTTGTCCTTGCTCCCGTCGTCTACGAATAACACTTCGTAAGCATCGCCTATTGCCTCACATACTGCTTGAATCTTTTCAAACAACGGACGGATGTTGTCTTCTTCGTTGTAAACCGGGACCACAATGGATAGCATCGGTTTTTCGTCCATTTCCCTCTCTATTAGGACTTACGCATTTTTCCATGATAACGGATGTCCGATGCACTGCAGGCGGGGTTTGAAACCCCGCCTGCAAAGGGGCTGCGTAAGTCCTATCTATGTTGTTGTGACTATTCCCTTTAAGGCTATGGCACCTGCGAAAGGATCCAGAGATTTACTGGTAATCTGAGGAATTCAGCAGTATCTCGTGTGCTTCCGTGAGCGAATCAAAGGTTCCCGCATCGACCCATCTGCCTTGAACGAGACTGTATTCAAGTTCACCATGATCAATATAAGCATTATTGACGGCAGTTATTTCGTATTCTCCGCGTGCTGAGGGTTCAACGGTACGGATGATGTCGAACACCGACGCGTCATAGAAGTAGGCACCTACCACGGCGTAATCACTTTTTGGATGCTTCGGTTTCTCTTCTATAGCGACGATATGGTTGCCGTTCAAAGTCGCCACGCCATAACGTTCTGGGTCGGACACCTGTTTGAGTAACACACGGGCACCGTGTTGCTGCGCTTGAAAGTCGTTAACAGCGTGTTGAATTGAGGTCTCGAAAATGTTGTCTCCTAACAGAACGACGATTCTACTGCCGCCAGCAAAGCCTTCTGCTAACGCAAGCGCGTGCGCGATACCTTTCGCCTCTTCTTGCACCCGATAGGTAAATTCACATCCGAAGTCTTTTCCACTTCCCAAGGCACTCACGAAGTCTCCAACGTATTCTGGGTTTGTCACAATAAGGATGTCGGTAATTCCAGCTGTCGTGAGCTGCTTGACGCTATGGAACACCATCGGTTCATTGCCTACGGGCAATAGATGTTTACTGGTAACTTTAGTCAGTGGATACAGACGGGTCCCTAATCCCCCCGCAAGGATTACACCTCTGAGCATGGTTTTTAATTTTGGGTCTCCGCGCTGCTCTCCATTTCGAGCAGGTTTCTGGTTAATTCGCGATGCGGACTAAGGCGTTGCACGTTTCTAATTTTTCGTCCCTCGTCCGGGGAAGGTAAGTTCAGCAATACCGGACTTATCCAAATCACCGAATCCGAGTTCAATCATCCGATCGTATTGTGCCTTTGTTGCTTTCGCAAGTGGTAGAGAAATACCTGCAGCATCTGCCAAATCAATGGCAATACCTGAATCTTTAGAAGCATGCGCGGCAGAGAAATAGCACTCGTGATCGCGTGCTTCCATATCTTCGCCATCGGTTTCTAAGACCCGCGAGTTCGCGCCTGTTTGTGCGAAAACCTCTTGCAACATTGCCAGATCCAGTCCGAGTGCTGCGCCTAATCCGAGTCCTTCGGCAAGTCCAGCAGTATTGATGTTCATCACCATGTTAACGAGTGCTTTGACTTGTGCTGCCTGTCCAGCGTCCCCGATATAACGGAGGGAGACACTCATTGATTCCAAGATTGGCAGTGCTTTATCAAATGTCGCTTTTTTGCCGCCGCACATGAGGTATAAGGTGCCTTCTCTCGCCTGTGTAATGCTACTTGCCATACACCCTTCGAGACTCTCAGCCCCATGTTTTCCTGCGAGTTGTTCGATGTCTACATGGACCTGTGGACTGAGCGTTGCGCAATTAATAAAGACTTTGCCGGATGCGCCTTGAAGTAGGCTATCCGCCGCGTCGTCCGAGAAGATAGTCCGCATCGCTGCATCGTCTGTAACGACAGTAATGATATAATCTGCGAGTGCCGTAACTTGCCTAAGTTCTCCGGCTGCTGTTGCGCCAATTTCTGTTGCGAGTTCTTGCGAGCGTTCGCTTGCGGCATCGTATACAGCAACGACATCAAACCCTTCGTCATTGAGATGCCGGGCGATGTTCGCCCCCATTCTTCCTACACCTACGACACCAATTTTATAATCAGCATGCGCCATGTTTGTCTCCTTGCTATTGTTAATTTTCACACTGCAAGTCTATATTGCGTCAGTCATTCAGTGATTGGAATGCCAATCGTTTTATGTAAGTTCAATTTTTACATATCTACGGATGTTTGTCAAGTTTTTCCTGTTTACTACTTTTACAAATTTGGTATAATATAGGCAATGGTGAACGGAATACCAGTCAAGGGGCTTTGGCTGAGAACACACCAGCACATTTCTTTTTTTCTAAGGAGGATTCACCATGAACCGTTTCACATACGGCTTCGGTCTCCGAATAGATCAAACCCATTTTAGTGTCCTTGTCTTCGTTTTTCTCGTGGTGACAATCCTCGGGTGCGGACAGGGCGGCATTAGTGTCGCGCCCCTCGATGTCCAATTTCAGAACGCCGATAGTGTATTTGATGAGGCAGAGACTACGGAAGTGCGCGATGCGGATCCAGAAAAGATGGAGAAAAACCGCCAGAAGCAGCAGGGACTTTACGATAAAGCGATAGGACTCTATACAGAGGTCATCGGACGCGATACAAAAGGGGAGTATGCGCAGCGTGCGCATTACCAGATCGCTAAAATCTATAAGCGTCGCTACGATTGGGATAAGGCGATAGAGCATTACCAAGCCATCATTGCCCTCGATCCTACCGGATATTACGCGAGCGAAGCAAAAGGTGGTACAGCGAATATTCGGAAGAACCGGGAAGTCATTAAAGCTAAGCGTGCTGAATACCAAAACTATAAAGCGATTTACGATAGTGAACCGACAGACGAGACCTTTAA
>JAGFCB010000023.1 GCA_022394775.1 Candidatus Poribacteria bacterium
ATCGCTTGTACAATCAACGGCAGCAGGAGTTCCATCGGCGGATTGTGTTGTGCAAATTGTATTTGCGTAAATAGTTGTGTCCGTGATGCCGCCATTCGCACCCGTAGACCAGAGATGAATGCCACCATACCTATTTCTCCTACCGTCGTTCACACTTAGGTTATAACGGAGAACATTACCGTAAAACGGACGGGCACCCTCAAACTGAGCTAATAGATATCCTGCCCCGTCATTATCGTGGGAATAGTTATACTGAACGACCGAATTCGTCACACCGCCATCCAAGTCGAATCCGCCGCCGTCTTTGCTGCTGGCAGTTCGGTTGTGATGGGATTCGTTGAACTGAATCACAACACTGTTGGCATCCCAAGCCCATATCCCGACCGGACCGCCGCCTTCATAATCGTTCAAACTCCCGTTTTCGTAGGCGCGACAACGCTCAATAATTGCGCCGTCCACTTGTGCGAGAACGATACCATTTCCCGAATGGCTGCCCTTGCCGGGGATACCCGCGTTCCTGTAAGCACTACAATTGCCGATATAAAAATCGGCATGCGCGTAACCGTTCTGCTCAGGATTCCAAGCCCCGATACAACTAATCCCCGCGTCGCCGTTGTCGTGGCTTGTGGTATTCGTGATTTTGACATCCCGAAACCCGCTCCAGCTGCCATCTGTCGGCTGCGCCGCAAGGCAGATTCCAGCATGCTTGAAACCGCTAACATCCACCCGATGCACCCGAATGTTTGCGAATTTGACATTTCCGGGTAGAGTGTTGGAAAATGAAACGCCAGACCCCGTATTTTTTGATGCCCCTGCCCCGACAAAATTGAGGTTGGAGAGGCACACACCGCCCATATTTTTCGCTATGAAACCGGTTCCAATGCCTGCATCAATTGTTGCCCTACCTGAACCGTAAGAACCAATTGTTACGGCGCAGGATGCTAATTCACTGCTTTGATTGACATTAGCAAGACTGAGATTTCCAAGGAAGGTCTGATTCGCTTGAAACCTGACTGAATCTCCCAGTAACAATTGGGCAGCATTCACACGTTCAATACTTCGCCACGGCTGGTTTTCAGACGAACCGGTGTTTGAATCGTTCCCGAATAAACTGACGTAGTAATCCATTAAAAGAGTTTAAAATACATTCACGCCACCGAGCGGGTGTCCCGGAATATAGCGGAGTTCGCGATAGGGATCGCTTTGGAGCATCAGTGGCACTTCCAATTTGGGGAGTTTTAGTTCAACGAATGTAACACGCTGCTTGGCGGTTAATTCTGCCGATATTTCCTGAATTATCTCTTTAATTTCGTCAAGGTATATGTCGCGCTGTCTGAGGAATTTTCGTGCTTCTTCCCGAAATCGAATGAGTTCGCGTCGTGTACCCGTGTCTGCAAATCTGTCTTCATATTGACCATATTGCCGTTGCGTGATACCAGCTCGGAATATCTGATAATCCGCCTCTAACTGTTTTTTCTCAAACTCGTAATCTTCAACGATGTCCCGTATGAGGTTCAGTTTTGGGTGTATTGTTTTCTGCTGTGTAGTTGTGAGTTGCAATGCAGCGGAGCTTTTGGAAACATCAACCAGCTTAAGTCCTCCGCATGCTTGCAAAAGACTACAGAGGAGAGAAATGAGGAGCAACCGTATTATGTTTCCCATGACGAATTCTCCATTTAGACGATAGCAGGTTTAGGAAGTCCTTCCGTCGGGCCATGTTTCCATCATCTCTATCCACTGCTCTGGACCACAACCGTCCAAATCGTATAACTCTCCATATTTTGAGCGCAGATAGGCCATATAGGGTTTAATAGAGAGGGGGCCTCCAGTTGCGCGTTGAATAATTTCGGGTGCTGTATACTTCGATCCGTGCTGGTAAAGATTCTCTTTCAACCAATTGTGTAGGGTACTAAATTTGCCTTGCTTTTTAATTTCAGCAGGGATTTCAGGATGTGCCTTGAAAGCAGCGGCGTAAAATTGCGCGCCTAAGATGTTGCCGAGCGTATAGCCTTGAAATGCGCCGCCAATCAACCCAAAATACCAGTGAACATCCTGTAAAACCCCGTCTTTATCGTCCGGTGGCACGATGCCAAAATCGGCTTCAAACCGCTCACGCCATACCTTTGGCAAGTCTCGAATTTCCAGATTCCCTTCGAGCATAGCCAACTCAAGATCGAAACGCAACATGACGTGTAAATTGTAGGTTACCTCGTCAGCGTTCGTACGGATAAGGGAGCGTTCCACTTTGTTGATTGCCCGATTGAATGTATCTTTGGATACAGAACCGAGCTGCTCAGAAAAGACGCTTTGAAGTTTCGGATAGTAGTGATACCAAAACCCTCGGCTGCGCCCGACCAAATTCTCCCAAAGCCTCGACTGACTCTCATGAACACCGGAGGATGTGCCACGAGCGAGCGGTGTTCCTTCATAATCGGGACGGATACCTTGTTCATAAAGGGCATGCCCAGTCTCATGCAAGGTGCTGAAGAGTGCATCGCCGAGGAAATTTTCCTTTGTACGGGTTGTAATCCTCACATCCCCAAGTGAGAACTTCGTCATAAAGGGATGGTGCGTTTTATCCTGTCGTCCTCGATTCATGTCATAGCCGAACTGTTGAGCGACTTCCAAGCCGAACGCGAGTTGTTTCTCTTCCGGGAAGTATTGGTGCAAACAGGAATCGTCAGCGGGTTCCTGTGATGTGATAGCGGCAACGATCGGAACGAGTTCTTGGCGCAATTCCGCGAAGACCCTGCTAACATCGGCAGCTTTCATCCCGTAATCGCTTGATTCAATGGAAGGATCGGCGATGTGATCATAGCCGGGAAAGAAATTAGCTGCCTGCCGGCTATATTCGAGAGTTTTCTCGAGGTAGGGCCGTACACGTTCAAAGTCATTTGCCGGGCGTGCTTGAGTCCATACTTGATAGGATTCAGAAGTGTGGTTCGCCACTTCCGCGGTGAATGCTGCTGGTATTTTAATGGCGCGTTCATACTTTCGCCGCGCGACACGGAGGAGCCCTGCTTCATCAGCGTCATAGTCAAGGCTCTTTTCGTAAGGCTCAAGTGCATCAAGCAATTTTCCGATAGTGGGATCTGTAAATTTCTCGTGCGCCAATCGTCCGAGTGTCGCAGTTTGACGTGCCCGTGCGGCAGCACCTCCGGGAGGCATGTATGTGGATTGATCCCAATAGAGCAGTCCAGCAGCGGACGATATATCATTTACCTCAAGTAGACGGTTTTTAAGTTCTTGAAACTTGGTTTCCACAATATTACTCCTGTTTTTTTATCGAGGTAGTGTATTAGCAGCCAGCAGAACAGTTGTCAGTTAATCTGAATCTCGAATTTTGGCGTTGTGATTCAGGGATATCTTGCCCAAATTTACTACAATCTGACTTAAAAATCAAACCAATTTTGGACTTGCTTCATCTGCGCGAGAAATTATTTTTTATTTTCACCTTAATTTTATCGCAAATTACAAAAATTTCGGATTTTTGTCTCATTTTCGTAACAATTGGGTGTTATAATTTATAGTAAATCCAGCAAAAGAGGTAGATCGATGCTAAAAATGGATCACGCAAGATACATTATTATATGCATTTTGGTAGTTTTGGTATGTGGATTTGCCATCATCGGCTATTCACCTACAGATAGCGAAAGTGCTGCAAGTAAACAGTCAGCACAAATCATAAAAAATAAAGGCTCAGATACGATGGTGAATTTGGCGCAGGCGTGGGCAGAGATATACACGGGGCTCACGAACACTGCCTCCGTGGAGGTATCAGGTGGAGGTTCTGGTACAGGTGTAGCAGCGCTAATAAATGGCACGGTAGACATCGCGAACTGCAGTCGTCAAATCAAACCCAAAGAGTTAGAACTCGCGACGCAAAATACGGGCAAAACACCTCAGGAATTTATTGTTGGGTATGATGCGCTCGCGGTTTATGTCCACCACGACACACCGCTTGATAAAATTACGATTACTGAACTTGCCGAAATATATGGCGAAGATGGCAATATAACCAAATGGAGTGATCTCGGCGTTGCGCACGAAAATTGTCCGAGTAACAAAATTATCCGTATCAGTCGGCAATCCAATTCCGGTACCTACTTCTATTTTAGGGAAGCACTGCTCGGTAAAACACAAGATTTTAAATTGGGTTCCTTGGATTTACACGGTTCCAAAGACGTGGTAGAAGTTATTGGACGCACCCCGTGCGCTATCGGTTACAGTGGCATGGGATATGCGACTTCAGAGGTAAAGATGTTAGAAGTTGCAACAGCCCCCGGTGAACGTTACTACGCCCCAAATCTTAAGAATGTCCTCGCCAAAACCTATCCGATCGCTCGTCCTTTGTACATGTATTCGCTCGGTGAACCGACTGGAGAAGCGAAGGCATACCTTGATTGGATTTTGTCTCCGGCTGGTCAAAAGATCGTTGAGAAACTCGGTTTCGTGCCATTAGCGAACAAGTAAATCAGGACTTACGCATTATGCCCTGCAGGGTTTTCGCCAGTCTTATAAACAGGACTTACGTATTTTCTATGATAATCTACGTATTAGGCACTGCAGGCGGGGTTTGAAACCCTGCAGAAATACCCCAGCAAAAACCCTGCAAAGGGAGCTGCGTAAGTCCCAATAAATAAAATATGAATATCTTACGAAAAAAAAGTGCGGCAAATGTGCCGTTTTCCGAAACCGTAATTGAAACATTGATCCGCCTGTGTGGTGTTAGTTCTATTATTTTTGTGTTCGGTATTTTCTTCTTCGTGTTCCGAGAAGGTGCGGGTTTCCTTTTCAATGGCTTAGATTTAGGAGAGTTTCTGACGAGTCCTGAATGGTATCCGACCTCACTGAACAACAAAAGGTATGGCACCCTCGCCTTGATTTTGGGTACGTTTAGCGTGACGACGTTAGCGATGTGTATAGCGGTCCCATTTGGACTTGGCGCAGCAATCTTTATATCAGAGTTCTGCAGTCCAAAACTGAGAGAGACATTCAAGATTATCATCGAACTGCTCGCCGCGATTCCTTCTGTTGTATGGGGTTTCATCGGGCTGACCCTGATGAATCAGTTAATCATTGCTGTGTTCAATGCCCCGATTGGTTTAACGATGCTGAACGGCGGTATCCTGTTAGCGTTGATGAGTGTGCCTATCATTGTCTCCATAGCAGAAGATGCGTTGAAAGCTGTTCCGGATTCTTATCGCGAGGCTGCGGAAGCGCTCGGTGCAACGCGGTGGCAGGTGACCTATCGCGTGCTTCTGCCAGCGGCAAAAAACGGGTTATTGGCAGCGGTATTGCTTGGTGCTGCGCGGTCCATCGGTGAGACGATGGCTGTGCTTATGGCGACAGGACACTCTGTTAACATTCCGTCAAGCCCACTGTCTTGGATTCGCACGCTCACGGCGACAATCGCCGCGGAACTCGGAGAAGTTGCGAGAGGCGGTGAGCATTATCAAGTGCTTTTTATTATCGGCATTCTACTCTTTACGATCACCTTTGTGGTGAACCTCATCGCTGATTTAGTTATCAAAGGCATTCGACAACAATAGGAGTACACTCGGCAATAAGTTTTAGGATTTACGCAAATTGCGTAAATATGGAACCTTTGGACGCAAAGCAGCCCTGTTAGTGTTTTCAATCCCTTGTTCCCCTTATTAGGGACTTTAAGAGGTAATACGGAAAACTTAAGTTTTTTTAAGGACAATAGGAAATATGGACACCGATATACAAGTATCGCCGGGAGCGATGTTCACGGAAACAGCACTTGACAGACAAAAGCGGCGGATAGAGATTGTGGTGCGGATCTTCTTGCTTGTGGTAACAAGCCTGATGATTATCCCGTTACTTTTGATTATCGGTTATCTTCTCTACAAAGCACTGCCAGTTCTCTCTTTTGAGTTTCTGTTCACGAATCCGAAAGACAACATGCGTGCGGGTGGCATCTGGGCACCGTTTCTTGGCACCATTTACTTGGTCGTAGTTTCACTGTTAGTATCTGCCCCGATTGGGGTGTTCGCAGCGGTCTATCTCAACGAGTATGCCCGTGAGAATTGGTTTACGCGTATCACGAATTTGGCTGTTGTCAACCTTGCGGGTGTACCGAGTATTGTGCACGCCTTGTTTGGTGTTGGTGCGTTTGTACTCTTTGCGCGTCTGGGTGAATCAATCTTGGCAGCGTCTCTCACACTGGCAATTATGACGCTCCCAGTTATCATCGCCAGCACAACGGAGGCATTAAAGGCAGTGCCGATGTCGTTCCGGGAGGCGTGTTGGAACCTTGGTGCCACGCGCTGGCAAACGATCCGCCGTATTGTCATTCCGAACTCAATCAGTGGGATTTTGACGGGTGTGATTTTACAGGTATCACGTGCAGCAGGTGAAACGGCACCGATTATGTTTACTGGCGCTGTTTTTTATAAAGCTATTGCAGAAGGAGACCTTTTCGCCTATAATATAATGGAACAGTGTATGGCACTATCACTCCATCTTTTCACGATTTCGACACAGGTTCCGGACGTTACAGAAGGCATTCCTTATGCGACAGCAATAATGCTTGTCGGTAGTGTATTACTCATCAATGCGGTATCAATTGCACTGAGGGTGTATCTCCGAACACGGAAGAAGTGGTAGAGTGGTTATCAGTTATCAGTTGTCAGTTGTCAGTTAAAGAGACTTATGGCAGGCAGCGTAATGATAGCGAACCCCAATATCCCCGACTAATGACTAACAACTCTAAAACCATGAATAAAGACAGATTACGAGAGATCGTTGAAGGAAATCTATTCAGCGGGATCATTCAGTTTCTGATTTTAGCTTCGGCTGTTGTGTTTGTGCTTGAATCCGATAGAGAGCAGCTGGAGGTGGATCCTTATGCAGCCCATTTCATTGTCTTAGACGTGATTTTTCTGGTACTGTTTTCGATAGAATACCTGTTGCGTGTCTATATTGAACCAAAGAAATCGGATTTTGTTTTTAGTTTCTACGGTCTAATTGACCTAATCGCCATTTTACCATCTCTGTTCCTGGTGCCGGGCTTTCGCGTATTACGGATACTTCGGTTCTTACGAATTTTCAGAGTATTTAAGGCGACGCGATTTATTTTAGCCGTAGATCGGCTGGGAGCGGCCCTACGTGAAATCCAACAGGAACTTTTAGCGTTGGTAATCTTATCGTTGATGTTCGTCTACCTCGCTGCGTGCGGTATCCACTTCTTTGAAAGAGAGGCACAGCCTGAAGCATTTGGCTCTATTCTTGATTCAATGTGGTGGTCTGTCGTGACATTAACTACAATCGGTTATGGGGATGTCTATCCGACGACCTCTGGCGGGAGACTTTTCACCGCCCTTGTCGCGCTCGTTGGGGTAGGCTTAATAGCAATTCCGTCTGGTTTGTTAGCTTCGGCTTTAACGGAAGCGCGAGTGGAACGCGAGCAGATAGAAAAAGATAAAGCAGAAGATGAAAAATAAAATAGGCATGATAATTGGATAGTTGAAATGTTAGGCAAACGAGGCAAACGTGGAAAATAAAATACAGATTTCCGACCTACGGGTTCATTACGGAGATACACCAGCACTGAATGGGATTTCCTTTGATGTTCATCCAAACGAGATTCTCAGTATCATCGGTCCAGCGCAGTCGGGTAAAACGACGCTCCTGAAAGTTATCAACAGGACTTTGGAGTTCACACCGGATGCGAAGGTGGAAGGTACGGTGAAATTAGACGGTGTGGACATCGAAACAATAGGCGATGTATACGGTTTACGCCGGCGCATCGGTATGGTATTACCTTTACCGGTAGGGCTACCGCTTTCTATATACGATAACGTCGCTTTTGCGCCACGGACAGCGGGGCTTCGCACTAAATCTGAATTAGATGAAATCGTTGAACGCTGCTTACAGCAAGCAGCCCTCTGGGATGAAGTCAAAGACCGGTTGGACACCCTCGGCACTAAATTGTCAGGCGGCCAACAACAACGCCTGACAATCGCGCGTGCGCTTTCGCATCAACCGGAAGTGCTTTGTCTCGACGAATTTTCTATCGCTATTGACCCTGTTACAACAATGCGTATTGAAGATGTCCTTAAAACGTTACAGAAAGAAATGACGATCTTGCTCGTCACGAATTTGGTGCAACAGGCAAAACGATTAGCGAACCGCACCGCCTTTTTTCTTAACGGTGATCTCATTGAAATTGACACAACAGATGTAATTTTTTCCGATACCCCGGCAAACCAAGCGACTTACGACTATATCAACGGGAGCTTTGGGTAAATTGGCTATCAACAGTCCGCATGGGTTGGGCAACCCAACCCCTACGAAACTCGAAAGCCCAAAAATGAACTTGAAAACTACTTCTATGAATCATAGCATTGAAGCCGAAAAACTTAACCTTTGGTATGGCGATTTTCAAGCCCTCATTGATGTCAGCGTGAAAATACCGGATGGTCAGATAACGTCCCTTATTGGGCCTTCTGGATGTGGAAAAACAACGCTATTGCGCTGTTTTAATCGCGTCAATGAACGCTACGGCAATGTTACCACAGAAGGAAAGATTGAGATATTGGGGAAAAATATCTATGATCCAGATGTCTCTTTGCCGGAACTCAGAAAGGCGGTTGGGATGGTATTTCAAAGACCGAATCCGTTGCCGATCTCGGTTTACGAAAACATCTTGTTCGGTTTACGTATTCACTCCCCGATGCGGAGTCTCACGCGCACGGAGTCAGATCAGATTGTTGAAGAAGCTCTTACATCCGTTTTCCTTTGGGAGGATCTAAAAGATAGATTAAAAGTGCGTGCGACATCACTCCAACTTGAACAGCAACAAAAACTCTGTATTGCACGTCTATTGCCGCTTAAACCGAAAATTATCCTGATGGATGAACCGTGCTCCGCTTTAGATGCCAAAGGGACACTCGCTGTTGAAGAGTTGATGGGAATCCTCGCGGGGACCTACACCTTTTTAGTCGTGACACATAACATGGCACAAGCCCGTCGCGTCAGCAAAGAGTGTATCTTCATGTTTCTCGGAGAACTTATCGAACACAGGGAGACACAAGCACTGTTTGAAACACCAGAACACGAAAAGACCGCTGATTACGTACAGATGCGGTATGGATAGGGCGACCTATAAACCATCTCGGTGGCATTGGCAACACTGTTCATCTCGTTAAATTGGTAGTATAAATTTTTACAAGAAAATTTTACGTTATGAATTCCATGAGCACTCGTGCGGAGCGAAGACAGGAATTTGTTTTGCACAGCACCTCCTTTATTATCTTCGGAATTGCGATCATTCCGATATTGAATGCGCTAAAAAAAACGGAAGCGACCCACATACAAGTAGTGTCGCCAAATGCGCTTTCTATACTGCTTAACGATCTTTATATCGTTCTCTCGGTGGGTCTCTTAGCGATTCTGTTAGGAATAGTGTGTGCGTTCTATTTGGAAGAATGGCTTCCAAAAACCAATTGGGGCCGACGTTGGATTGAAAGCCATGTCGCTATCTTGACGGGTATTCCGTCAGTTTTGTATGGCATCCTCGCAATCAGTATTTTTTTGAGTTATGCGGGTACGCTCAAAGTGATTGACGATGTCCCTTCGGCTCAGAATACGGAGGTGATACCTTTTCAGCGCCATACGACACTGTTTCTGGGTGAGGTGTTAATCTTCATTTTGATGGTAATGCCGGTAACAATTAAGACGACTCAAGAGGCACTCCGCTCGGTAGTAACACCCGTACGTGAAGCGGCTTACGCGCTGGGTGCGAGTCAATGGCAGGTGCTAATGCGACATGTTGTACCCATTGCCTTCATCCGAATACTTGCTGGCGGATGCCGAGCGATGGCGCGCGCGTTTGCAACGGCCGCGTTGCTGATCGGTACTTATATATGGCACTACACCACCGAGACCGATGGAATGTCGAATAGATTCCTCTTATTTTTAGGTGCTGCACTGGTTTTGAGCGTTTGCTCCAGTACACTTGTAGAGATATACAATTCGATATACAATTCCAACTCGGCGTAAGATAGTTAATCACGGGGCGCGAGTTCCAGGTCCGCTCGCGATACAAAAGATGCTGACAGACGAAAAACAACCTGTTTTGCGTATTCGTAATCTAAATATCTGGTATGACGACAAACAACTTCTGAGAGATCTCTCTTTCGAGGTCCAGCAGAAACAGGTAACGGCATTCATTGGACCTGCGAACTCTGGCAAAAGCACGCTTGTCCGATGTATCAATCGATTAAACGACTTTACACCGAATTTCAGATCCACGGGTGAAATATTATTTAAGGGTATCCATTTACATGAGGCAACAGACCCGACTTCCCTTCGGAAACAGATAGGAATGGTGTTCCGAAAACCGACGCTGTTTCGGTGCTCAATCTACGAAAATGTAGCGTATGGTGCTCGGATTTCAGGCGTAAACCAATCAGAACACCTTGATACCATCGTTGAAACAAATCTCCAAAAGACGGGACTCTGGGCTGAGGTTGAGAATATTTTGGAAGAAACACCAGAGCAACTCGCTACGGGCCAGCAGCAACGCCTCTGTATTGCGCGTGCCTTAGCCGTTGAACCCGAAGTATTGATATTTGATGAGCCGTGCGGAGAACTTGACCCGATAGAAACTGTTAAGATTGAAACACTTGTGCGCGATCTCGCTGGCGATTATACACTCATTTTTGCCACGAACAAAAGAAGACAAGCCGCGCGTGTCTCTGATGTTGCGGGTTTTCTTTACAGCGGTGAATTAGTTGAATTTGGGGCTACAGAACGACTTTTTACAAATCCACAGGACGACAGAACTGAACAGTATGTAACAGGCAGGTTGGGTTAAGTTAAACCCGGAATTACTTAGGCACTGCAGGCGGGGTTTCAAACCCCGCCTGCAAAGGGAACTGCGTAAATCCTATTACTGATAAAAAGATATGTTACAAGCAGAAATCAAAACGCTTCAGCACAAACTCTTGGAAATGGCGGGATTTGCCGAACAGATGCTACGGCAAGCGACCGAATCCGTCTTAACACGAGATGAAACGTTGGCTCGGATTGTTATAGATACAGATGACAGGATTGACGAGTTTGAGAACGAGATTGAATCGTTGTGCATCCAATTGATAGCCCTGCATCAACCGGTAGCGTTTGAACTCCGATTCCTCACAATGGCGATGAAGATCAGTCGGAATATCGAAAGACTGGCTGATAAATGCGTTGCTATTGCGAAGCGGAGTCTTGAATTGTTGGAATATCCACCTGTTAAACCGTTCGTTGATCTCTCCTATGCAGCACAAGTGACGCAAACAATGGTGAAAGATGTGTTGGATGCATTTGTTAATCGCAATGCTGAACTTGCGCTTGAGATTCGAGCAAGGGATAACGAAGTTGATGAAATCTATGAAAGGATGCTCAACGAACTGCTAACCATTTTAAGCGAA
Source organism: Candidatus Poribacteria bacterium (assembly GCA_022394775.1). Taxonomy (GTDB): domain Bacteria; phylum Poribacteria; class WGA-4E; order WGA-4E; family WGA-3G; genus WGA-3G. The sequence goes on from JAGFCB010000023.1 coordinate 11,445, forward strand.
CATCCGAAACTCATCGAACCCGGTATTAGTTTATTACTGCTCTTCCGCCATTTAGAGCGGGTGGGTGACCTCGCTGCGAATATCAGTGAAGAGGTCTACTACCTTGTCAAAGGCGACATCATCCGCCATTCAGATACGCATTAAGCACCGATATACCCACTATCAACACCGCGTCGCGTACACCAATCCCCACTCCAGATGCTGGGTTATGCGTCGCTTTCCTTCGGGTAAAGATGGACATCGTGTTGTGGGAAAGGGATTTCTATGTCGTATGCTTTAAATTTCTCCCAGACCATAAAATGGAGATCACTCGCGACATCGAAACGGTTGAAAGCATCTGGGACCCATGCGAGCAATTCAAAATTCAGCGAGTATGCCCCGTAAGAAGTAAAACGGACAAGTGGCGCAGCAACGTTTTCCATTTCAAGTGTCGGTTGCTTAATAACTTCAGGATGCGCGTCTGCCACTTCAAGGAGTGCTTTCTTGACAAGTTCAACGTCTGAACCATACGATACACCCACTGAAATCCGAAGGCGATATTGATTATTGTAATGGGTGAGGTTATGAACCGGTTCCGTAACTAATTGCGAATTCGGTACAATAACCTCCTTTTCATCAAGGGCGACAATGACCGTCGAACGGAGGTTAATACTATGCACTCTGCCGAATATGTCAACGTCCATGATTTCCACTAAGTCCCCAATTTTGATAGGGCGTTCAAAAATTAGAATAAACCCTGCAATCAGGTTTGAGGCGATATTCTGTAACCCGAAACCGATGCCGATACTTAACCCACCGAAAATTATGGCGAGGTTAGTGAAGCTCACCCCGATAGTGCTGAGACTGATAAGGACACCGATAATGATAAGCGTGAAATGGAGAAAGCGGAGTAAGATAAACTGGGTATGCTGTTCAATTTGAAATGCCTGTAGCACCTGCCGCCGTAGCACCCATTGTACGTATTTTGACAGGATAAACATCCCGAAGACGATCACGAATCCATAAAAGAGCCTTGCTAATGTTAATTGATTATGATCGCCATCAGTATCAGCAGTTGGTTTCGGTTTGCTGGCATCAGTTTCACCGAGAGTTCCTTCTTCACCTGTCTGGGTTTCAACAAGTTTTTGCGAAGGTTGAAACAGTCCTGTAAGCGGGTAATTCACAAGTTCACCAAGGAACCCCGTACTAACTTTGGCAACTCGGAATGCCAAACTGGTTCCAAAAATCAGGACGATCAGGAATAAAAAAGCGAGCAATCGATTCGCGAGGTTTTCCTGCATCCTGAACCGATTGAAAAAGCGGCGGAACCACCGGCGTAGAAACCCGCCGAGTACTACAGTGGCAGCCACAATGCCGATCAACAGCACAATTTGGTAGACTTGTACAGGCTCATCCCCCAAAGTGATGACATGCCTTTCAAATAACGCACGAAATTGTTGAAGGAACTCATCCATCTCATACTTTCCTATTTGGTATTATATCCTGACGAAGTCAGCCAAGACATCTGGTTAATCGATTGAGATTGTCTCAATTGAATGGACAAATAGGACTTCATTAGCACCTTTATAAGATTGTAGTTTCTGCGCTAATTCGTCGGATCCGAGGTCTTCCGCTGTCAACCCCACGATGGCTAAATCAGCCTGATCGGAGCGGAGGGTTACCTCTTCTTCCAAAGCCTCTTTGCTGTTGTATGAGACGGAAGTAACATTCTGCATTGAAATGGGTAGTCTGCCCTCCTGCATGAGGGTTGAGAGTCGATCAGCCTCGCGTTCGACGTCCCTGGAATCCGAGCAGACGAAGAGCCGGATTTCGGCACGTCTCCAATCTGGATGCCCGACGATGATATATGCGAGCAGGAGCATCAGGGGCGCGTTCGTCAAATTTTCCTCTGTCACCCATACATGAATAGAAGACCTGTATCCGAACCGATAGCCGGTTGATCGGAGGATGAGAACGTTAAACAGGGAATTCACAGCGAGCTGCGCCCCTTGTTGAACCTCGTCAATCTCATCGGTATTTTCTTGGTCAAATTCGAGTAAAATACAGTTATTCGGCAAGCCAGAGATTCCGGGCATCTGCAGTATCTGTGAGAGGGCGAGTTTGAACGTCGGGGAAATCAATGAATCGACAAAAATGCCTGCTCTACTCACTTCAGTCCGTTTAATTAGCCCATCGACCTTGATGCGTGCTTCGATTTCACTGGAAAATGAGTAGTCTCCGTTGAAGAGTCGAATGAAGTGCCCGAACCCGTGTCTATGACAGATCCAACGGAGCAGATCGAAATGCCCAAGACGACGCTCTCCAAATCGGGTTACTGCGACGATAGAAGGTCGCCATCCGCCCTCAGATGAAATCACACGGCTTTTTTGTAAGGTCGTCTGTAGCCATCGGGTTAGCTGAAACATTGTCCCTTGGAAAATTGCTGCGAAGTCGCGCTGTCCTCGGAGACTCCGACGAAGCCCAAGGTAGACGATCGTCATAATCGCGATTGAAATAAATGCATAGAGTGCACTGATCTGGATCATCAACACACCACACATCACCGTTCCGACCAGGGACAAATACCAACGGGAATGGAATGTCGGTCGATAGGATGGATTGCTTGCGAAATGCTCTAAGAACGATACTGCACATAAAGCACCATAGGTTACCATGAAGAACATCGTTAAAATCTGAGCGATAAAGTCCAATTCACCGATTGCTACAAACACGATTGCGATTATGCCGGATACACATGTGGCATATATTGGTTCCTGCGTTTCGCCTACACCTTTTCCCATTAGGTTGTTGAGTTTAGGGATAGGCAGCACGTTGTCGCGCGCGAGCATCTGCAGCGTTCTCGGCGCCACCATGATCGAACCGAGTGCGGAAGATAGAGCGGCTGCCCCCAAGCCGATATAGATAATCGGACTCCACAAAGCAATCTTGGTCATGATGAAATAGTCGTTAGCGAGGTCAGTAGGTGTAGCACTCAGCGCCAGCTTAATAGCGACGATTATATATACGACCATACCGCCAAGTGTTGCACTGATGGTACCAAGCGGTATACTCCGCCGAGGGTTCTTCAAGTCCCCCGATAGTCCCAGTCCAGCAATCATTCCCGTGAAGGCGGGGAAACAGGTTGCGAAAACTATGCCAAAACTATCAGGGCTGTCAATGCGTGCCGTAAGATTCAATCCCTCCGGTTTTGTTAATTCGGTTCCGTCACCTAACAGGAACGCGATGATTGATACGGCGAGCAAGACACATACCGCCCACAAAACTCGAACGCCCATGTCAGCACCCTTAATCAACATAAGTACAATGATCAGGATTGTAGCAGGTAAGCTGACGAAACGGAGATCCGGCTGCCATCCATACATAGTTGCAACCCATTCATAGAGGGGTTTAAAAGCTTCCGCAAAGGCGACGATATAGAAGGCGACTGAAATCGCTTGAGAAATATAGAGTGCTATTCCGATTGTGCCGCCGATGCTTGCGCCGAAAGAACGGCTGACAATGTAATACGCGCCGCCACCTGCTACCCGGCGGTTCGTCGCAATTTCGGAAACTGCCAGAACCGTTGGGATGGTCACTAAATGCCCAAGGGCGACGATCATTAAACTCCCCCAGAGCCCGACGTGCGCGACCGCGTAACCGAACCGCAAGAAAAGGATTGCGCCGAGGATGGTACTAATTGAAGCGAGGAACACAGGGGCGGTGCCGAAGCCGTGCCCTTGTTGGTTATCAGGTGTACTGCTATCGCGTTCAGGTCCGGATTGTTGTTCAGGGTTTGAAGACATAGCCGGTTTCCTTTCGTTTATCAGGATTGACCCCGGAAAAAATGGATATTATGTATAAGATTATCCGCGGTGCTGATGCACTCTCACGCTGCTACAATGTGATTCGCAATATTGATAAATACTTGTAATGCCAGTTCTCTGTCAATGGTTCACTATTATACGTTACAGCCCCACTTAAACGCAACCCTAATCGTTTGACCAAGTTGAACGTGATGGCGGGTTCAGCTGAAAACTTAAAGTTTTTGAAGCCAATTTCTGGCGTGAATTTTAACACTGTATTGAGTTTTCGCCACCCGACAGACGAGAATGCTAACCATCGAAACGTCGTAGGATCGAATTTTTTCAGATCAAGATCTTGATGTGGTTGAATATTCTCAAGGAAGCAACCGATACCGCCAGATACACGAAGCGGGCCTTTTTCATAAATTGCTGGGCGGATGTAGGAGCCAATCTGCGATGTAAGCGCGCTGCCTTGGGTAATGTTACGCTCAAGGTCTGTAAACCCCTCGATACCAAAAGTGTTTATACGAAAGCCTCCCTGGGCACGTGCCTTGAGGATTTCAGATAGCACGCCTGCTTCACTGGAAGCGCGCGAACCGAAGATACCTGCCCAACCATTGAACCTGCGGAGCGGCACGATAGCCGTTAGGCTGAGTGTCTGCGAGGCACCATCTCCATTCACGCCGATGTCTACTGTTTTTGAGTCCTGTGGTAAATCTGCGAACTGCGAATACACAGGTATTGTCCAAAGCATTAAACAAATTACACCGACGGTAAGTAGCATCAATCGTCTCAAACGAATGGTGCTGGCATAGATTATAATAAAGTTTAGAATTAATAGGACACTCTGTGCCGGTTCGGTTAGGAAACCGAACCTACCGAGGGATAAAAGTGTCTCTTTATTTTTTCGATTCACTATAAAAGCATCTCTATCAGACTTCCCATTATCTGACGCAATTTGGTGTAAATCTGGTGAAGTGAACTTTGGATGTCTAACTTTTATCAGTTCTTTTGGTGCTATGATTACTCCAGCACGTCCCTTAATCCCGGGTTGACCTGTACAGACGGATTAGTAAATATCCACTGATAGGCGCGCCAACGAGACAGCCACCCAATGCCCAATTAAACTGAAGTTTTTTCGTTTTGACCTTATAGGCATCATAGTAAAAGGCAACATATTGAGGGGACTTACCGAGGACTCGTGCGGTAGGCATAAAAGGTTGGTGGCGCTGCGAAAAAATGGGACCGACGAAAGGGAAAAAACATCCTGTGGTAAACCACAAAGTTCTATTGAGGTGTGCGACTGCGTCTCTTTCAGCATCAGCTACGGCTTGTTCAGCAACAGACTTCAGCGCAGCGGGTGTAACGGCTGGATTCTCGACCTCAACAATCTCGTACCGTTTTGTTTCTATAACGTCGTACTTTTTCGGACGACCATTGACTTCTACAGTGATCCGCTCATTTTCTTCACAAAGACCCAACGAATGTGTTCCAAAGATGAAAGTAATTATTAAAAGCCCAAATAAGATGAAATGGAAATCTGTTTTCACTCTCTTTTCCTCTTTAGGTGTGCGCGATCCAAAGGTTTATTAGTTCGGGTGCGCAAAAATAACTTGGCGTTAATTTAGTTTCTGATAGACATGTCCGATGGAGGTCGCTGTCCAAAACAGGACAAATAATTCACCGTCCCACGTATAGGTACTCACAATCGGTTCAGTGCTTCCATCAGAAGACCAATAGATAGTTCCTTTTCTCTCATCAAACGGCTCAATCAATTTATAGGAACCGAAGAAAAATGCGTTGGTGCTTTGGTATTCTCTTGTAAATGTTGCGGGTGTCAGGCGCATCGATCCAAACGCTTCAATCGTTTCACCATCCGTTTGGGTTCGGACGAGTTCGTATGCGCCGCTAAGTGCCTCAGCAACCCTGTATGATTTTGAAAAGACGGTAATAGAGGCGGATTTTGAGACGGTTTCCTCACCAGCATCTCTGACAGATACATGAACGGTAATCGTCTGGTCCGGAGCGATTTCTGAATCTCGGAGTTCAGGTGCTGTCCACTGCGCCACTGGTCCCTCCTCGAAAGTTAATGTTCCGGCAGATACTTCCCATGTGTATGTTAATTCGTCATTCTCAGGATCGGAAACGCCGACTTTAAGTTCAACGCTTTCTCCGTAGCGCACCTCTTTCGGGATAGTGAACGTATTAATTTCAGGTGGATCGTTTGTCCAACTTTCATACTCGTCACAACTACTAAATATTAGCAGCTGGCAGATTAAGAATAGCATCCCAGCCCGTCGCGTCTGGGAAATCACGGGATTTAAAATTTTCATAACATATCTCCTTTTCAACAATTGATCCTAACAAGTCAAGATATAAAGAGCGTGCCCATTTCAAGGGTTTGAGCTTTTTCCCCATGAAGTGTGTTTCATTGTAATTAATAATGGTAACCCGAACCGGTTCCGTTCATTTTCTACGAAGATAAACAGGGGTTTCACGGACTGCCCCACTTTTTGCGTATATTTTTTAAATAGGTTCAACAATGGAATCTTCAACTCAGCACCATCGAATAAGTTATGCTGACATCGCGATCCAAGAAATGAAATAGCCTAAGTAATCAACGGGATATATACTATATGGCAGAAACCATTTTGTCAAATTAAATCAGAGATGCTGCAGAGCTGTCTATTTTTAGGGAAGGTGTTGATTCTAACTCCAACGCGCTCGTATTTCGCTAAGTTATGTAAAAACGAAAAAATTTTTGTGATGCTTGCAAAATTTTTTGTGAAGACAAAAAATTTTGGTTTTCCCAAAGTTATACCATTTCTATTAGATATTTTTTTAATGTAAGTTCGATAAAAAATGAGAGAAATGTCACTTATATTCAATGAAACGAAATCAAGATGCCACATAAGCAGCGCATAGAAAATCAGAGGAATCGTTTCTGTTAGTTTACAACTGAGTTCCCAAAAAAGTGCCTTAATTTGCCAAAAAAGCATATCTGTGATATTGTAACGCAACAGATTGATACGCTTACCAAAAAGGGGAACATTATGGCGGTTCAGATTGCAATTATCGGATGTGGTGGAATGGCAAATGGTCATCTCAACGCCTATCTTACAATATATCAAACGGATCCTAAGAAAGTGGAACTCGTCGCGATGTGCGACGAAGTCAAAGAACGGGCGGATCAATTCGCCGAACGCGTCAAAGAGGTGACCGGTAAAAAGCCTGCGGTGTTTGATGACACCGATACAATGCTTGCGACAGTCGATTTAGATGGCGTAGATATCTGTACATCGCATGCCCATCATCATATCAATGCGATAAAGTGTCTCAACAACGGTGTCAACGTGATGATAGAGAAACCGATGGGCGTTACGGTTAAAGCGAGCCATGCGATCATTAATGCTGCGAAAGAAAATAACAAAATCGCTGCGACGGCTGAGAATATCCGTCGGATGCCGAGTCGACGAACAGCGGAATGGTTAATGAACGAAAAACAGATGCTCGGTGATTTATGGACGTTTTCGGCACAGCATGCGAGTTATCGGGAACCAAACCCAGAGAGTGATTGGCACTGGCGGCTTGATTTGACGCTCGGTGGTGGGGGTATGGTCATGGATTCCGGTGCGCACTATTGCGATACCCTCCGTTATCTCTTCGGCGATCCGAGTACAGTGTATGCCCGCGTGTGTCAATTTGAAGATTTACGCGTTACCAAAACTGGAGAGATTGTCAAAAACGAACAAGAGGATACATGGGTAGCGACACTCAATTTTAAAAGCGGTGTCATCGGGCTTTGGACATGCACATGGGCAGCGATTGGACACGGTTTCAATCACGTCGTTTATTACGGTAGCGAAGGTTGTCTGCTTGACGACGGGGACATCTTCCACGGTCCGTTTGATGGTGCGGAGGTTATCCTCAAAGATGGAACCCGCCATAGTATGGAAAATCTTATTGCCGATTACATGGCGAGTCTGTCAGACGAAGAAAAATCGAGGCTTTTCCCCCACAATTTCACCGATGGCGTAGTACTGGAATGCTACGATTTTGTGGATGCAATAGAGAACAACCGTCCACCGGAACTTGATGCCGAGGTCGGACTTCGCGCGAAGTCCATCTGTGAAGCGATATATGAGTCGAATGCCTGCGGACAGGCGGTAGATTATGAGGAGGTAGTCGCAGGAAATATTGAAGTCTACCAGAAACCGATCAATGAGAGATGGGGTCTGTAATTGTCTAAACAGGAAGGCACCCCAATAAAGTCTGCGATAGACCGCCAGCGTGAAATTGGAAAATCGGTCGGTTATTTTGAACTCCTTCGACAGAACGCCAACTTCCGCTGGCTCTGGGGTGGACAGGTTGTTAGCCTGCTTGGGGATTGGTTTAACCTCATCGCTTCTGCGATATTGATTGCTGAGTTGACTGGGTCGAGGCTTGCGTTAGGCGTTCTGTTTACCATCCGGATGTTAGCCCCATTTTTTATTGCCCCGCTCGCGGGGATATGTGCCGACCGCTATAATCGGAAGCATCTGTTAATCATCACCGATCTCGCGCGTGCGGTTATCGTTATCGGATTTCTTTTCGTCCGGGATGCAGGTGATATCTGGTTGCTTTATGCCCTCACGACACTCCTATTCGGCGTAAGTGGCTTCTTCAGTCCCGCCCGGAGTGCGATCCTACCCGACATCACCACTGCACAAGAGCTCGGTACTGCCAATACGCTCGGTGCTGCGACGTGGTCAGTCATGCTTGCTGTCGGTGCTGCTATCGGCGGTTTAACAACGGGACTTTTTGGCAGTCAGACAGCCTTCATTATTGATGGATTCACATTTGCTATTTCAGCGGGACTTTTGCTTAAGATCAAGCTACCGGGTCCGTCATCCGCAACATCAGGTACGCTACCGCGAGTGAAGTCATCGGCGTTGCGATATATGTTTCAGCATCCCGACATTCTCTTTATAGCAACGCATAAAGCAGCTATATCGCTTTTAATGTCCTCTGGCATTCAGGTAATACTGGTTGAAATTGCAAAAAGCTACTTTGTTATCGGGGTCGGTGGTGCGCTGAGTTTAGGGATGATGTACTGTATGAACGGCATTGGCAGCGGCATTGGACCGATTCTGGCGCGACGTTGGACGGGTGATCGGGATAAACCGCTCCGCGTCAGTATTAGCATCGGTTATGTGATTGCCTCGATTGGCATAGCGATCATGGCACCGGTTTCTGCTTTGGGGATTGTGCTGTTCGGTGGGTTTGTCCGAAGCATTGGCGGTGGCATCGCATGGGTATTTTCAACGCAATTGCTGCTGCAACGTGCACCGAACGAGATTCGCGGTCGCATCTTCGGCACTGAGTTCGCACTTTTTACACTCATGGGGGGTGCCAGTTCACTCATCACTGGTGCGCTCATGGATCGGTTTCAACTGCAGGTTATTTTGTGGGGGATGGGCGCGCTCACGCTTATTCCGGCAGTCCTGTGGGGATTGTGGCAGAGACATTACAGCCGAACAGCACAAGAATAACAGGACTTACGCAAATTGCGTCCAAAAGTGATATATTTCATCCCAAAATGCCTTCCGGTGAGAGTGTTCACGGATTTAACCATAGGTGTCAATTGACAGGACTTACGCATTTTTGACTGTAGGTGGTTCTGTTCGCTGAAATTTTTCTGATGCCCCAGCGTTTCTGGTAGCACAAACTGGGAAGTTTGTGGTACAAAAGAGCGTCATGCGTAAGTCCTAAATTGAGTAAAAGTTAATCCATCCAGACCTGATGATTTTCAAGTCCTGTAGGTTGGGTTGAACGGGGTCGAGAAGTCGGCTATTGATATGCCAAACACACCTGAAACCCAATGCCCCTCCGTATCTATCCAAGAACGTAGTGAAACCCAACTTTACACCATCAGCGTCGGAGAAACTTCACAGCCAAAGCGTTGGGTTTCACTCGGTCTCTGGTGGATGTGGCGTATCTGGAGAAAGTTGTGTTTTTCTATGATTTTAGGGTTTCGGTAGCATCCGTTCACCCCAACCTACGAGTCTGGCTCTCATCCCCTACCAAATGCCTCCCAAAAATCCAGTTTTTTGTTTTTTTCAAATAATGCAAGTTTACTACCCCAAAATTTCGTCTTTAATAATGATAGGGTACGAACCGTATCGCGTCGCGTAATTTTATGGGACGCTGCATTTGATTAAGCCTCTTGACGAATGTAGACACGAGCCAATTTGTTCATTGTAATAAGAAGGAAGTTTGCATGGCAATAGAAGACGATGCCCAATTGATTCAACGTATTTTATCGGGCGATGACTCGGCATTCAACGCATTAGTTCAAAAGTACCAAAAGGGCGTTCACGCGCTCGCGTGGCGGAAGATCGGCGATTTTCATTACGCTGAAGAGATTACCCAAGATACCTTCTTACAGGCATACAAAAATCTCTCTACACTCTCGAACCCTGACCAATTTGCGGGATGGCTCTATGTTATTGCCACTCGACTCTGCATCGATTGGCAGCGAAAGCAAAAATTTGTGCCACAATCTCTGCAGGAGGTGCCTGTGAAAGAAATAGAAGCATCCGCATACACGCGTTATATATCAGAAAAACAGGAGACAGCATCCAGAGAGCGTCGTTACGAAATCGTCGAAAAAATTTTGAAAAGGCTCCCAGAGAGCGAACGTACGGTTGTCACGCTCCACTATCTCGGTGAAATGACAGCAAAGGAAATTGGTAGGTTCTTAGGGGTTTCTGTAGGGACGATTGATAGTCGTCTCCATCGGGCACGAGAACGTTTGAAAAACAGTGAAGAACTTTTGGTTCAAGAAGTGCTTGAGGGCGTACACCTATCGGCACATATAAGTCAGAACATTATGCGGGAAGTTGCTGACCTGAAACCGACGCCCGATCCAGCGAAAAGCCCGCTGCTACCATGGGCAGCTTTGGGTGCGGCAGCAGTTTTCATCGCGTTACTGCTTGGTGGCAGCAATCAATACCTCAAGCGTTTTCAGAAACCTTATAGTTTCGAGGCAGCGTCCGAACCGACGATCGAAATTATTGACGTTCCTGTCGTTTTGCCACTTGACGCAAAACCCGCTGTGCGAAATCAAGCCGGACAAGTTGGCACGACCTATAAAAAGAATAGTGTTGGCTCACAGGTGTCTGAGCAGGTTTCAACATCCAATACGCTGGTATCTTCAGAGGACGTTGAGACGTGGATGCCAGATCCAAACTTGCGTGCCGCAGTTCGCGAAGCACTTGGGATCCCGGCGGATGCCCCACTGACACCATCGGATATGGAACGGTTGACAGCGTTGAGTGCCGAATATCGTCAGATCAGAAGTCTTAGAGGGTTGGAATATGCGACTCGCTTGACAGAAGTGTTTTTTGAAGGCAATCCTATCTCAAACGTTTCACCTTTAGAAGGTCTCGTCCAATTGCGAATGCTGAATATGGCAGTCTGTCAGATTTCCGATGTTCGTGCGTTGGCAAATTTGACGCGTTTGGAGAGTCTTTACCTTCACGGCAATCAAATTGAAGACGTTGCACCGCTGGCAAATTTAACAACGCTCACGGATTTGTGGTTGGCTGATAATTTCATTACAGATGTTAGTCCACTTGAAAAACTCACACTGTTGGAAGAATTACGGATTCACAGAAATTCGGTTGTGGATCATGGCCCACTCGAGACACTCTCCCTTGTCAACTTTCAGTATGATGAAAGCTACGAATCACTGGGACTTCCTATCCAAACGCGACTTCAAAACCGGAATTTTCCTTCTACTTTCAATGCGTGGGGTCACATATCAAACCGGTCTGAATTATCTTATGAAGTCCGATTAGCACATCACGATCTATCTTGGAGTCCTGAATTGGGCTTACGTTTCCAAAGAACGGCATACGGATTTCAGCTATCTGGAAGTTTGGCGGAGACCGGAAAACGGCGTGATACTTTAATGCAGATGAACCCCGATAAGATTTTCATTCTTGAGATTCGGATGAGGAGTGCGAATCCTAAATCGCCTTTTTATAAAGCCACATACAACGATGATTTTCGTTGGATAAAAGATGCAGCGGGAAACAGAGTTTCAGAGGATGGTAATGAGGGGTCAGCGTTCTTAATCGATTTTACACATCCTGAGGTGCAGGAGATAATTGTTCAACAAGCACTTGCTGTTAAAAAGTGTGGCGTTTACGACGGTATTTATATCGGTGGGTGGCACGAGGACAGGCAGATTCTTAATGGGCATCGGAGGTTGGAAGTGGAACAGCAGGCGCGATTGGCGATTCTGAAGCGTATCCGTGATGCAGTTGGGGACGATTTCCTTATAATCGTAGGTTCAGGCCGGGATAAACCGAGGCAGGCAGCACCTTACGTTAATGGGCTCTTTATGCAAACAGACCCTAATCACGCGAATGGTTATAGTTACGAGGAATTGAGGGAAATCGAAAGCAGGCTATCTTGGGCAGAGGAAAACCGCCGTTCGCCACAGGTTAATTGTCTCAAAGGTCGGGGTGTTGAAACCGAAGTACCTGATAGTGCGACGAATCTCCGCTGGATGCGTGTGTTTACGACAATGGGACTTACACATTCCGACGGCTATCTGCTGTACACCACAGGCGTTAAACGCTTTAGCCATAAGCATGATTGGCGTACCTTTGAGATAAGACATAAAGCAGAACACGAGCAGGATCGAAAGCACACCCATCATAACGATATCTATTGGTATGATTTCTGGGATGCGCCGCTGGGTAAACCTGATGGTGAGAAAGCACAGCTGTACAAAAACCGTGACGGGTTATTTATCCGCAAGTTCACGAATGGCTGGGCAGTCTATAACCGGAGTGAGAAAGCACAGAAAATCCGACTACCAGAATCCGCGACAGGTGTGGCGAGTGGTATTACTGGTACATCACACATTGTCCCGGATTTAGATGGTGAGATTTATTTCAAGTAGATTTCATCACCCACCGATGTCAACGGTGATGGTGTTGATAATAAATTAAAAAGGATTAACGATGCAGAAAATAAAGTCTATTTTACTTTTTTCGATTATTGGGGCGACCTTAATTTTTTCAGTTTTGGCTTCAGTTATTGTAGGCGTTGTAAACGCTGAAGATTTGGCACAACAGGCTGATATCGTATTTAAAAGAAACTGCGGTCAATGTCACGGGGATTCAGGTTCCTTTAAAGAATCACTGTTGATTGAGTACAATTCACTTATTCAAAGTGGAAGTGTGATACCCGGTCAACCGGACGAATCTGAGTTGTACAAAAGACTCCTTGGCCCCACCGAGAACGGTGCCCAAATGCCACTCAATTTACCACCATTGACAGATGAGGCAATTGAAATCATTCGGATATGGATTGAAAACGGTGCCCCTGATTGGAATATTGTGGATATCAACAGAAGTTCTATCAGAGATAAAAAAATACTTGAAACGATACAGCACCATATAGAGACATTACCCATACCGAATCGTCCTTTTGCCCGTTATTTCTCAACAACCCACCTCTATAATGCGGGGCTTCCAACTGAAAGGCTACACGCGCACTATCTCGCACTCTCTAAACTGGTAAACAGTCTTTCTTGGGAAGCAGATATTGTGAATCCCGAACCGATCAATACAGAAGAAACACTTTTCTATATTGACCTCCGCAATTACGAATGGGACACCAATGACTCGTGGACACACATAGAAAAGGATTACCCTTACAATATAAAGTATGAGGGCGCAAATCAAACAGTTGAGCGAGATTTATTCCGAGATTTACAATCTGAAATGCGTTGTGAAGTTCCGTATGTTCATGTGGACTGGTTCATTGGTAAAGCGTCCGAACCACCCCTTTACAATGCAATCCTCGCATTGCCCGACACAGACACAGAACTGGAAACGCTGTTGGGCGTGGATGTGGTAAGGAATTTAAAAAACGATCCCGGCGTGCGTGTGTGGCGCGCAGGGGTCAAAGGAAAAAATTCAGGTGTTTCCGAAAACAACCGTGTCGTAGAACGCCACAAATCAGATTATGGGGCTTACTGGAAAAGTTACGACTTCGCGGGAAATGTCGGTAGACAAAATATATTCGTGCATCCACTCTCTTTCACTCACGATGGTGGCGAAGTTGTCTTTAACCTGCCAAACGGCTTACAAGCATACCATCTATTTGATGAAAAAGGTGAAAGACTTGATAAAGCCCCAATAGAGATTGTTTCTAACCCAGCTGCAAGTGATCCTGCTGTCTACAATGGCATATCCTGTATCGGCTGTCATGCAGACGGAATGAAACCTTTTACAGATGAAGTTCGAGCAGTCATTGAAGCCATACAAGATCCCATTTACGATAAAGCGTACGCACTACGACTCTATGTAGAACAAGCTGTCATGGATGTTTTGGTGAAAGACGACACGGACCAGTTTATAACTGCTTTGAAGAAAACAGGGAACTCGCCAGGAGATACTAACGAACTGATTTCATCATTTTATGAAACATACAATAGCTATTTAGACGCTGCACACGCTGCCGCAGCGGTAGGACTGCCAAAAGACGTGTTTTTGTCAAAAATACAAGAAGACACTAACCTACAAAGTTTTGGGTTGCAAGATTTGGTAGAAGGTCGTGTCATAAGTCGCGATACATGGACATCAAATTTCAATGCGATTGTGTTCGCACTCAATCCCCCTGTTGTATCTATACCAGATCCATTGGGACCTGGAGACATCACAAGTAACCCTGATGATGCAGTCCACATCCCGGATCCGAACCTCCGGGTGGTACTCACGAGAATGCTGGGTCAACATCCTGATGCACCTATTACTGTTAGCCAAATGGAACAATTCAGTGATTTTGGTTGGGAGGGACATGTCAAAAACGGCGTATATGTCCACGGACTCACATTACGTGATCAAGGCATTACAGATTTAACAGGATTGGAATATGCTATAAACCTTACAGATCTGCAAATGGGCGGTAATGAAATCTCAGACCTAACACCTATATCAAGCCTTACTAAATTAGAGTTCTTAGCAATTGGCGGTAATGAAATCTCAGACCTAACACCTATATCAAGCCTTACTAAATTAAGGTCCTTATCAATTGGTGGCATTGGCATTTCAGATTTCTCACCGATCGCGAATTTAACAAACATAAAACATTTGCACTTCGGAGGCACTTCTATCTCTGATCTCTCACCTATTGCCAATTTTACACAATTGGAAGCTATCTCTTTTGAGGAGAATTCTTCGTTGAACGATATTTCAGTGTTGGCAGATATGGAACAGTTGAAAGACGTTAAGTCATGGGGGGTACCATTCGTAGATATGTCTCCGTTGGTAAATCTTCCGAATATCGAAACCATAGACCTATGTGGTAACGAAATATCAGAAATTCCATCTTTAAAGAACGCGCCGAAATTGAAAAACCTATACGTGTTTGGGAATAATGTGTCGGATGTGTCTATTTTACAGGAGCTAACAAACTTGGAACGTCTGAATTTAAGGGACAACAATATCACAGACATATCTCCCTTAGCAGGGTTAACGAATTTGAAATGGTTAGACCTATCAGGCAACCCGATCCGTGATTGGACACCGCTCTTTGAACTCAGTAAAAACACGAAAATTGAGCCGAATGGATTCATATTTTCCGCAGATGCTACACTTTTGGAACTTGATAGCACATTTATTTTTAACATAGATGCCCTATTTGTTCGGAACTTGGTAGGCTGGCAGTGTGGCATTTCTTTTGATCCGAACCTGCTTGAGGCTATTGAAGTAACCGAAGGCAGCTTTTTGTCATCAGATGCTACCCAAACTTTCTTTACTGAAGGTAGCATTGATAACGAAATTGGTTCGATAACAGACTTCAATGTGTTGCGGTTAGATGGAACAGGTTTGGATGGGAGTGGACCACTGTTGTCTATCAAATTCAAAGCGAAAAAGGTTGGTAAAGTGATTTTCACGCCCAGCAATTGTACGCTTGGCGATAGTGAGGGTATAGAACTGCCATCGGTCGTTCCAAGCCTGGAAATTGAAATTGTAGAAGAATTACCAACGCCCGAAGAAGATATTTTTACGGGTCCCAAATGGGATGTAAATATGGATGGAAAAATTAATATCCTTGACCTAATAGTTGTTGCCAACCAGTTAGGCAAACCCATAGCAGCACATAACCAACGGGCAGATGTCAATGGTGATGGCGTTATTAATATCCTTGATCTTGTCGCTCTTGCAAATAATTTTTAACAAATGAAAATCATACGATAAATATTTTTTTGTTTCCTTGCGGTTCGTTGTGGTTATTTTCATATCTTAAACCCCCTAAATCCCCCTTATCAGGGGGACTTTAAGAGGTGATTTCTGTTTCTTATAGTAAAGTTTAGAATCATCAATGGAACGCTCTGTGTAGGTTGGGTTAGGAAACCGAATCATAGGGGTCAATTTAGCGATTTTTCACGACATTTTTGACCCTCTCTGTAGATGCCGCCCCTACGGGGCTTAGATTTCTGAAGCAACGTTTTTCTACACAGATACCATCCCTACGGGATTCAAGAGGTTTTTGAAGTCTGCCAGGTTTTCGTGTAGGATCCGGTTCGTTTAATTCTACACAGATACCATCCCTACGGGATTCAAGAGGTTTTTGAAGTCTGCCAGGTTTCCGTGTAGGATCCGGTTCGTTTAATTCTACACAGATGCCATCCCCACGGGATTCAAGAGGTTTTTGAAGTCTGCAAGGTTTTCGTGTAGGATCCGGTTCGCTTAAGCAATTTTGAATATTAAATATGCACATCGTCCGTTGATGACGGGCGAGGAAACCCCGCACCTACGAGGTCGGAGCCTGTCTGAAATCAGAAAATCAACAACTTATTATTTAATATTGCTTATTGCTGAAGTTTAAGAAAATAAACCGGTAATTCGGTGGGATACAATCCCTGAAGAAATACGCAGAAATACCCAAGCAAAAACACCAAAATCTGTGAGTAGCAACTTGGGTTATAAACCCCTTAAATCCTCCTTATTAGGGACTTTAAGATGGGTGTCTATTCTTTCCACCGCTGAATCAGTTTTGTGTCTATGTTGAACTGATCCAAGATTTTTGTGATAATGAAATTGAGTAAATCGTCTACGTTTTTTGGGAAATGGTAGAACCCCGGCATCGCTGGTAGGATGCAGACACCCAAGCGTGACAACTTGAGCATATTTTCCAGATGGATGGGGCTGAGGGGTGTCTCGCGTGGCACCATAACGAGTGGACGCTTTTCTTTGATACACACATCCGCGGCGCGTTGGATCAGGTTGCGCGATATACCGTTAGCGATAGCGGCGATGCTCCCCATACTACACGGCACGACAATCATCCCTTCTGTACGGAAAGAGCCGCTGGCAATCGGTGCCGCGATGTCGGATTCATGGTGGTAGATAACCCGCGGTGAAGAAACACCAATAAGCGATTCCAACTCAAAATTATTGAGATCTACTTGGATCTGAAGTTCTTCAGATAAAGCGCGCGCACCCGATGCGGAAATTGTTAGATGGACCTCTATATCCTCATGTTCAGTGAGGACCTCAAGCAGGCGGACTCCATAGATGCCTGCGCTCGCGCCTGTTATTCCTACAATTAATCGCTTCAATGATTATGTTCTCCTTCGCGTAGATTATGCACACCTCCAACGATGTGTGCACTCGTAAGGTGTACCTATTATATCCATTTCTGGGAGGATATCAAGGATAAACCGTTGTAACACGAGCAACTTGACAGAAAAGTGCACAATAGGTATATTAAACGCAGAAATCTATCTGATGTAGCATGTTGATAAGACACATCGCGAGGAAACTAATGAACATCACTGATTTGGATACACCAACACTCGCCGCGGATTTGGATGTGCTTGAACGGAATATTGATGGAATGGCAGAACACTGTCATCAACTCGGTATTCCGCTGCGTGTCCATACGAAGACGCATAAGGTGCCAGAAATCGCTAAACTGCAAGTCGCCGCGGGTTCGCAAGGTATCACCTGCCAGAAGTTAGGCGAGGCAGAAGTAATGGTGGATGCTGGCGTTGATAATATCCTTATCCCTTATAACATCGTCGGGAAACCGAAACAGAAACGGTTGACTGCACTTACAAAACGCGCCACGGTTGTCGTCGCACTCGATTCAGAAGAGACAGCAACCGGTATCTCTCAACAAGCAATTGCTGACGGTTGTGTTGTACCTGTTATCGTGGAACTCGATACCGGAAGCGGACGCTGTGGCGTACAATCACCGCAAGCAGCACAACGCCTTGCACAACAGATTATGAAAATGCAAGGCGTAGATTTCCAAGGCGTGATGACGTATCCAAGCAATACCCGCGCAAAGCCGTTTATTGAGGAGACGCTTGATCTGCTCTCAAGCGATGGGATCCCTGTGAACATCATCAGTGGCGGCGGCACAGGCTCGGAGGCAGCATCAAAAGAGATTGGCTGCACGGAAACCCGTAGCGGTTCTTACGTCTATGAAGGCATGACTCGGGTCGGGAGTTCTGAGATGCTAACACCGGAAAGGTGTGTGCTGCGCGTCATTGTAACCGTTGTCAGCACGCCAACGCCTGAACGGATTATTATTGATGGTGGGATGAAGACATTTACGAGTTACCCGCCAACGCCTTATGGACATATTATTCAGCATCCCGACGCGAAGATTTATGGAATGTCAGTCGAACACGGACATGTTGATGTCAGCGAGTGTTCACACCGATTTAAGGTAGGGGAACAGCTTTCGGTTATCCCCTTACATCAGGGGATGACGAGTAATCTTCACGACGAATTGGTAGGCATCCAAGGTGATAAAGTCGAGGTGGCTTGGAAAATTGCAGGTAGAGGGAAAGTTTTTTAAGAGCCATAGGTTTCTATTGTTGTCCATTCACATTATACCATTTCTAAATGATGTTGTTGCATTACCTAACGTTATGAATTGCGTTGGAATACAGGACCACAGACTAACAGTCTATGCTACATAAGAGTCCGTCGCACTGCAGGCGGGGTTTCAAACCCCGCCTGCAAGGGGGTTTACGTAAGTCCTATAATTAGAAATGGTATGACTTCAGGTCTCAAGGAGGGAAATCATGATTCTACCAACACCGGAAGAAAAGAAACAGTGGGAAGAGGAAGGGTATCTCGTTTTTGAAAACGCGATTCAGGGGGCGGATCTTAAGCGGCTCCAAACCGCTTTCGACCATTGGGCAGATGCGTGCAAAGGAGAATGGCTAGATAGAGTCGAAGCGGGGGATGCTGCTGCAACTTTCTATGATATCCCGAACCCGCTGGAAAAAGACCCGATTTTCATTGATATTATTGACTATCCAAGCTACTACGGTGCATTAATGGATTTCACCGACCATGACCTGATCCTATTGGGACCACAGGTTCGGACGGTGGCACCGTGGCCCGTGAGTTATACCGGATGGCATCCGGATGTGGGATATGACAATCCACTCCACATCAAAGTTCAAATCTACGTCAACGATGTCGAACCGGGAGGTGGCGAATTCGGCTTTGTACCGGGCAGTCATAAACGGGATTCCGGTCCCTATACGCGTCCGATGCGGCAAGAGAGTATGACGGGACACAAAACTTTCCCCGGTAAAGCGGGAACAGCGATTATGTTCAATTCGTGTGGATGGCATGTTTCGATGGACAATCATTCTGATACGCCGCGTAAGTCGATTATCCTGATTTACGAGAAGCGAACCCCGGGACGCATTGGACCCGAGCAGTATGCGTCCATCTCAGAATATTGCCAGACACCAGAACGTCGTAAATTGTTTAGTTTAGATGGTTAATCAAAGGAAGGTATCATAATGCCACGCATTGACGCGCATCTGCACGTATTCACAAAAGCCTCGCCTGAGTTTCCGAGGGAGATATCGGACGTCTGGCCCGCTGAACGGGAAGAGCCTGTTGAAAAACTCTTAGATGAGATGGAAAAACACCAGATTGATCAGGCAGTCCTTGTCCAGATGGCTGGTGCGAGTATAGAAAACCATCGTTACCTACTACGATGCCTCAAAGAATATCCAAACCGATTTGTAGGGATTGGATTGGTGCCGGAGGGACATCCAAACCCCGTCGAACACATGGCAGAACTGACTGATGATACTGGGATTATCGGTTTTCGGTTCTCTACATTTGGGGGACCGCGTGATATTTTTGCGAAGATGGATGTCCGCGAGTTCGCGGCGTATCCGATCTGGGAGTGTGCTGCTGAACGCGATTATGTCTTGTGGCTCTATCCGAACGCGATTAATGCCCACCTTCTGCCATACCTGATAGAAGCATTCCCACAGGTACGGATTGTACTAAATCATCTCGCTGTGTGCCCAGGTGCAGGCAAATTCAGTTGGGACGAATTCGGGAGACCCCAAGTTCAGGTGACGGGTTACAACCTGTTCATGCACACCACCTATCGGCTCG
Source organism: Candidatus Poribacteria bacterium (assembly GCA_022394775.1). GTDB lineage: Bacteria > Poribacteria > WGA-4E > WGA-4E > WGA-3G > WGA-3G. The sequence continues at coordinate 31,681 of JAGFCB010000023.1, forward strand.
CGCGTTTTGAAAATGTTAATGTGCATCTCTCCGGTCAGTATGCCTTTAGCAAGGAAGAATTCCCGTATAAAGATTTGGCCGGATGGCATCATGGTCTTTTGGGCGGTTTTGGCGCGAAACGATTGATGTGGGCAACCGATTTTCCGTGGATCTTGGAAGAACCGGGTTATGGGAAACTTACCACAGTTATAGAGGAATTACTACCGAATCTATCTGACGCGGAGCTGGCAGACATTATGGGCGGCAATGCGAAACGGATTTTAAGGTTTCCTGACCTATAAAGCGAAAGCAGTTCAAAATCTGTTGTTGGCTTGAAATTCAAACGCGCTCTCAATCTGTTCAAGTTTTAACACTTCAAGCTGCGGAGACAGGTGAATTGCGATCACATCAAAACGGCAGGGCGCGTCAAATAGGTTATGCGTTTGTAGATATGCTAAAGCGACTTTGGAAATCTGTCGCTGTTTCTGCGCCGTTACGGCTGCTTGGGGTAGTCCGAATTTGAGGCTGCGTCGCGTTTTAACTTCCACAAAAACGATACAATCGCCATCCTGTGCAACAAGATCAATTTCACCGCGGACGGCTCGATAATTCTGGGCCAGGATTTCATACCCGCGCGCTTTGAGATGTGCAACTGCCAATGCCTCACCCGTTTTTGCGATATTCAAGCGTGAATGATCCATTGTGCACTTCCTCTATAAAGCCTGCGTATCAAAGCACTATCTATATCTGCGCTGTTTTAATTATCGGGAAGGAGTTTAAAGGTGTGTCGATGTATATCGGATACACCAAACTGAGCAATCGCTTGGCGATGTTTGGATGTTGGGTAGCCTTTGTGTTGACGGAATCCGTAATGCGGATAGGTGCGATCTAACGCAATCATGCGTCTATCGCGGGTAGTCTTGGCAATAATGGAGGCAGCTGCAATAGAATAACTTCGGCTGTCGCCTTTCTTAATTGCTTCGCCTTGGATATCTACTGCAGGAAAATTTATGCCATCAATGAGGAGGTAATCAGGTTGCGGGGTGAGTTTCTCAATCGCTTGCCGCATCGCTAATAGGGTCGCTTCAAGTACATTCAAATCGTCAATAACGCGATTGTCGACAGCACCGATACCTACGGACACAGCAACATTGTGAATTTCATCACTTAATCGGTCGCGTTGCTTCGGGGTTAACTCTTTTGAATCTTTCAAACCCTCGATGCCGCAATCGGTGGGTAGGATGACTGCGGCGGCAATGACGGGACCAGCCAATGCGCCTCGACCTGCCTCGTCAATGCCTGCAATCTGTTTGTAGCCGTTTCGTTGACAAGCACGCTCAAAAGCGTCCATTTGCATGCGGTTACTCTCTGCGTTCTTTGACGCGTGCGGCTCTCCCTGTACGATCGCGTAAGTAATACAATTTCGCGCGCCGGACTGCGCCATATCGGACGACCTGAATGCTTTCAATATTCGGAGAATGCAGCGGGAATGTCCTTTCACTACCGGCACCGAATGCGACGCGCCGGACAGTAAAGGTTTCCTTGAGTCCGCCGTGTGCGCGACGAATCACAGTTCCTTCGTACGCCTGAATTCGTTCCTTTTGGCCTTCTCGGATGCGTGTATTCACCTTAACAACATCCCCAGGACCGAACTCAGGGATATCGTTCTTCATATATTGATTTTCAACAGATTCAATCAAGTTCATAATTGTTTCTCCTTTAGGACTCACGCAATTTTCCCATGAGACCCCACATATTATGTGCTGCAGGCGAGGTTTCAAACCTCGCCTGCGAGGGTTTGCGTAAGGCGAGATTTTAAACCTCGCCTGCGGGGGTTTGCGTAAGTCTTGTCCTTCTTAGATCATAGAACTTAGGTACCTACCGTTGGTAGTGAGGTTTGAAACCTCACCAGCGTCGTCTGGTAGTAGGTGCTGATAAAAAAATTACGTAAGTCCTAATAATATCAAGTTCGCTACGTTATGATATCGGTTTTAAGATTTCTTTTAAATTATGGTGAAACCTACAATTAATTGGACACTCTCAAACAGTCTGAATGCCTATAACAGGCATTCAGACTGGCACAAACTAACAGTTTATGCTACAAAGATGTCTATTTATTTTTCCGACT
>JAGFCB010000113.1 GCA_022394775.1 Candidatus Poribacteria bacterium
ACTTCACCATCGGGTGTTATCCGTCGCTTTTGCGGTGTGTAGTGGCTCTTTTCACAGAGGAGTGTAAGGTTGGATTGTCCGCAGTAGTGCTGCAGTAGGTTTTGGAAGGCGGCACGGACAGTGCCTTCGTTTTCTTCGCCGAGTTGTGCGTATTTTTCGAGTTCGGCGTAGTATGTTTTAATGGGTTTGTGTGTGGTTTTGATGTTGAGGTCGGACATGGTGTTAGTGGTTGTCAGTCGTGGGGTTCCTTTTCTCTCGACGGTGCGGGTCTACTACTTTGTAGTATATATGGGGTAAAGCGACCTTGAAAAAACTCCTTCTCAGAACTGTGCGGGGAAGTTCCCGCGTGCGGCATCCATGACTTCGGCTGTAATTTCATCGTGCCCGTTGTCTTTGGCGAAACTTTCTATGCCCATTTTTGCCATAGGGCGTACGAAAGCCGGGATTCGCTCTAAGCGTTCGAGTGCCTCCGCTGTCCAGGTGGGACCGGTCGGTTCAGCAGGCGTTGTGTCTTCCTGAAATGCATCCGAGATAACGCCCGTAAAGGGACATTTACCGCCTTCAGCAGTTTCACCTGAACTGCTTGTTTCTGAGGAAAACATGTTAGGCATTGATTCGCCCTTTGCTGTCTCTAATTGTGAGCGTACCAGTTGCATCGGTTGTGCGGCTTCATTAGTGCCACCGAGTTTAAGGTCCAAGGATTTCAGCATCTGGGTCTCTGACGGATTGAGGTACATGGCAATCTCTGTAAAGCAGTCAGGGCATTCAAAAAGTGCTGTCACGGAGCCTTGTTCGGGGCGGGTTACGTCTTTAAACTTCATCGCTGTATCACAATCTGTACACAAGAACTTCATAATTTTAATTTTTCTTTTTTTTAACTTTCCTTGGGGTTAGACAACGGGATAGGTTCTGTCTTCAACTTTGCTGCTATTACGGTATATTTCAGAGAATCCATCTGCAAATGAAAATTTGCCTCGTTCCAGATATAATACGGCAATATTTTTTTTCTTTCGCTGTGCCCCTCAACGCGACAACAATTCCCAATAGGATTCCCATAAAAATTGCGAACTTTAGAAGATTTAGACATGTGACATTTTGCACAGAGTGCTTGTAAATCCTCCATACTTTCGTTGCCTAATGTATCAT
>JAGFCB010000046.1 GCA_022394775.1 Candidatus Poribacteria bacterium
CCTGGACCCAGTTACTACCAGAACATCGTCGCCCATCTAAACGACGGCACGCCACTACTTGTTACACCAGAATCTGCTCGCCGTGTCATTGCCATCATGGATTTAGCGGAAAAATCCGCCAAAACACATCAGGCTGAAACGGTACCTTACGAGTTTGAGTAGCCTCGAAGGAATAGTTATCGGTTATTGGTTATCAGTTAACTTCTTATGGCAGTCCAGTTCATCGTAGCTGCCACACAACCTTCTTAACTGATAACTGACAACTGACAACTGACAACTGACAACTAATAAAACATGAAAGCTATTGTTTTTGAGAAAATTCAGCAATTAAGCCTCCAAGAAAAGCCTATTCCGTCGCTCACTGACGGAGACGTACTCATCGAGATGGCACTCTGTGGAATTTGTGCTTCTGACCTCGCCGCATTACGCGGAGATGTCTCAGATTACGCGCCACCTGTGGTGATGGGACACGAACTCGCAGGCGTGATTGTGGACAGCCGACACCCAGGTGTTAAAGTGGGTGAACGGGTAACGGTTAATCCCATGCTCTCTTGCGGCGCATGTGTCCAATGCAAGAACGACCTCGATAAATACTGCAGTAACATTGAAGGGATCGGGCACGATATTGATGGCGGCTACGCCGAATATATGCGGATGCCAAAGCACGGTGTCAATACCGGTAAACTCATCCGGGTACCGGATAGTGTCCCACACGAAGAATTGCTATTTCTCGAACCGTTGGGCTGCTGCTTGAATGCAATGCAAGAAACGCTTTTTAAGGATTCCGTCGCTATTCTCGGTGCCGGTCCCATTGGGTTGATGCTCACACAACTGGCGAAACGCGCAGGCTTAGTCACCTACGTAGTAGAACCGCTGCCACATCGCAGAACTGCCGCAGAGACACTCGGTGCCGATCTCACCTTTGATGCGTCATCCGAATCGGTAGCGCATCTTCAAGACATCACCCATGGCGGCGTTGATACTGTTATCTCCGCAACAACAAACAACGCTTCAGCAATAGCCTTCGCTTTTGAGATTGCCCGTAGAGGTGGATGCCTCAACTTCTTCGGACTCGCGCCGGAAGGTGAAGAACTCCGCATCAACCTTGAAGAATTTCACTACGCGGGTCACAAACTGATGGCTTCATGGGCATTCTCTCGCGCCAGTCTTGAAGCATCTAAACAACTTCTAATAAAAAAGACACTCAACTTTGAACCTTTGCTAACTGATCAGTTCCCAATCGCACAGGGTCTAACAGCGTTTGATAATGCCGCCGCTCAGCGTGGTGTCAAGACAGTAATACATCCATAAACGTTTTTCTTTGATTTTGACACAGTTTTGTGGTATTTTTAATTAGTAGTTGGCGTAGAAAGACAAGTTTTTTTTATTAACCCCGTATAAGTTAAGGAGATGTCAATTTCGGGGTGATTCGCAGGTTCCCGAAACCCATTACACAAAAGTCGTGAACTCGCGATCCGAAATTTATTATAAAAAAGTATGGTACTTGGTGCACACGTATCCACGTCAGGTGGTATACACAACGCCATCAAAAATGGCACCGACCTCGAATGCGACACAATACAAATTTTCTTGCGAAATCCGAACCAGTGGCAAGGAAAACCTCCCACCGCAGAGATAGTCGAAAAATTTATCACAGCATGGTCAGAAGCCGATCTTGGCGAGATAATTGTTCACGACATCCACTTAAGCAATCTCGCTTCCCCAAAACCAGAAGTATTAGAAAAATCACGTCAAGCGTTCGGCGAACAGATGGAACTCGCGCAGAAACTCGGTATCCGCTACCTCGTTACACATCTCGGTGCACACCTCGGCGAAGGGGAAACGTTCGGTTTAAAGCAGTTAACCGACAGTTTCGATTTCCTTTTTGAAAATACCGAGGCACCCGATGTCATACCGCTCCTCGAAACTACTGCTGGGCAAGGAACAAACCTCGGTTACTGTTTTGAACACCTCCGTGATGTGATCGGTATGTCAAAATATCCAGAGCGGTTTGGGGTCTGCTTAGATACGTGCCACGTTTTTGCTGCTGGCTACGACATGCGAACTGAATCGGATTGCGAAGCCACTTTTAACCAGTTTGATGACATCATCGGGCTTAATCGACTCAAAGCTTTTCATCTCAATGACGCGAAATCAGAATATCAGAGTCGCGTTGACAGACATGAACACATCGGCGACGGGAACATCGGCACAACCGCATTTGTCTATATCCTCAACGACTCCCGATTTGACGAAACGCCATTCATTATTGAAACACCACAGATGAAAACCATGCACGAGATCAACCTCTCTACGCTACGGGAATTGAAAAAATAACGGGTACCTTTTCCATCCTTAAACGTAGAAAACAGAAGAGGAAAGTGTGTCTATCGGTTTTTGGGAAGTTACCTTCCTCATCATTCTTTTTTTCGGAATTGTTATCGTATCGCGCCTTATTGAACGTTTTCGGACGAAACGTATTTGTCCAAAGTGTGGTCTGGCAATCCGGACACACTTACCAGCCTGTCCAGCCTGTCATTTCAATTTTCCGACAAAGGGCAAAGGCGGATACAGGAACTATAGTAAAACTGAAAAATAAATCAATACTTTACAAAATAACAAACCCACCCCAATGCAGGGTTTTTGCTGGAGGTCTTTGATTGGGTGTTTCTGCGGATTTCTTCAGGGTTTGGAACCCAGCCTTCTATGGATGTCTGGTTAATTGTAGGTTTTACTATAAATCATGGAGCTTTTGATAAAGGAATAACATCATGCAAAAAACGAAACTAAAAGTCAGCGGCATGTCCTGCCAACATTGCGTCAAAACGGTGAAAGATGCATTGACAGCACTTGAAGGCGTTCAGAGCGCGAAAGTCAACCTCCGCAAAGGCGAGGCAGTTGTCCGTTTCAATGAACTGTCTATCACGCCTACCCATCTTAAGAACGCGATAACGGAAGCAGGATTTGAGGCGGTGTAACCCGCTGCACAATTCAAGTAAAGTATAAGCACATGGACACAGCAAGAATCCAGGTCAAAGCAGGCAACGGCGGGAACGGATGCATCAGTTTCCGCCGAGAGAAATTCGTCCCGCGCGGCGGTCCCGATGGTGGAGACGGCGGTAATGGTGGGAATGTTATTCTCATCGCTACTTTGGGAATGAGTACACTGATTGACCTGCATCATAACCCACGCCAAGTTGCGGAAAACGGCGGACACGGCATCGGTAAAAAACGGGACGGTGCTGACGGCACGGATTGCGTTGTTAAGGTCCCTGCTGGTACCCTCGTCAGAGATTTAGATACAGCGGAGCTGCTCGCGGATCTAACGGCACCCGACGAAAGCGTAGTCGTCGCACGCGGTGGTATCGGTGGTAAGGGGAATGCACGCTTTAAAAGTAGCACCTTCCAAGCACCACGCGTCGCCGAGAAAGGCGAACCCGGTGAAGCACGCGAGATCAGCCTCGAAATCAAACTCATCGCTGATATCGGGTTGGTCGGGTATCCCAACGCCGGCAAATCAACACTGCTGGCGCGGACCTCTGCTGCGACACCGAAAATTGCTGCCTACCCGTTCACAACACTCCGTCCGAATCTCGGCGTTGTCCGCATCAACCGAGAACAGAATTTCGTCCTCGCAGATATCCCCGGACTCATCGAAGGCGCGCACAAGGGAGCAGGCTTAGGACACCAATTCTTGCGGCATATCGAGCGTACCAAAATGCTCATCCATGTCATTGATCTCAGTGCCACGGATGGACGGGACCCGATTAAAGACTACGAACAACTCAACCTCGAACTGGGGCATTATAACGAACTGCTAACGAAACTCCCACAAATTATCGCGCTAAACAAGATCGACATGCCTGAAGCTGAAGCGAATTTGGAGCGTGTGCAGGCATATTTCGGCAAACGGAAAGTTTTCTCTATCTCTGCGATTACCGGTGCCGGCGTAAACCAACTTATGCAGCAAACCTACCGCTCTTTGCAATACTTGGAAGCACGCACACGAAAGGAAGCAGAGACGACAATTACCTTAGAATCAGAACTACCACCCGAACCCTCAGCACGATTTGAACTCATCGAAACCGAGGAAGGGTTCGTTGTCACCGGTGCAGAACCGCGGCGTGCCGTTCTCATGACCGATATGGAGAACGAACAGGCATTGATTCTGTTGTATCGGAAACTGAAAAACATGGGAGTGATGAATGCACTCGCCCGCGCAGGTGCGGTGGAAGGAGACACAGTCCAGATTGATGAATTCGAGTTCAACTATAGTCCAAAAGCGATGCAATCCAACTGAACAGCGGACCTGTTTGTCGGACATCCAACGTATCGTTGTGAAGGTCGGCAGTAGTACCATTTCAGAAGGGGCGCACCTCAACGAAGCAGCCCTTGATGGCTTAGTCCACGATTTAGCACTTGTCAAACAAAAAGGCGTGGAAGTCATCCTCGTCACATCCGGGGCAATCGCTGCCGGGTGGCCCCAACTCGGTCTGAAACAGCGCCCCAATACGCTACCACATCTACAAGCCGCTGCTGCCGTCGGGCAGATACGATTGATGGCAGCTTACAAGGACCGGTTTTCAAATTATGGGCAACGGGCTGCGAGCATGCTACTCACACGCGACGACTTCTCCAACCGGGAACGCTACACCCGTATGAACGACACGATGCGCGCCCTCCTCCATTTCGGGGCCATCCCTATCATCAACGAAAACGACACCGTCGCCGTTGATGAAATCAAGGTCGGCGATAATGATACCCTCTCTGCCTACGTGACAAATCTCGCTCAAGCACAGCTCCTTATCATCCTCTCTGATCAGGCAGGATTCTATACCGCAGACCCCAGACACAATCCTGACTCAGAACTGATTCACACTGTTACCACGATTTCAGATGAAATCTGGCAAGCCGCGGGCGCAGCCGGCACAACCGGTGGGACTGGTGGGATGGTAACAAAGTTGCGTGCTGCAGAAATTGTCACCAGTTCTGGAGAGATGATGGTAATGGCGCACGGACAAGAACCTCTCGTCGTCACAAGACTTTTGAAAGGCGAATTGCTTGGCACTCTCTTCCTACCCCAATCCCGTATCTCTGGGCGAAAGCGGTGGATCGCATATTCCCGTCCACCGAAAGGCAAGCTCATTGTGGATAAGGGCGCACGCGATGCACTCGTGCAAGGCGGGAAAAGCCTACTCCCCGCCGGTATCCGACGCGTTGAAGGCAACTTCGATTACAGTGATACTGTTTCATGCCTCACCGAAAACGGCGCAGAGTTCGCACGTGGCTTGGTGAACTACAATGCCGTAGACACCGCCAAACTCGCTGGCAAACACACCAAAGACATTGAAAACATCCTCGGCTACCGCGATTACGATGAAATCATACATCGGGATAATCTGGTATTACTTGACTGATAGGCTTCAGCTGCCAAGCATTTATAGTAAAATCCGAAAATAAGTTTACATTTCATCAGGGAACAAACACCTTCCCACCGCTGGCGAGGTTTGGAACCTCGCCTCCCCGTTGGTGTAAGGGAACAACACCTTCCCACCGCTGGCGAGGTTTGGAACCTCGCCTCCCCGTTGGTGTATAAGTAATTAGGGGATTTACTATAAAACTGGTGGGTATCGCCCAAATAATGGTATTCGGTTGTGTTTTTCCAGCCGCTGCGATTCCCAACGCGCTGTTTCCAAAACTCATCTGGAATCAGTCGCTTGTTGGACTTTATCGGTGAGAAGCGATTCTATGTTAGCAAGCCTTGCGTTTATTTCATCAAGCGTTGGGTTTGAATCTTCTATTTCTCCGTCCAAAGTTTTTTTAATATCTCTCAGTTCATCAAGAATCATCTGCTCGATGCTCGTTAGTGTTTTGATGTCTATCATCCGTACCTCCGCGGCGTTGGCCAATCGTATTATCTTGCATTCTATCATACTTGACCTAAAAATGTCAAAATATTCACCTTGAAAATTCCTAAACGACCTGCTATAATACCTATGCTTATTTTCATCTATAATTCACTTATCACAAGCGAAAAAGGAACACTATGAACGAAAACATCCAAGAATTAATCCAATCACAAGCGAAAAAGGCAAAATCGGCGATGCGTGTTTTATCGCGAAGTTCTGCCGATGTACGAAATCACGCACTCTTAGCAATGGCTGAGAGCCTGCTAAATTCCAAAGATAAAATTCAGGCAGCAAATCGCATCGACCTTGAAAATGGTGAAAAAACCCAACTGGAGGCACCTCTCATGGAACGCCTCTTACTGGACGATAAAAAAATCGAAAGGATGGTGGACAACCTCCGCCAAGTCGCTGCGCTCCCTGATCCAATCGGTGCCGTCATCAGTATGGGTGAGCGTCCAAATGGACTTAAAATTGGCACAGTCCGCGTGCCTATCGGTGTCGTCGCTGTTGTATATGAATCCCGCCCCGATGTAACCGTTGAAGTCTCGGCACTCTGTATCAAATCGGGGAACGGCGTTATCCTTCGAGGCGGTTCCGAAGCAATCCATTCCAATGCAACACTTGCCCGCATCCTCAGCGATACCGCAGCAGCAGAAGGCGTGCCAGATGCAATCCAATTCGTTGATACCACCGACCGGCAAGCGGTCTACGAACTCATCCGCCTGCCTGACTACCTTGACCTCGTGATCCCGCGTGGCAGCAACGAATTCGTCCAATTTTTGATGAAAGAATCCGATGTCCCAGTACTCGGACACGCTGACGGTATCTGCCATATCTACGTTGACGAAGCCGCCGACCTCGAAATGGCAAATAATATCTGCTTGAATGCAAAGGTTGGATACAAAGTCGCCGTCTGCAACGCATTGGAAACGCTGCTTGTTCATGCCGATACCGCCGAGAAATTCCTTCCCACTTTCTGTGAAACTTTACAGGACTCGGATGTCGAAATCCGTGGGTGTGAACGGACACAGCAACTCTACCCCACTGCTAAACCTGCTAACGAAGAAGACTGGCACACAGAATATCTCGACTACATTCTATCTATCCGTGTTGTAGACGATCTTGAAACAGCCATTGACCACATAGAAACCTACGGTTCACACCATTCCGACGCAATTATCACCGAAAGTTACAGCACAGCCCAACGTTTCCTCAAAGAGGTAGATTCCGCAGCGGTTTACGTCAACGCCAGCACTGTCTTCACCGACGGCTACGAATTCGGCTTAGGTGCCGAAGTCGGCATTAGCACACAGAAACTCCACTCCCGCGGTCCCATGGGACTTGAAGGGTTAACAACTTATAAATACATCGTCTACGGAAACGGCCAAGTGCGTGAATAGGCGGGCGCCACGCGCGCCTAACGCAGTCCATTACCGGAGGAAAATCATGGCAGCCCGCGCAGCACAAACCCATCTCACACCTGAGGAATACATTGCTTTTGAACGCAAAGCACCTCCAGACTCAGAGATAAACAAGTATGAGTATTTAAACGGTGAGCTGATAGCGATGTCTGGAGCGAGCCGAGCACATAATCTGATTACAGGTAATATCTGTGGTAAGCTTCACAACCTATTAAAAGGCGGCGGATGTGAAACCTACGCGAACGCGATGCGGGTGAGTGCTCCAGTCACCTCGTCCTATTTCTACCCAGATGTCGTTGTTTGTGAAGAACCCCGTTTTGAAGATGATGTTTTTGATATACTCCTTAACCCCATTATCCTCATAGAAGTCCTCTCACCCTCGACTGAGGCTTATGATCGCGGCGAAAAATTCAGTCATTACCGACACCTCGCGTCGTTGCAAGAATACGTCCTCGTTTCCCAAAACAAGGTACTTGTTGAACGTTACCGCCGCCCCCAAAAACATGAGACCGCACCGGTTACTGCGAAAGACTGGATTTTCACCGCTTTCCAAGCACTTGAGGACATCTTGCCACTCACCGCCATCCAATGCGAACTGCCTTTGCAAGAAATCTACGAACGCGTCACATTCCCTGATTAGAACTGCTATATAGAGGTTATCTCCCTATTATGCCTAAACAAAACTTCAACGAAAAACTGACCACCCTCCTCAAAACCCATCCCGACTTCCTTGACGATACAGACGCACTCATCCCCGCCGCCATCAGAGACCACGCGTGGCGACTTGACCATAACCTCATCAAATTGCTGCTTACCGATGATGAAATCAAGGCAACCTTCTTTGACGAAATTGACGGACATTGGGTGTTCAACTACAATACCTTCATTGACTACGTCACCACCAAAAACTTCCTCGCCAATTCTTATACGCAGTTCCGCAACAAAATCGGCTTGAACATAGAAGGCAAATTCCTGCGTGAACGCGGCGAAGTCTCACTTGTCTGGCCCTACAAAGATTGCGTTTTGGAAGGAGGACAAACAAAAGAGCCGGAAAAACGCAAAGAGATTTTCTTCAACGAAATCCTTGCACAAGACGAAATCAACCGGATGTTCGATCCAAAGGTGCTCACAAACTGGAAACGCTACACTGCTGAACCTATTATCGACAAAAATAAACGGGGGGGGGGTAAATTGTGATAAGTATATTAAAAATGAGATTGGTGAACTTAAGCGAAATGAGAACGGCATCATCCGCGAAAACCTCATCATCAAAGGCAACAACCTCATCGCGCTCCACACCCTCAAACAACAATTTCGGGGACAGGTCAAACTGATTTACATTGACCCGCCGTATAATACTGGAAGTGATAGTTTTGGTTACAACGATAGTTTTAACCACTCCAGTTGGCTGACGTTCATGAAAAACCGGTTGGAAGTAGCAAAGGAACTATTAACAGATGACGGTGTATTTTTCGCAAGTTGTGATGATAATGAACAGGCATACCTGAAAATTTTGATGGACGAAATTTTTGGCGATGAAAATTTCATTACCAATTTTGTAGTCATTCGTGCCGAAGGCGGTGGACTTGCTAAACAGGTAGTGAAAGGACATGATTACTTATTGGCTTATGCAAAGAATATCGAAAATTTTGAACCCTTAAGAAAACCTAAAGACATCAGAGGCAAAATTGTTGAAAAAGATGGTGAAGAATATTGGATTGAAGAGGACTGGTTAAGATTAGAATTTGGGAAATATGGCACCTGTTACTATGAAGATATTGAGAGGGTTAAAGGAAAAGCGAAAAAAGATGAAATTGACAGGGGAATAGAAAGTGGCCAGTACATCCTTCTAAATAAAGGAAAAAATAAAACAATTGTCGGAAGATATAGAGCATTAGCTGAAGATGGCTCAAAGTTTTATTCTGTCTTAAAACACTTGAATGCGGATGGTAAGAATGAACTAAAGGATCTGATGGGTGAAGATACTTTTTCATTTCCAAAACCAACTTCCTTGCTAAAAGAAATCATACTCGGTGCTACTTTTTTTAAAAAAGATAAGGAGGCAATTATTCTCGACTTTCACGCTGGCTCAGGAACTACTGCCCAAGCTGTTTTGGAATTGAACAAACAAGACAATGGAAACCGCAAATTTATTTTAGTGGAACAGATGGATTATGTTGATAGCGTCACCATACCACGTGTGGAAAAAGTAATGGAAAAGCAAGGTGGTGGTGATTTCATCTATTGTGAACTCATGGAATACAACCAATCCTATATGGACAAAATCCAAGCGGCGCAATCCCCGGAAGAACTCGTTACACTCTGGAAAGACATCGCCGAAAACTCGTTTCTGAACTGGTATATCAACGAAGCAATGCCCCAAGAAGCTGTCCAAGATTTCATCGCCATCGGGAACCTTGCGGCACAAAAACGCTGCTTGGTAGAATTGCTGGATAAGAACCAACTTTACGTCAATCTTTCCGAAATAGAGGATGCGGATTTTCAGGTGAGTGAAGAAGATAGAGAACTGAATAGTGAATTTTACAAAAAAGTTTAGAAGATAAGCCATAGAAATTAAATTTAGAAAGGAGTTCAATAAAATATCATGCGTTTATACGTCGGAAACGTTATAGACATCACTGGTTTCGCGGTTTGCAATGTTCCTAAGGATCACTATTTTTGGGCATTGAGTTCTTCTCGTCTAACTTCCGATCAGCCAATATTTTACAAATACATTGAGGAAATATCAAAACTCTTTCTTTATACACCGGAATACAAAATAAGCGTCAATTCGATCAACAGTTTTCTGATACTCATTCATCGTGACTTGAGCGCAGATATTTACCTTAATAATTTTCCGATTGAGATAAAATGTCGGTCCAAGCGGATTCTAAAAGAAAATGAGTTGATCTCAGACAATGATATTGCAGATATTATCGAATTAAGGTTTCCGGGCATAGACATACAAGAATCTGATAAGGTTATCTGTTGCCTAAAAGTGGGTTGGAAATTCGGACTCTATTTTAACTGCGTGCGTAATCCTAATTTAGTGCAAAAAGAGATTGGTTCATTAGAATTTGAAGAGGTAGAACTTGAGAGGTCTAATCTTGCCCGAATGCAAACTCAGTTAGGACAACTCTATAGATATTTAGCATTTCAATACGTCTATCAAAGTTTAGAATCAGAACCTCTTTTTGAGGAAATAGTTGCAGACGGATGGTTTCCCTTTGTAGAAATCCTGGGTAACGAGTATAAGACACTATTTGAAACTTATCAAAATGATAAGTTTACTTATGATGATAAGGTAAAAAATATTCTTGATGGTTTCAATGAAACCCGTTTAAGAAAAATTACTAACAAGTGGTGGGAAAATCCTTTTTTTCGAGAAAAGCGTGAACTACTGCAAACTGGTATTGATGCTTTCCTCCGAAGAACTAAACGCGACTACATAAGTTGCGTTAAGAATCTCTATCCAGAAATTGAGGGAATATTGCGTTCTTTGTATCGTACGGATCACGAAGAGGGCACATACAGAACGCAGAAACTGCTTGAACATCTCTTAGAGGTCGGAAAGCGAAATGTAACTGATGACCATTCATTGCTTCTACCTCAAGACTTTCTGAAATATCTCAATAGTAGTTTTTTTAAGCACTTTGACCCCGCAACCGCTACGGAAGACTTATCACGTCACAGCGTTGCTCATGGTGCTGCTTCAGAAAAGGGTTACTCCGCTGAGAAAGCATTGCAAGCACTTTTAACTCTTGATCAGATTTATTTTTATCTGTCTACACCATCTAACGAAAATGAAAAGAATAATTCGCCAATAGAGGATGCGGGTTCTGATGTTAGTGAGAAGAAAGGTGTTGAATAAGGCGTTTTATAGGGTGAAAAGCCGAGGATATAGGATTGCTCTGAGCCCGTAGCTTCCCAATCACACGGATGAACCCGAATTTTGTCCACTGGTGCTTATGTTGTATTACATTAATCAGTAGAATGTCAAATAATTTTTCATATATTTTTGTCTTTCAACAATAATTTCGTTCTACATTGAAAGGAAAAGAAATGACCGAGGGAAAAAAAGATGAACTCAGGCAATTGCTAAGTAAAGCAATGCAGAGTGTCATAATTGAGGTACCTGAAGGAGAAAAACCTATATCAGTTGAGAAATATAGAGAATGTGCTCAAGCGTTTCGAGAGTCTTACAGACCCGATTTGTCATTTATTCTCTTGTACTACAGACCGACTATTCAAGATGAGGCGTTGAAATCAAAACTTTTTAATTTTATGAAGGAAGAGCTGGTAGACTATATCAGCGAAGATGAATCTGTGCCACCTTACACGCATTGGATACAGACCGCTAAGCGTGCTATACGCGGTGCGAGGAGGCTAATTCCTATCCCTCTTGACAGCATATTAGAAAAATTGCTGGAGATCGTCATTGCTAACGGAGCGGAACAAGCAATATTAGCACTTAATAGAGGCACTAGAGATAAGATTGGGGCTTTTCAAAAAATAATATTGCTTGAAGGTCTTAAGGTCCGCTATTCCGGCTCAACAACAGATGCACACGAGACACATGTTGCGGCAGGAATAAGGTTTGTCCAGCTTCCAAGTTATACAGTAGGACAAATATGGGATCTGTATGAAAGCGAGCAATCCGGGTCTGTAGAACTCTCAAGTTATGCTGCAAGTCTCCCTCCGTATTTGTTTCATGAAAGGTTGATTCCCAATTTGCTTCATAAGAGTTTTATTCCTATGTTAGACAATACACAATCTTGGTTTAGACAGTGGTCTAAATTTCCGATGGCATTCCATCTATCAATTCTTTGTGACGCTTCTCTTCTTATAATTGATTATACGGTATCGCCCCTATTTTGCAAGCCTCCTCCTGGCAAAAAGGAATTAGATAAATCCGATCAGTTTGAAATCAAAATAGAAAGCACAGAGTTTCCGAATTTTGATGTGGATAAATTTTGTCAAGCGTTATCCATAATTGCTAATTACCCTGTTAAATCTCCACTTACGTGGCAATACATAGATGGAGATGAGCTCTTCAATGTAGATAGCCGGTTTCCCAATGAAATGGGCAAGTTTGCTATGCCAGACCATCTATCTGGTATCAGCGTAATTAATGAGACTGAGATAGATAAAGCCAAGTGTCTATATAAACTCTTAACTAACCCATCCTCAAATATCGGGGGAAAATTACAGATACCCATTGATAGATGGATAAAATCAAAAATAGAAGATAATCCTGTTGATAAAATGATTGACTTAGGAATAGCCTTTGAATCCCTCTATGTACCAGCCAAGGTGCCAGGCAAAAGTAGAAGGATAGGTTATAATCTAAAGAAAAATGCTTCCAGATATTTGGGAAAAAATAAAGACGATCAAGAAAAGTTAGAGAAGAAATTCAAAGTAATCTATGACTGTCGTTGTGATGCTGCTCATGAGGGGAGACTCAAGGAAAAAATTGAGATTGAGAAAGATAAACATATTCGTCAATCAGAGTTTATTACAGAAGCTCAGGACTTATGTCGGGACTCAATAATGAAGATTCTGGAAGATAGGGAATTCCCCGATTGGAACGATTTGATACTGGATTGAATTGACATTTAAGACGAATCTCTGTATAATTTACTAAAGTTTGGACAATTCGTGTTGCGTGAGAGTTGAGTTTTCAAGGGACTGTGTATTTTCCACAGGTTTTAGACGCTCACGGAACTTTGAGAAAAAAACCACACGCCAGCAACCTCCTATGTCCCTGAATCGTTATTCCTCTTGAGTTCCGTAGGAACGGTATTTGTGTAGAAACGCAGGTCTAAGAAGAATCAAGCCCCGTAGGGGCGGCATCTGGACAGAGTTATGTGTCTTGAAAGGATACACCCCATCTGTAGAACACATACAGAGACCCTGGGGGATGTGTTGGGTTCACTCAGAGCCAAAACAACTTATTGGAAATTGTCCAAACTATAGTATAATTTACAATACCAGATTAATTTTACGATCAAGCGATGCAAAAAGAAACAAAAACACCCACTTTTTTCGATTTTCCAACTGGGGCTGGAGGATCTCTAATCAGTTGGAATAAGCTTGGTTCGGTTAGAAAACCGAACCTACCGAGTTTGGGGGTCCAAAATTGGACTAAAACCGAGAACTGAATGGCTCTGGTGTTAGCCCTGAATAAATTTGACTTTCTATATTATATACGTTATCTTATATAAACAGGTTATCATATATAATGTAACAGCATTTAAAAAAACCGAAGCAACCTTACCTATAACACGTGTTGTATACCAGCTAAATTAACAAACGTTAACCGATGAAATTCGCATTTCATGAACAACTTAAAAACAAACCGAATTCATCAAGTGCCACCAAGCCAATCAAACACTACATTTGTGGCACTTTGAAAAGAGATAGACAAAAATTGAAATTGCCCAATTGTTCATGAAAATTCCAGAGACATAGGATTCAAAAACGTCATGCTCCAACGTTCTAACTGCGTTTGCGCTCCTTACAAAGGACAAAAAAGAATCGTGAACAATTTCGTGAACATTTATGAACATCTTGGGAAAAGAATCATCGTGCACAGAACCTATTTCGCTCACAAACCCACGCCTTGAATGGATTTACAACCGCCTATACTGTGAAAACGAAAATCGAACAAATCGCCAATGTTCATGAATGTTCACGAAATGTTCATAATTTATGCCTTAGAAACCTATTGTCCACGAAACGAGAAAAAATTAACATTCAGTTAATTTTTAGGATTCACACAGACAAGCGATAAAAAGTTCCTCGCGACAAGCGGATATCTACATTTGGAACTTTAATTATCACACTCACCTTAAAATGGATTCAAAAAAGCGAAACGAAAACATGTAGTGAGAGTTAGAACAAGGAGAACTCCGCAACGGAATGCTCACGGAAAGACAACAAACGGTTTTTGACTGGATAAACGACAATCTTGAACTACCGGTGTATGCCGAAGCATATAAAGGGGCCTTGGATATCCTAAACAGGAAATCATCGGGCTACATTACCTTTGTATCCCATGCAGGCAGAGATTTGATGAACGGTCTTGCATCTGCTGCGATAGGTATACCGGGCGACCCTGTTCAGTATGTCCAACTTGTAGAAGATTTCAAAGACGAGTGGAAAGATGAATGGGGCGGAGAAAGTTATAACACAACAGAAGATAACGATGAAAACGGGCATCTGATCCCAAATGAAATCTGTAAAAAAATTAAAAACTTGGTCGATAAACACAAAGAGGGTCGTCGCGTAGCCGAAGAGAAAAATTCTTCTTTTTTTACTAATTTTCTGGATTATCCAAATGAAGACAACATTCCAGAGAACTTATCTCAAGAATGGCGAAAAGCAAAACAATGGTTTAACGGACATGCACATTTACGTAAGGATGAGTTTCCTATAGCAGCATCTAACGAAGTGGAATTGCATTTTCACAATTTTGATAACCTTTTATACGCTGCTGCAGCCAGCGAAATTGAGCAGCTAAGGAGTATCCATGAAATCTTGGACGAAGCCAACCGATGAACTTGTGGATAAGGCACTTACCTCAATCAAAAAGGTAACCGCTCGCAAATATTTTTTCTCCCGCTTGGAAAATCCATTATGGCTCAAACCCCTTGCTAAACGTGGCTGTTTTAAATACCCTCCGAAAAGTCTGCGGTTTGACGATGGCACCATTCGATTCCCTTACTGGCCAGAGATACGCTACCTCAAAAACGTATGTACCAATTTACCGAATGAAGTTATCAATTTGGTAGTGAATCTGCCGAAAGTTGATAACCCAGTTGTCTACGATGGAATTTTAGATATCGCCTTGCAGCTTACCGGAAAACAATCGACAAAACTAAAAGACAAAATACTTGAGTATACCGGTATGGAACACCAACTCCAAACACACAAATTCGCGAAACTGTTGGAAAAATGGACAGCAGAAAATCAAACATCAGCAGCATTGGAACTCGCAAAAATACTGGTTAAGTTTGCACCCGACCCGCAGTCAGAGAGTAAACAGAAACGCCGTATAGAAGATCCCATGGACAGTAATACTTTGCTTAAACCTTCAGCCCGTATGCTACCTGGGGAATACCGTGATCTAATGTTAAAAGGTATCCTACCTCTCACGGAAAGTGATCCCTATAAAGTTGCCTGTATTTTGATCGATACCACAGCAAATATGATCAGTTTACGAAGACATAAACAAGACATTGACAAACCAGACGATATTTCCGAATCCTGGTGCCCGCGTCTCAAGGGGACTATTAAGAACTCCGAAACTCCTGAGGAGACCCTCGTTTATACATTGACCTTTGCATGTGAGAAGGTTTTTGAAAAAAAACATAAGAAAATTGGGCGTTTAGATAACATTTTACGGGAACAGCAATGGAAAATCTTCAAACGCTTACGTCACCACCTATATGCCCAAAACCCGAAACAGACTAAATCATGGATTCGGGAACTGATCTTAAATCCTGAATACTATAACCAATGGAAACATTCTTACGAATTTCGGCTAATGATACAGCACGCTTGTGAACACTTCGGCGATACATTTCTTACGAAAGAGGAACGCATACAGATTTTTGAAACTATTCTTGCTGGTCCATCAAAAGCAAACTATCAGGCTTGGTTAATGAAGTGGTTAGGTCGGGAATATACTGAAGAAACTGAAGAAGATTTTCTCGAATACAAACGTTTACATCATCGGATACAATTAGCACCATTTGCCCTTGTGCTCTTTGGTAAATATAAAACACGCCTCCAAAAGTTGGAAACCGAGGTCACACATAGGATTTTTGATGAAGATTACTTGCCATCAAAGCCAAAGATTACAAAACTGTCAGTATCTAAACTTAGTCCCCGCTCATCGGAGGACATTACAAATTTATCAGATGAAGTTTTATTAGACTATATAAACAAATGGGAAGATGAAGACAAATTTACTGAAGGAAACAAGCTTGTAGAAATTGATATTGAAGCACTTGCCAATGCTTTTCAGACCGTTTTCAGAGAGTCAATTATGCCTGATGCTAATAGGTTGAAATTCTGGATGGAAAATCGTGATGGGATTGAGAGACCCATTTACATACGTGTGATGATTTATGCGATGCAAGCACTGGTTGAAGAAAAAAACTTTGACCAACTCAACAAGTGGTTCACATTCTGCGAATGGGTGCTTTCGCATCCAGACCGAGAACACAAACAGGACTATAAACAAGGCGATGAATCCCGACAGAATAAGAACTGGACTAACGCTCGGAGAGCTGTTGGCGACTTCATCGGTGTATGTCTTGAAGAGGACACAAGTGTTCCTATTACTGTTCGTGAACAACTTGCAAAGATTCTGGAAATGCTTTGCACACAGTATGATTGGAACTTGGATGAGAACAATTCAAGCGGATTATATCGCAAGGACCCACTCACCGAAGGCATCAATAATACGAGAAGCCGAGCACTGGAGGCCCTTGTCAAATTCGGTTTCTGGCTACGGAGACATGAACCTCAATGTAAAGTCCTTGAAGTAACAACGCTTCTTGAAAAACGGTTCTCCTCAGAAACAGATTATCCTCTCACACCACCTGAATATGCTATTTTGGGTATGTACTATCCTTCGCTTTGCAGTTTCAACGAAAAATGGGCAATTGCGTATAAATCTGATATATTCCCACAAACGCAAAGTAAACGTCAAGAATGGTACGCAGCATTTAGTAGTTTTATACTCTGTAATTCCGCAAATAAGCGTCTATATGAGATTTTTAAAGACGACTTCACTTTTGCATTACAACACATATCTGATTTCAAAAGGCACGATCTTATCGCACAACAACCCATTGATGTCTTCAGTGAACGTCTTTTTAACTATTACCTGTGGGAGATGTTCCCACTCAAAGGTCAAGAGAGTCTACTTGAACAATTTTACCAGCAAACTGACGAAAAACCAGAAGTTTGGGCAAATTTATTCAACAATATAGGACATCGCTTGTCGAGCACCGGAAAAGATTTAGATCAAAGTATGAAAGAGAGAATAAAGAAATTTTTTGATTGGCGACTTAAACAGGAAGAACCGGCAGAACTCCGATATTTTACCTATTGGTTGCAAGCCGAGTGTTTGGAGGCTAAATGGCGATTGAAGTCATATTCCAAAGTCATAGATGTATGCAAAGCAAAAGATTGCGAAGTAGAAAATTGGGAAATCTATTTAAACGAGTTATGTCAAATGCTTCCAAAACATACTGCTAAGGTAATTGAGTGCTTCGCAAAACTAACCGACGGTATTCATGATAACATCTACATTCAGACAGAGGAAGCAAAAACTATCCTAATAGCAGGGCTTCACAGCTCAGATACCATTGTATATAAGAATGCAGAACGCGCCCTTAGTAACCTACTCCGCGCTAATAAAATGGAATATATGGACCTTGTCATTGACAAAGACGAACAAACTTTGGAAGAATAATGCTTGAGCAATTCCTTCATGAACAACTTGAAATCGCATTCAACTACGGGGTCCCTAAACCTGAAATACCCGGTAGCATTACGCAAAACCTGAATCCTATATTTGAATTGCGTCCCTACCAAGAAAACGCGTTTGCAAGTTTCCTTCACTACTTCAACACCGACCTCCCCGGTAAAGAAAAACCCCTACACCTGCTATTCAACATGGCAACGGGCAGTGGTAAAACCCTCATCATGGCAGGTCTGATTCTCTACCTCTATGAGAAAGGCTACCGCAACTTCCTCTTTTTCGTCAACTCCACCAATATCATAGAAAAAACAAAAGACAACTTCCTTAACCCGAGTGCCGCAAAATACCTTTTTAGTGAAAATATCGACTTGGATGGAAAACGTGTCCCTATAACACAGGTGGACAATTTTGACGGGGTGAACGAAAACGACATCAACATCTGCTTCACTACAATCCAGCAGCTCCACATCGACATGACAACGCAGAAGGAAAATGCTTTAACTTACGAAAATTTCGCAGGTCAGAAAATTGTGCTATTAGCAGATGAAGCGCACCATATAAATGTCAGCACAAAATCTCAACAAGGAATGGAACTGTTTGAAAGTTGGGAGAACACGGTAGAACGTATCTTCAAGTCCAATCAAGCCAATCTACTCTTAGAATTCACCGCTACACACGATTACGAAACACCTATGATGGTAGAAAAATATCGGAATAAGATTATCAATCGTTATGATCTGATAAACTTTCGGAATGATAAGTTTTCAAAAGAGATTGAACTTGTGCACGCCGATTTGGACATGCCGTTACGTATATTACAGGCACTCATTCTCAACCAATACAAGCAGGAGGTTTCGAGAAAATATAAGATTCAACTAAAACCCGTTATCCTATTCAAGGAAAAAACTATTCAGCGTTCGCAAGAAAACAAAGATAAGTTTCATAAACTGATTGACCAACTCACCGAAAACCAAATTGATAGTGTTCACAGATCGGATCTTCCAACTGTTCAACGGGCATTCCGTTTTTTCGATGAAAATGGAATCAGTACCGAACAACTGATACAACGCTTGAAATCGGAATTTCGTGAGGATTACTGTCTTTCAGTTAACAGTAAAGAACAGAGAGAAGCTTATCAAATTCCAATTAATACACTCGAAGATAAGGATAATCCAATTCGCGCCATCTTTGCCGTGCAGCAACTCAACGAGGGGTGGGATGTGCTAAACCTCTTTGACATTGTCCGCTGTTACGAGACTCGAGATTCAGGAAAAACGACAGTCTCTGAAGCGCAACTCATCGGACGCGGTGCCCGTTACTTCCCTTTTGTCCTGCCAAACCACCCAGACAAGTTCCGTCGTAAGTTTGACGAAAACCTCGACCATGAACTCCGCGTGCTGGAAGAACTTCATTACCACAGCATTCACGATTCGCGCTACATCTCCGAAATCCGCACTGCATTAATTGAACAAGGTATGATGGACGAACGCCTTGTGACTCGCGAACTGAAGTTGAAGGACAAGTTTAAGAAAACCCATTTTTACAAATACGGCGTTATCTATCTCAATGATCAGGTCCCGAAAGACTATCAACATGTCCAATCTTTTGACGATCTTGCGAATCTAAGCGTGAAACAGAAAAACTATGAATATACTATCCATACGGGTTCCGCAGGTGAAACGACTGCGATGGAAGAGGGCACAACACCGAAGCAACAAAACGGCGATGGAAGGGATATACCCGTCGTTGATATTGAACAGCATATTCTCAGATCCGCAATTGCCCGCAATCCGTTTTTTACCTTTGCATCGCTTAAACAGTATTTTCCACACTTGGCATCCATTCGCGAATTTATCACTTCAGAAAATTATCTGGGCGGTTTAGCAATCACTTTCAAAGGAGATCTCTTGCACTTGGAAGCGAATCGTCCAGCAAAGTTGGCAGCGTCCGAAGGATTGTTAAGTCAAATCGAGACCGAAATTCGGCAACAAATTACTGAATACGAAGGCACAAAACACTTTCGACCGAAACAGGTCCATGATATTTTCAAAGATAAACTCCTGAAATTCGATGCACGAAACCCACGTGCCACCATTGATAAACAATTTGAAGATCAAGACTGGTTTCCTTTCAACAGGCTTTACGGCACGAGCGAAGAAAAAGCCTTCGTAGATCTGTTAATCAGAAAGATTAAAGATTTAGCCATAGATTACGACGAAATCTATCTACTTCGCAACGAAGGACATTTTGCTATCTATAACTTCTCTGATGGGCAAGCGTTTTATCCCGATTTCGCCTTGTTCCTTCAAGAGAAAAAGGGAAAAGTGGTATGTTATCAATTTTTCGTTGAACCTAAAGGTAAATTCCTCCAAGCGCATGACCAATGGAAAGAAGACTTCATGCGCGATATTACGACCAAGTTTAAGGATAAACGCCTGACCTTTGAAAACACAAAATACCGGTTGATTGGCTTGCCATTCTATAATGAAGAAAATGAAAATCCTTTCTGGGATGCCCTCAGTGCCACATTAACGACCATTTAAATATTGCAATTTCATAAAATTAATTTGACTTTTTTCCGCCTAAATATGATATAATCAGAATAATATAGAGTCTTCGGCTTCAAGCCATCGAAGACATTCCTATTACAAAACCCTTAACCTATCGATTTTAGGAGCAGATCATGAAAACGAAACATCTCTCAACCATAGTTTTCGGATTCACAGTAAGTCTACTTTTAACGTTTGTATGGGTGATTCAAGTGCCAGCAGAAAACCGAGTCTCCGAGTTGGAAGGCGGCTTGCAAATCTGGATTGACGTAGGCACTGAACCGAGCAATCGCGAAGGCGCAGATACCTTCAAACTCGGCAAAGACGACGATTTAGCACAAGATTTTTTGGCAGGTAAGGCAAAAGCTGAGCGCGACGGTTCGGATATTGGCGGTCCCGCCATAGGTGATGATGTAGTGATCGCGCTTGCTGGTAGCGTCGGTAGTGCATTCATCGAATATAACTTCGATAGTCCTGTAGCTGGTGATGCGTTTATCTACTGCCGTGTCGGAGACACTCGAGGCGGCGGACAATCGATGTTTATCGTTCTCAACAGCGAAGACCACGAAGGAGACGGGTTGATTATTGACACACCCGGCAATTGGGCGTGGGCTTCTGGTAGAGATAACACAACCAAATCTCCAACGCAAGCAGTTGTAGGCGTAAACACCATCCGGATTGTCCCACGGGAAGCTGAAGCGACGAAAGAAACTTTGATGGACATCATCATGATTTCTTCAACAGATTTCGCACCGGATGACGATATGTTCAAAAACGCTTCACCGTTAGGTGGCGATCCAACGCCTGTTCAGCCAGCGGATAAGTTAGCGACAACGTGGGGAGCTATCAAAAATAGTTTTTAAATTAACCCGTCCTACGAGTCAATCAGATTTACATTCTTAATCTTCTGTGGGTGCGCTTTGGAAATACTGCGTATACAGATAGCGCGCGGTCGCAAAACGCACCTACATATAACGGCGTTTGTGTAAATCCAACGAATGTGTCACTGTTTGTGTGGAGTGGCAGGATTAAGCAACTTGATGAATCGTGCCGCTACACGTAGACATCAAGGAGGGAACCGTGAGACGCGTAAATCTATCAACAAAGTTTTCTATAGTCATAATCAGCCTATTTTTGACAATACTGTTCATACTGCCAGTCTCAGCCGTAAAGGAGTGGCGTGAATCAAAACTCGAAGGCGGTTGGCAAATCTGGATCTCAGCAGCACTTTTTGATAAAGCGGAAGCACTCAAACCCGGCAAGAGTGAGAAGAAATTGGCGGGCAAAGCACAGAAACCATGGTTAGCTGAAGATATCCTGATTGCTCCAGCAGCAGCAGGATTCGCAGACTATGAGTTTGAGAGTCCTGTCGCAGGAAAGGCATACATTTGGGGCAGAGTCGCAGATTTTCGAGGCGGCGGACAGTCCTGGTTTATTGTCCTTAACAGCGACAACATCGCTGACGCTGGCGACAGCTTGGTAATTGATACACACGGACCCGTATGGACATGGAGCGGCGGCAGAGATAAACCCGAATCACAATCCCCAACGGATTTAAAAAAAGGGACCAACACCGTCCGTATTCAACCGCGAGAAGCAGCCGCTGGCCTCGAGCCTTTATTTGATGTCTTTATGATCTCAAGTGAATCGTTCAAACCGACAGACGAAGATTACGAAAAAGCCAAAGAAGGTCTACCCGTCGTGCCAGCGGGTAAACTCACAACGACATGGGGCGCTATTAAGCATCGTTTTTAGAAAATTGACGAACTGACAGAGTTGGGATACCTTGACACGAGATGTCTACAACTCTGTCTACTTCAAACACGTCCTTCAACCACTTCATGCCGAATAATGCGTCCCAAACAGATCCCTCTCTCCTCAAAAATGTCCTTGTTATTACACCGATCAGCCTGATTGGACGGGCAGGCACATTTCTTATCTACGTTGCCCTTGCCAATTGGTTCGGCGATCCAGTCGAGATGGACTTTATCTACTACTATTGGGGGATCGCCATATTCTTGATCGAGCTGCTCAGCGCTGCCTCTGCCTATTCTGTTCTCGTCCCCTTGTTAGCTGAAGCCCGTGCGAAAGGTGAAACTGAGGCGCGACGCTGTGTACAATCCATTTTTTCCCGCTATATTACCGTAATGCCGTGGCTCTGCTGCCTGCTCGTCGCTATTTCGTGGACAATCTCACAACGCTTCTTACCAGATGCTCAACTCTCCTCTGTTGCCACAATCAGTATCGTGTGTGGATTCCTCTGTTTTACGATTATCGCATCAGTGCGTTGGATGCTCAAGGCGATATTAGACACTTATCAAGCATTTCAACTCCCCGTCATTATACAAGCATTCCGCGCTGTCATCGTCATCGCGATTATCTACCTCGGCAAGCCATCGTTAACGTGGTTCAGTATACCATTG
Organism: Candidatus Poribacteria bacterium; assembly: GCA_022394775.1. GTDB lineage: Bacteria > Poribacteria > WGA-4E > WGA-4E > WGA-3G > WGA-3G. Next base: position 22,801 of record JAGFCB010000046.1, read on the forward strand.
GCACTGATCCTCGGTGAACTTTTCCAAGTGATTGTGCTGTTTCCGAGATGCTGCACTGTCCTGAATCTGCAAGTACGGCACCTGAAACTCACTTTACAAGAAACACCGTACACCAAGCAGTTCCTGCACCAATGTCTATTAATGATGGGTGCTGCGATCGCCGATGGAATAAACCCAGTCGTTGACAGAGGAATGGGGAGTACATTAGGTGCGAGTTCCGTCTCGAAACTTGATTACGCACTCCGCTTGTGCGCGATTCCCGAAACACTCACAGGTGTAACACTTCCCGTTCTCCTCTCGCATTGGGCAAAAATATCTTCATCTGAACTGCAATCAAAAAACGGTTCAACTGCTAACGACGCAGAATTACAGCGAAGTGTCTGGCGAGGGGTTGTTGCACTTTTCGTGCTGATGGCACCATTCTTGGCAGGCTTTTATCTTTTCCGCGAGAACATCGTCTCAATTTTGTTTGGACACGGCGAATTATCGGAGGCAGGACAATCCCATATTGCTTCACTGCTCGGCATTTATCTATTAGGGATGCTTCCGCGTTTGATGAGTCGGTTACTCATTCGAGCGCATCTGGCGCGTCAAGCACACAGGACCGTCGTCACAGCAACCCTCATCAGGCTTGTCCTAAATCCATTTCTCAACTATCTATTCATGCGGTATTGGGGATTGGAGGGGATCGCTTGGTCAACAGCGTTATTGTCTTACCCGATTCTCGCGTACATAGCGATCACATTTTGGTGGGGTCAAAGGAACAGGCAAACTAAACCATAGCGAAACGTTTAGGATAATTTGTCTCCTTCGCTGGCGGGGTTTGGAACCCCGCCTTCTATAAGTGTATCGTTAATTGTCGGTTTTACTATAAATCATAGCGAAACGTTCAGGATAATTTGATGTAATGCCTTGCACACCAAACGCCGTCACTTCTCGCATGCGAACGAGATCATCGACTGTCCAACACCACAATGCGACACCACGCCTGCGAATTTGGTATGCGAATTCCGACGTGATTAACTCGTGATTAACATTCAGCAAACTGCTACCAAGTTCCCCTAATTGCTGACACAACGCAATAGGAGATACACGCGTGTTGTGCCCTCCAATGAGCCAGCCTGTCGCAATACGAGGTTCTAATGCACGGACGGTCTGTAAGACTGTGGTATGAAAGGAAATAACAACAGTAGCACCCAACGTCTCTGTCTCATGAATTTTCGCGACAACCGCCTCAGCTATCAGCGGATCTTTAATCTCCAGAACAGCAATCGTCTCTTTTCCGATGCATGCCAATGCCTCCGTAAGTGTCGGTACGGGTTCACCCGCAAACTCGGTATCAAACCATCCGCCTGCATCGGCATCTCGAATCGTTTCTAAGGGAGTTTCATTGATACGCCCCTGGAGATCCGTCGTCCGATCCAAGGTGGCATCGTGTATCACGACAATCTCACCATCAGCCGTGCCGTGCAGATCAAGTTCAACGGCATCCACGCCAATCTCAAGTGCCTTTTTGAACGCCGAGACCGTATTTTCAGGAGCGGTTCCTGATGCGCCACGGTGTGCAATCCGAATCCATGAACCCATGATGTCTTGTCTCCCATTGTGCTTATGCCCCATCCGTTAGGACTTACGCATTTTTCCATGATAACGGACATCCGATGCACTATGCAGGGTTTTTGCAAACGCTAAAATCCAATGCGAAGAAAGTATTTCTTCAGGGTTTTAAACCCCGCCTGCAGTGGGGCTGCGTAAGTCCTAATCAGTATTATTACTTTGCTTGATCTTTTTTAAGAGTGTCGTCCGACTCATACCGAGCAATTCAGCTGTTTTGCTATGATTGCCCGAAAATTCATCCAATATCAGTTCAATCAGTGCTTTATCCAAAATAGCGACGATCTCTTCATAAAGCCCCTGCTTGCCTTCGGCAATAGCCGTTTTTGTAGCCTCTTGCAAAACGGCTCTGAGAGTCGTTTCCAATTGCGAGGCGTCAGTAGCACTCACCTTGTTGCCCATTTGGATTTCAGGGGGTAGGTCGTCGGGAAGGATCACATCCGCCCGACAGAGTGCCGCCGCGCTTCTGAGACAGTTCTCTAACTCCCGAACATTGCCCGGCCAAGCATAGTCTTGTAGCAGTTTCATCCCTTCTTCAGAGATACCCCGAATCGACTTGCCAAACTCCTCTTGAATGAGTTGTAGAAAGTGCGTAACAAGCAACGGAATATCCTCTTGGCGTTCCCGCAAAGGCGGGAGGTGAAGCGCGATACGTCTGAAACGGTAATAAAGATCCTCTCGGAACTGTCCCTGTTTCACCATTTCACCGAGTGCCTGATTTGTAGCGGCGATAACACGGACATCCACTGTAAGTGTACGGGTGCCACCTAACCGCTCAATCTCTTGCGTTTGCAAAGCGCGGAGCAATTTCACCTGCAGTGCCGGCGTCATATTCCCAACTTCATCGAGAAAAAGCGTGCCGCCATCTGCCAGCTCAAATCGCCCGGGTTTCCCCTCCGCTTTGGCACCAGTGAACGCCCCCGCCTCATACCCAAACAGTTCACTCTCCAACAATTCATCCGGGAGCGCGCCACAATCAACAGGAATAAATGGCTTCTCTTTGCGGTCACTTCCCACGTGGATTGCGCGGGCAACAAGGTCCTTTCCTGTCCCCGTCTCGCCCTCAATCAAGACGGTCACAGTATTGCTTGCCATAAGTCCGATGAGTTTATAAATCTCACGCATTTGGCTGCTCTTCCCGACCAGACGGTGCCCACCAATCTGTGACACTGACGACTTGTCCGATGCCTCCACAGGCAAGGTACTACGAACAGATTGCGTTCGGAAGGCACGCTCCAGTACACCCTTGACGATGTCCAGATCAATCGGTTTCGGAACAAAATCGAACGCCTGTAAGCGCATCGCTTCTATTGTTGTTTCCACATCATCATAAGCCGTGATGATAATTACAATTACCCACGGGTGACTCGCTTTTATCTCACCCAACGCCTCTAAACCACTCATTCCGGGCAAATTCACGTCAAGCAAAACGACATCAGGCTTGTCAGCTGCGATGCGGCGTAAGCCCTCCTCAGCACTGTTCGCGATACTCGGCGTGTAACCTTCGCTTTCTAAGAACTGCTCAAATGCCCAACAGATTTTCTCGTCGTCATCAACCACCAATACGTTCTTCATTTCGAACCCCGTATAAGCACGCCTTGTAAGCGTGCCAGTGTCTACGTGTCTTTTTCAGTCCGCTTTCCACCCTCTATTGACAGCAGAAACTTTTCACCGTCTTCGCTCATCTCCGCAGCACCGGCTTCTTCTGCCTGCTCTTCCAATTTCCGCTTGAGTACCGGATAGGCATCCACAATCGGAACCTCACTGAGCGGCGTTAAATCCGGTTTTCGCGTTTCCGCGCGCGCAATCGCCTCAGCGAAGCGTTCATTCTTTCTTTCAACCTGCTCAACATCCCGCGCCTTGAAGTCTGGAAGTACCCGTTCTGCAAAGAGTTCCAACGATTCAATTATGTCTTCATGTAAGTTCGCACCCGCCTGCTGAATGAAAACAACCTGATCCACACCTGCAGCCTCCATCACCTCAAGGTGTTCGCGTACCTGATCCGGTGTGCCGATACCCGCCCTACCCTCAGCAGGGTCCTGTGTTGACTCCCTATATAACTGCCAAATATCCGTCTGACCCGGTATTTGTGAACCGCCGTAGTAGTAGTGCGCAAGCGCGAATCGGAAGAAACGCAGTCCATCCAACCCGCGAGCGACAGCAGTCTCCTCATTATTGTGGCACGAAAAACCCGAAACCATGGCGATATTCGGGTTCACCCGCTGCGTTAGTGGCTCGCATTCCTTCTCAAAAGTCTCATAATATTCTTCCACCCAAAATTTGGCTTCGCTTGCATCAACAAAAGCAAAGGTCAAGGCACCGAGCCCATATCTGGCAGCGTAACGAAGACTATCGCGGCTGGAACACGCCATCCACGCTGGTGGATGCGGGGCCTGCAACGGTTTTGGAACAACATTGCGCGTCGGCATTGAGAAATACTGTCCCGCATACCCAGCATACGGCGACTGCGTCATCATTTTCGCTGTCTCACGTGTGCACTCCGCCCACATCTCGCGTTTATGTTTCGGGTCAACGTTAAACCCACCGAGTTCTATATGCGATGCTGACTCTCCCGTCCCCCACTCTACTCGTCCGTTTGATACAAGGTCGAGCGTTGCAATCCGTTCAGCGACGCGTGCCGGATGGTTATACGCCGGCGGCATCAGCACAATTCCATGTCCCAACCGAATCTGTGTTGTCCGCTGGCTACAAGCCGCAAGGAATACTTCCGGAGCAGAAGAGTGCGAATACTCCTCAAGGAAATGGTGTTCAACCTCCCAAATATAGTCAAATCCAAGTCTGTCAGCCAACTCCACCTGCGTTAACGCGTCTTGAAAAAGTTTATGTTCCGCTCCCTCACGCCACGGACGCGGAATCTGATGTTCATAAAACAGTCCAAATTTCATTTTTTAATTATACCTTGCGGTTAAATAACGCGGATCTGAAATTTAACGTCCCTCTCTCGAATCCGCTCTCCATTTCATTACGAGCTACAATCCCCAAGAAAATCCATGAAAACGCACACCCTAACAAGTCCGGTAGGTGCGGTTTAGAATCAGGGCTCCCACCCGTTACTGGGAAGGGACACCGGACTCCACCAAGAAATCACCACTTTTCGCGTAAGTTATGTTACAGTATCAAGTGTTCGCATCTCTTCGTCGGTTAACTCCCATTCAAAGACATCCAGATTCTCTTGTAAATGTGGCACCGAACCCGATTTCGGAATTGTGATAATCTCTTGCTGTATTAACCACTTTAAGGCTACCTGCGCTGCAGTCTTTCCACGCTTCTCACCAATTTCACGCAATACCGTATCACCGGCAAGGTTACCAACAGCCAGGGGCCTGTGCGCTGTCATCACAATATCGCGGGCATGGCAATAGTCTCGTAACTCTGACCGGTTTCTACGGACATGATATTCCACCTGATTCGTGCAAATCGGAAGTTCCGAGACTTCACACGCCTCTTCAACTTGAGCGATGCTAAAATTGCTGATACCGATGCTTTTTACCTGACCCGCCTCGTAAAGTTTCTGGAAAGCCTCAAAAGTTTCAGCAACCGGAACAGCGTCGCTCGGATGGTGAATCAACAGCAGATCCACATAATCCATTTGCAAATCGCTGAGGCACTCTTCAAACTGTGAAAGGACTTCATCATGCTTGAGATGGCTATGCCAAATTTTAGTGGTAAGAAAAATAGCTTTACGATCAATGTGAATCTCGCGCAGTGCTTTCCCGATCTCGCGTTGGTTCTGGTACATCCACGCTGTGTCAATATGGGTATACCCCAAACCGATAGCTTCCTTGATAATGCGTTCGCACTGTCTGCCTTTCAGCTGCCAAGTGCCCAAGCCCAATATTGGTATTTCGTGTTCTGATGCAAGTTTAATATTTTTCATAATATCCTAATAATATGCGATTCCGAAAAAAAAGTCAAGCACTAAGAAAAACCCGCCAGGTACCTGATTACACCTTGATATTGCCAGAAAACAGCATACAATTCCACAAGAATACAGTGGAATCAGCACCTTTTGGAGCATAAAATCAAAAAAAGTTGACAAACACCTATGGATAGTGTATACTATTAATACTCTTTGCGGTCGAGTGGTGGAATCGGTAGACACAACGGACTTAAAATCCGTCGCCCGTAAAAAGGTGTGAGGGTTCAAGTCCCTCCTCGACCATGGTTTGGGATTTTAATTAAATAAAAAATAATACCTAACCTAAGCGAAAATCGGTTTGACAACGGAAAAACCGAGCAGAATGACCGGAATTAAAAACTTGCCGCAGGGTAGAGCAGCCAGGTAGCTCGTCGGGCTCATAACCCGGAGGACGGGGGTTCAAATCCCCCCCCTGCAATCCCCTTTAACCTTCCCTTTACAATCTCCTTGAACTTTTTTCGCGCCTTTGGTAAGATGACAACCAATATCCGAAAAATATAATAATACAGGATATCTGTTTTTCCAACGGACACTTTCCAAACACACGCTAAGCACTTGATATCATGACCTGTACCAACGAATCAAAAATTGGAGGAACCCATGCGTTATTCCAACGTAGCAGCTATTATATTCATGGTCGCTATATTAACTCCCATTGCTTCAGCAGGAATATGGCAGGAAAACTTTGACAAAGGGCTTCCTGACGGATGGAACGAAGTCAAAGGCGAATGGAAAATCGTAAAAGATGCCTATGCCGAAATCTCGGGGGCAGAGTACGCCAAGACAATGTTCGGTGACGAAGATTGGACAGATTACACCCTTGAAGTGGATGTAACCTTGGTGGAAAATGTGAATGTGAATGCAGCGGGTGTGTTAATCCGTGCCGATACGGGCGGGGACAACGGCATGCGATTCTGGATTCGCACTGACCAGCATAAATGCCAATTCTCCCGATGGCGAGAGAATCAATTTGAGCACATCGTAACGCCTTTACCTGTTGATCCAGAAGTCGGTGAAACTTACCGTCTTAAGGTTGTCGCAGAGGGTCAAAATTATCAGTGTTTCGTTGATGATGAACTCCTGTTCGAGGGAGACGATGATGCGAAATTCCGGGACAGTGGACGCATCGGATTTATTACGCATACGGCAAACGTCCATTACGATAATCTGGTCATCGACGGCGCAGACATCCCTTCCTTTGCCGTTGAACCGAATGGCAAACTTACGACCCGTTGGGGACAGTTGAAAACAGATTTTCAAATTCAGTAAAGAACAGGAGACAACGATGGTAAGCGTTGAACGCCCATCTGAAATAGGTACACCGCAATGGAACGGCCCACAGCAACGACAACTCTGTTTCGCGCTTGATACCGCTGAAGTTGAGGCGTATCGCGAGAAAGGATTCCTCATTCTCCGCGATGTGTTCCAACCTACAGAGATTGAGACCTACCGCCAAGAGGCAGAACAGATTGTTGCGCGTGCGTTTGCGTTGAGTCGTGAATTTCAACTCGAACCGAAATACAATCTCCGCTTCGAGATGTTAGCAGATGGGCAGCCATGGAAAATCGACCCGTTTGTGAGCATCTCGCCGCTATTTTCTGCACTCGCCCGCGACAGACGAATTATGGATCGGTTAGCGTCCCTATATGATGGCTACGAAGCCGTACTCTTCAAAGATAAACTCATCTTCAAACCACCGGATAGTCACGGTAACGGGCTGCACCAAGACTACAATTGGTGGCAAGGTTTTCCGCAGAGTCTCCTTACGGTTTCAGTCGCACTTGATGCCAGTACGAAAGAAAACGGATGCACAGAACTATGGACGGGTCATCATCAAGGATTTTTGCATGAACCCGGCTCGCTTGATAAAGGCTCAATAGATCCAGAACACCTCGCGAACGAGGAACACATCTACGTGGATTTAGCACCCGGAGACATAGCAATCTTCACCTGTTTTACACCACATGCCGCGGCATCTAACAAATCCAACAGCCCTCGGCGCATGTTGTTCCTCAGCTACAACGACAGCCGAGATGGTGAACACTACACCGCTCATTACGAACATTTCCGCTGGTATCGAACCCGCCCAGATCGTACGCCCGAAGCGGAACGAGCGAAGTATTACTTCCTTTAACGCAATTAACATCTTTGTCAATGGTGTTCAACTCCCACCGAAGTAGCGGTTTTAGCGCGTAAATCGAATAAAAACATTTGACTTTTTTTCTGCTGTGTGTTATACTTAAAATGAAATTGTTAGGGTAGGATTCACAAGCCCATCCAAACTCGTGCCGGTGTAGCTCAGTGGTTTAGAGCACACGACTCATAATCGTGCTGTCCGGAGTTCGACTCTCCGCACCGGCATTGCTTCTTTTGACACAGTTAACAGCCGAGTTAATACTCAAACGACAAAACTTGCTGTCAAAAATAGGCACACCCCATGACAGTCGACTTCGTACAACAGATGCACCGTTTCATCGCGCAGCATAAGATGATTGAGGACGGCGAGACAGTGCTCGTTGCGGTCTCAGGCGGTGCGGATTCGCTTGCCCTTCTGTACGGGTTGCATGCTTTACGTTCGCAACTCAATTGCCAACTCCACGTCGCTCACCTAAATCATTGTCTCCGCCCAGATGCAGATGCGGATGCTGATTTTGTCCGACAGCACGCAAAGCACTTAAAGTTACCTTGTACGATCCAACGCATGGAAATACCTCGTTTGGCTCAGCAGTGGAAACTCTCTGTAGAGGCAGCAGGACGTAGGGCGCGCTATCAGTTTTACGAATCAATCGCAACGAAAGTCGATGCCACTAAGGTCGCCTTAGGACACCATCAGGACGATGTTGCTGAGACGGTTTTGATGAACCTTATCCGAGGCAGTGGAGCCACCGGATTGAAAGGCATCACACCTGTCAGGGACGCAAAATTTATTCGACCGCTCGCAGGTTTCACGCGTCAACAAATTGAGGCGTTTCTTACGTCTATAGGCGTTGCGCCGAAACATGATACAACAAACACGGATACTCGCTACCTTCGCAACCGTATCCGCCACGAGTTGATACCGCAGCTTGAAAATAATTATAATCCGAATATTAAAACCGGATTAAGCCGAACCGCCGATGTGTTGCGTGCTGAATCAGAATACCTTGCCACAGCTGCGCGGGAGGCTCTTGAAACGTGCCGGATACAAGATCTGCACGAAAGAGTCGTGCTTGACAGAGTAGCGTTCCGTCAGTATCATATCGCATTACAGAGACGGATGTTGAGGCAAAGCGTCTCTGAAATGTCGGGGGACATGAGCGATCTTTATTTCGCACATTGCGAAAAAATGCTAAACCTAATTCAAGCGGAAGCGTCTAACGCTCTATTAGCACTTCCCAACGGTTTGCAATTTCGACGTGCATATCAACAACTCATTTTTGAGAGAAAGCCAGTTGAAACGGGGAATTTTGCTTATCCCATCGTTACTGTCGGTAAAACATCCATAGAAGTTCTAAATACACAAATTACCGCAGAACTCAGGAATACCAAGTTCCCTTCAACACTCGCATTACCGGATGGTAGATTTGAAGCTATATTTGATTATGAAAAGATAAGGAAGGTGTTTGCAGAACCATCTTTAGAAGCATTTCCGCTCACGGTGCGTAATCGGCGGCAAGGCGACCGGTTCCAGCCTTATGGTATGCGGGGAACGAAGAAGATTAAGGATTTTCTGATTGATGCCAAGGTGCCTCGCTACGAACGCGATAGCATTCCACTGCTTGTTTGTGGCAATCAGATTCTGTGGATCATCGGTTACACAACCAGTGACACCTTCAAAATTGAATCTGACACTCGGCAATACCTTTATCTACGTTATGCCAGCAACGAAACCTCATCCTGAATCCGTTCTCATCTCCGAATCCTGTCTTCAGAACCGAATTCGCGAACTTGGCGCACAAATTTCTACCGATTACCAAAACCAAGAGTTAGTCCTACTCGGCGTACTCAGGGGCAGTGTGTTATTTTTTGCAGACCTCGCGCGGGCAATATCTGCGACGGGGCCCCCTAATCCGGATTGTGGTGTCCGCGTCCGATTTGAATTCGTGCAACTCATGAGCTACCACGAAAGCACGAAGCCATCAAAAGTGCAACTCATTCGCGGCGGTAGTAATTACCTTGAACACCAGCACGTTCTCATCGTCGAAGATATTATTGACACCGGACAGACTTTGAAGTTTCTCCGTGAACACCTCGGAACGCTGAACCCTAAAACCGTTAAGGTATGCACACTGCTTGACAAACCTTCTCAACGTCAAGTACCAGTTACCATCGACTACACAGGTTTTGAGATCCCAGATACCTTTGTCGTCGGATACGGACTTGATTACGCCCAGCAGTATCGGAATTTACCCTATATCGCGCTGTTGAAATCGACTTAATTACCTTAATATTCAGTAAAAACGCTTTTTCTCTAAATAATTAATTGACAAAAAATCATATATTTGCTATAATTTTTAGAATAACTCATCGTTCAAAGGAGATTTATGATGCGTAAATTCGTTTCGTTTGCCCTATGTGGCGTTTTGATCGCGGCATTCATCTTTTTCACACACGCACAAATGTCGGACAAAGCGCAACTGGGGCGCGAACTTTTTCACGATCCAACCTTCAAAGGGACAATCAAACCGGGTAAAGTAAAAGGTTACGCTACTGGACTTAGCTGCGCAAACTGCCACGCAGATTTTGATGACACAGCAAATCCAGATGGTGTCATTCGCGCCGGACATAGTGTTGTCGGTGTCCCACACCGTGGCGAAGCAAAAGGCGGGATGATTAAAGCTGCAGATTTTGCGCGCGCAGCGGGCGGCGGCGGCTTCTGCTATCAACATTTCTTACATCGAATTCCTGGACCTGAAGTTGATCCGACCGCAATTCCAGCAGAACACGCCGAAGCACTCATGGCTTATTTTGAAGCCATCTCCGGTGATAATAAGGGACCCCAGTTTGAAATAGCAATGCTCGATGACGATGCGAAAAAGGCTGCCGGTGAAAAACTTGCTGCAATGAGCGGCGATGCTGAGAATGGATGGCAACTTTTCGGACGTGCCTGCATCGTTTGCCACCCGTCCCCTTACAAAGCCGGTATTGGCCCGCGGCTTGTCGGAACCAGAGCACCTCGCAACATTGATGCAGCAGTCTTGCGTTGGGCAACTAAAATTCGTGGTGGTGGTACGCTTATGCCGTTCTACGCCCCTGACATCCTCAGCGACCAAGATATCGCTGACATTCTCGCGTTTGCACGTCAAGAATTAGAAAACGCAGGAAAATAACCATAATTCAGGCTGGGACACAGGCTTCCCAGCCAAATTTTTTATTGTATTCAACTTATCGGTTTCTGTAACCAACTCTCTTCACTATGCGTTAGTGTTAGTAACAAAAAGTCTTAATTTGATCGTTTAGGGTGCAATTTGCCAACCCGTTCAGTTCTTAGCTTATCTAAAGACTTTGAACACAGAACACATCGGTATTTCACCCAATCCGAACATGAAGAGAGGATGGTATTATGAGAGTATCTCGAATCAATATACTTTTCTACTCGTCCTTAGTAGGTATTTACATTCTCCTCACAGGTCTTGTATTAAGTTTAGCGAGCTGCGGTGGTAGCAACCTAAAGAATCCTGTATCAGAAGACGTTACAACGGAAGAAGATAGTGAAGCCACAGATGGTATTATTGAACTTACACAAGTCTCAAGTGTGAAGGAGCCAGAGCAAGTTAGCGATCTTGACGTACAAATTACCGTTACCAAAAAAACGGTGAAGCCTGGTGAAAACGTAGAACTGACCGCTTCCTTGAAAGGCGTTAGAGGGACCAGTGTTACACTGAACTGGTTGAATATCACCCAGTTCGGGGAACTTTCCGCCTCCAGCGAAAATCCTGTTACTTGGACTGCACCTCAGACACTAAATGGGGAAAATGTTCGAGTCGAAGTTATTCAACTTGTTGTGACTGTGATTAGCGAGGTTGTTTCAGTGGGGTCCTCTGGAATTGAAACCGATACACAAATTTTTACAGACACGAAAAATGTCTTGCTGACCGTTAGAAATTAGTTAATAGCCGCAAATTCTGTATAAGTGAGCATCTGCTCAAGTTTCCACAGAATTGCCTCTGTTTTGTATTGTTAAGCTGTTAAGGGACCAAATGAATAGAAGGTTAATTCACATTTTTATAGCTGTCTTGTCTGTAGTGGTACTTTCTGAAGCGCCCCTCGCTGCGGGTGTTCAGCAACACCTCGTTCAGAAAGGTGAAACATTATCGGAGATCGCACAGAAATATAAAGTACCGCTCAAATCGATTATCCAAGCGAACAGTATTAAGTCGGCACACCGCATACAGATCGGGAAAACGCTGCGTATACCCGGAAACGCCTTCGGTCTCAGTGAAATCCTCTATCAGGTTAAACGGGGAGATACCCTGATCGGTATCGCCCGTCTTCATAACGTTGAATGGAAGATTTTACAGAAAATCAACGGTATATCTTCGCCTCGTAACCTACAAATTGGCACAGAAATTCGGATTCCACACGATGGGAGTCTCGGCTTTATAAGCCCGCTTCGGGTACCTTTAGTTGTTACATCAAAGTACGGCTATCGACCCCACCCTGTAACGGGCCGTTACCAGTTTCATAAAGGTATAGATTTCCGTGCCACTACTGGGACACGCGTCTACGCCTCTAAAGGTGGCAGAATCATTTTCGCCGGACGAAAAGGTGGCTACGGGAAAATCGTCGGTATAGAACACGAAGGCAATTTCACGACATGGTACGGACATCTGTCACGCATCAAGGTAAAAACCGGACAAACTGTAAACAAGGGGAAAGTCATCGGTTTATCTGGAAACACGGGTATATCAACCGGTCCCCATTTACATTTTGAAATCAGGTACAAAGGTAGAAGTGAAAAACCAACCAATCACCTTTCTATACCGTAAACGCGGGTTGCTACTCATAGCAACTGTTTGTTTCTTATTGGCGTACTTTCTCGGTCAAAAAAGCACACTATCAGATCCACTCAACCTGAGACCTGAAGTCGGCGCACGCGGGATCGGGTTGGGTGGTGCTTTTATTACCAGCACAGATGACGCAACCAGTCCGCTCTGGAATCCTGCTGGACTTGCTGCCCTACAACGTGGAAACCTCACCTATGACCTGTCCCAAGGTGCAGTCTCCCTCGCTTATCCTATCAAATCTATTGGCACATTCGGTGTAAATTTCCTCGATTTAAATGGTAGCGATCGTTTCCTATTAGATCATACCGCAAATCCGATTGGCAGCTTTGAACTCGGCAACAATCAGGCACTCCTCTCTTATGCGAGGAAATTTGGTCCTTTGCAACTCGGCACCAGCACAGGATATAGCCGTGCCCCTTACCACGGTAGCCTCTGGGCACGAAATTATGACGTGGGTGTCCTGACAGAAATTAACGACCATCTTGCCTTTGGAATGCGGGTACGTGATATCTCCGGCGTAACTATTCGACATAAAGATGGACAGGTTTTACAAACCTTTGACCAGCAATTTGCCATCGGTGCTGTCCTCACACCGCACCCAATTATTCGATGGCACAATCGCTTAGATATTATGCCCTCTTGCTTTGGGACAAGTTTAGAAATAGGAAATAAGACACTCTCTGCCCGCGTCGGATCAACATTTACCTTCAGTGATGAACTCCCATCGCAATCCTGGAGTGTAGGATTTTCACTCAATCAATTGGGAAAGCAGCTCCATTACACACTCCTTAATCAAGACAACCTTGAATATAAACACCTCGTCTCAATAGGTATGTCTTTTGGTGGAACACAACTTACCTCACAGAAGCCAGATGCAACCGCTTTAAGTCCATCGGAAACACCAAGATCCAAATCAACAACTGAAACAAAAAAAACAGAACAACCAAAGCCCGCGCACAAGGCGGTTCAAATAGTGAAACAGTACGATATTGATGTAGAACTTATGCTCGCCATTATTCACGCCGAATCCAACTTTAATCCGATTGCTGTGTCTAAAAACGGCGCAGGTGGATTGATGCAGATGATGCCCGAAACTGCCCGTGAACTTGGACTCAAAGTGCCACAATATCCGGATAAACGGAAACCGAAACTTGATTCAAATATAGATGAACGATTTAACCCATACAAAAACCTGCACGCCGGTTTAACTTATTTCAGAATGCTTGCAGAGAAATATGAAGGTAATCTGACCTTAGCACTCGGTGCCTACAACGTCGGACCCGGTAAGGTGAGATTAGCTGGTCCCCTTAACAGTAATGGTAAAAAGTATGCGAATAAGGTACTCAACCGCTACCAATACTATCGGGACAATGTAACACAAATGAAAACTGATCTCAAGCGGTTAGAAGCGGTATTAAACTAACGAAAAACGTGCTTACAAAATGCACTACGACTGCGAGAAACTGATATGGATAAAATTAGATTGGCAATCGTTGGATGCGGTGGGATGGGACACCGGCACATGTATGGGTTAGCAGAACTCCATCAGGCAGGATGGGAGCGTTTTAACCTTGTCGGTGCATGTGACCCCGTACTCGCTAATGCCGAGTCACTCGCTACACAAGCAGCGGAACGCTTCGGCGAAAAACCTGCCGTTGTTGGAAGCCTGGAAGAACTCGCTGAAATCGGTGTTGATGCTGTGGATGTGACAACTACGCCGCCGTATCACCACACTGTCGCTATTGAAACCCTTGAACGCGGTTGGCATACCATGGTCGAAAAACCTATGGGGCTAACTGTCCGCGCGTGCAACCTCATTCGCAGCGCTGCTGATGCATCCGACGCAATCCTCAGTGTTGCTGAGAACTATCGGCGCGACCCAATAAACCGGCTCGCAAAAGCACTACTTGAGGCAGAGGTTATCGGTACACCGCGCTTCCTCATCCACCACGCAATCGGCGGAACAAATCGCATGCTTATCTCTGTCTGGCGACATCAGAAAGACCAAAGCGGTGTGTTGCTTGATGTCGGTGTTCACTATGCTGACATGATGGAGTATCTACTCGGCGAAGTTAATACCGTTTATGCGCAAACCCGGCTGCACGAACCTATCCGGCATAATTCCGCCGCAGTGACCGGTGAATCCGGATCTAACCCGGCTGGTGTCTATACGAAATGGCAGCGCGAGATGCCCGCCGAATTTGAGGCAACAGCAGAGGACGCTGCTTATGCAACGCTGACTTTCAACAACGGCGTTGTCGGGCAATATATTGAGGATCATGGGGCGTGGGGACAAGGCAGCTGGCTCCGCAAAATTCACGGATCCCAAGGTTCTATGACGCTCCCCGGCGACCGAGGTGGAGGCAGTATTACCCTCAATATTGATGGACAGGAAACGATTAACGACCAACGGATTTTGGACCTCGTCCCAGACTTCCGCTTAGATGCTGTCACAGCAGACCTTTTCGGCGGCGACCGATTGTGGAACTACTCATTTACGCAAGGGGACGCGAAAAATATCGCTATGGAATACGGTGAATTTGCTGAAGTCATTGCTGGAAACAGGGAAGTTGAAGTCGATGGCTATCAAGGCACACGTTCCGTCGCGCTCTCCTACGCAATCCTTGAGTCCGGCGCAACGGGGCAAATTGTTCAGATGGATCAGATGCTGAATGAATCCATTAATACCTATCAACGCGAGATTGATGAAGGCTTAGGCATCTGATTTTAAAGGACAATCTGCACGATGGAAAGCACACATGAATTCGGAATCGGTCTAATCGGGTTGGGCATCGGGCAGCAGCATCTGCTCGGCTATCAACGCAGAGGGTTACGCGTCGCTGCAATCTGCGACAAAGACACAACACGCCTTAACGAAACCGGCAACACATTTGGTATTGATAAAAGATACACCCGCATCGCTGACCTGATTGCCGATACCGACGTTGATGTCGTGGACATGGCGGTACAACCCTGGATCCGTTCTCCTATCGTCAAAGCCGCCGCCGAAGCCGGCAAACACATCCTCTGTCAAAAACCCTTCTCAATGTCAATGCAACAAGCGGTTGAAATGGTAGAGACCTGTGAGCAACACAACGTGCAACTCATGGTGAACCAAAACTCTTGCTTTGTTCCCGGCTTTCTCGCCATTGAACCCTATATCAACGCTGAACACCTCGGCGAAATCTACCATGTTTCCATAACCTGCAACGGATTTTACACCGAGTTCCCTGAACGCCACTTAATCCCCGCGATGCAAGTACACCATATCGGGCTTGTCCACAAGTGGTTCGGTGAATACGAGAGCGTTTACTGCCAAGCACACGGACATAACAGGTCTATTGAGGACGGAGAAACCCTGTCTGTAGCACTCTTCACAAGTCGAAGCGGCACACAAGGCTTACTTTCCTGTAACTGGGCATTCCTTGCTGATTCCGGACGCAACTTGCAACATCCACACGAGGAAATCCGAATTCAAGGCACAAAAGGCGCGATCTACGGGAACAGCAACGACATGACGATTCACCTCACGGAACCAGAAGTCCGTGATATTAAACCTTCGATAGAAGGAACATGGTTTCCCGATGCTTTCGGTAACGTGATGGCACACTTTTTGGAATGCTTACAAACAGGCAAAAAACCGATTACAGATGGACGGGGTAACCTACACGTTGTCCAGACCATATTTGCCATGCACCAGTCTGCCACATCAGGAGAAGTCGTTATGCTTGATGATATTTCGTTAGAGGCCGATTATGATCTAAGCCCTCACCCCGTGCATAGTGCAGATGATACAGTTATCCTACAGTAAAGCCACCCACCTCATCAAGGTGATTTAGGGATTACTTGTACTATTATAGCTTTATCAATTATATCCTTCTATACACCTACCAATCCCCTCGCCGATTATCCCAGAGATGCGCTTTGACAACCTCTTCATTGAGTTCAGTTCCCCACCCCGGACGCGTCGGTATCTTCATATAACCGTCTACAATATCTGGCACGTATGTCGTTAAATCGTCTTTCCACGGGACATCATCAATATCAATCTCCATGATCCGCACGTTTGGCAGGACAGCACAGAGGCTCGCACTCATGTAGGTAGCAAGATGGCTATAGTAATTATGCGGGGCAACATTGAGCTGGAACACATCCGCCAAGTCCCCGATCTTCTTTGAGGGTGCGAACCCGTTCCACGGCACATCTATCATAAAAACATCGGCAGCACGACACTCAAAATAGGGTAGATATTCGCGCATGTAATAGAGATTCTCACCGGTGCATATCTTCGTCGTCGTGGAATCCTTGATTTGGCGGATAGCTTCATGATCATACATATCAATCTCCAGCCACAGCATGTCGAACTGCTCGAGTACTTTAGCAATACGCATGCACGCCTCCGGTTTGAAATTGAAGTTCAAATCAAGGTTGATACCAACATCAGGTCCAACCGCCTCTCTAAAGGTGCCGATTAAAGTTTCAATGTGCCGTAGGAGTTGAGACGTTACGTTTCCGTCAGTCGTGCCAGATCTACCACCAAAGCCGGGAAAATAGACAGAAGCCGGGTCGCCGGGGAAAACAATGTTAGTTTTCAAAGCAGTGAATCCCTTTTCGACGACTTCACGACCTAACGCAGCGATGTCATCCATCGTTCTTAAAGGTGGCACGCCGATGAGTTCAAAGTTACGCGCACGAGAGCTGCCACAATGTGACCAGTAAACACGCACGTCGTCGCGTGTCGGTCCGCCGAACAACTCCACAACGGAAATCCCTAACGCCTTCGCCTTAATATCTACCAATGCACACTCAATACCAGCAATCGCCTTCGCAGCAATACCTCCTGGACTTTGTCGAGAACCGCGGATCATGTCCCAGAACCGCATCTCATAAGCGCGCGGATCTTTCCCAATCAGCAGAGATGTTAGGTCTTTAATCGTCCCCACCACGCCATTTGGGTTTCTACCATCGCTACATTCACCGTAGCCAGTGATACCTGCATCGGTTTCCACCTTCGTAAAAATCCAAGGCCGCCATCCCGCGTCCACGACAAAAGTTTCAATATTTATAATTTTCATACAATCTCCCTACAGTTTAACGACTTCCTTTCGACGATCTGATTCAAGGAGCGCATCACAGATACGCATTGTATTTACTGCTACCTCAGA
>JAGFCB010000299.1 GCA_022394775.1 Candidatus Poribacteria bacterium
ATCGACGGAAACGGAAAAATAAATTGGGTTTCCGTAAACGGATGTCTACACGGCATGGCAGACAAACTATTGCTCGCCGCCGTGCCAAAGGGCGTAAAGTTTTAAGTGCCTAAGGCATTGTGATCAAGAAGAGGCTTACAGTCATCAAGTGCTTGCCTCCGGTTTTGTTACGTTAGACGTTAAAATGAAGCAAACGGACGAAAAATAATATCAATCGGCATGTCTTGAGAAAAAACGCTATTGAGTTTGGTCTTAAACTGCCTTTTATTTTTCTGTCAATCGGACGAGGAAAGCGAATGCCTCGAACTTTTAACTTACCTCACTTCTATCACAGTCCTATTATTTCTGTAGTTAAACAAGTGCGCCGAGATACCGATGCCCGCAAGCGAGATTTAGCACCAACTTTGTTGGATTTCGGGGCCATCCGATTTAAGATCGCGCGCCATTTCGGCTTCTGCTACGGGGTCGAAAACGCTATTGAAATCGCTTATCAGGCACTCGAAGAAAACCCCAATAAGCGCATTTTTTTGTTGTCTGAAATTATTCATAATCCACGAGTCAACGAAAATTTAAGACAACGCGGTGTCCAGTTCTTAATGGATACTGCTGGCACACCTCTGCTTCCCTTTGACATTTTGATGCCAAACGATGTTGTTATTGTTCCTGCTTTCGGGACGACTCTTGAGATAGAGAAAGCCCTCAAGGCACGCGGTGTTACCCTTACTGCGTATAATACGACCTGCCCGTTCGTTGAGAAAGTTTGGCGACGGAGTGAAGAAATCGGCAGGCAGGATTACACTGTAGTTATCCACGGGAAGCGTTACCATGAAGAAACTCGGGCAACGTTTTCACATGCACAGGCAAGCGCACCTGTTGTGGTCGTTCGGGACCTTGAGGAAGCACGGGATTTAGCAAAAGTTATCTCTGGCGAGGCAGATACTGAATACTTCTTCAAAAAGTTTGCAGATCGTTTCTCTCCAGGTTTCGATCCTGCTGTTCATTTGAAGCGCATCGGTGTCGTCAACCAGACAACAATGCTGGCGACGGAGACTGAAGCCATTGCCAATTTGCTGCAGGATACTATCAGAACCGTGTACGGTGAAGTAGAGATGTCTTCACATTTTGCTGATACAAGAGACACGCTCTGTTATGCGACGAAGGAAAATCAAGATGCAACACTTGCACTGATTGCCGATGGTGGTGATATTGCGGTTGTCGTCGGCGGCTATAATTCTTCTAATACGAGCCATCTTGTGGAACTCTGTCAACAACACCTTCCGACCTATTTTATCCGAGATGCAGACGAACTCTTGAGTCCAACCCGTATTCGCCATCTTGTGTTAGAGACAAAAGAGGTACAGACGACAGAGGATTGGCTGTTGACAGATGAGAAAAAAACACCTACCGATATCGTGTTGACTGCTGGTGCATCTTGCCCGGATGTTCTTTTGGATGAAGTATTACAAAAGATTGTTAGTTGGTTCCCAGATACTCGATCGGTAGAAGAAGTGTTGGAACCGTTCCTATAGCGTTGATAGCGTCTCTAAGAGGGTAGATGTTTGTGATGGTGTGCCAACGCTGATCCGAACATGGTTGTGCAGGCGCGGTGTATCAAAATATCGGATGAGAATTCCGCGTTCAGCTAACATCGTTTTTAACGCCGCCGCACTCCTATTGATGACCCGTGCGAGAATAAAATTCGCGTTACTCGGATACGGCTCTAAAAAATCAAACGCCTGCAGTGCCTGATAAAGCCTTCCACGTTCCTCTACAATTTTTTCTACATTTTCTTGTAATTGACACACATCTGACAGTGAAGCTAATGCTGCTGTGGCACCAGCAAGATTTACATTGTATGGTTGCTTAATTTTCAACAGATGTGAAAGGATCCAATGCGGGAAAATTCCATAACCTACTCGCAATCCTGCAAGTCCTGCCCATTTGCTGAATGTCCGAAGTACAATCAGGTTTTCGTGTTCTAAAACCCAGCCTGCGCGACTTTCTCCAGCGAATTCGATATAGGCTTCGTCCAACACAACAATTAGCGGCAGCTGAAGCAGCCGCCGGAGGCAAGCATCATCAAGCATCCCACCATCAGGATTGTTTGGACTCGTAACAAAAAGGATCTTAATGTTATTGCTACTGGTAACAATATCAACACTCTTTTTAGTATCTAACGAAAAATCCGCTTTTCGCTGAATATCAATTACTTTTCCGCCGTTAAGTTCGGTGTCGAAACGGTACATGCCAAAGGTAGGTGGGCAATTGATGACTGCATCACCAGGCGCGACGAATAGCCGAATTAAAAGGTCGATCAGTTCATCTGCGCCGTGTCCGGCAACGATGTGTGTCGCATCAATACCAGTGTATTGGCTGAGTGCTTGACGGAGTGATGTACTGTCCGGATCTGGATATATGTGATAATAGGTTTCGTCTGCTAATGCCTGATAGACCCGGGGCGAGGGACCGTAAGGGTTCTCGTTTGCATCAAGTTTAATGATGTCCTCAGCAGGAATACCGAGGCGTTGGCTAAGCACATCAAACGGTACGATAGGCGTATAAGGTGCCATGTCTGCAATATCTGGACGAATAAGGTTTTTTAATGTTTCAGATGACATTTTTTTTATAGTTGTCAGTTGTCAGTTCGATTTTTCTGCGAAAAACCTTTCAGTTTTCAGTTAAGAGGTTGTGTGGCAGTTACAGTCAACTGGACTGCCACAAGAGATTAACTGATAACTGACAACTGACAACTGACAACTATTTCCCGTTACTGACTTGGATTGGGTGAAGTTCGGACCTCAACTGCTTTGGGGGTCAATGCGCCGAGCGGGGATTCACCCTTTAACACACGCACAAAATCATCCACAGTCATATCCGCTACCCGTAGGTTGGAATCTTCTGTTCTCCCGGCGATGTGTGGTGTGTGGACAACGTTATCCCGATTGCGCAGTTCATCATCAATAGGGACGGGTTCGATGTCATAAACGTCGAACGCACCTGCGAGTTCGTCCTTCACAATCCGTTCTCGTAGTGCTTCCATATCGACCGCATGGGCGCGTGTAATCACGACAACCAAGCTGCCTTTTTTAAGGTGATAGACCCGTTCCCTGTTGAGTAGATGACGCGCCGAAGGGGTAGGTGGGACAGCCACGAACACGATGTCAGAGCTATCAGCAAGTGTGTCCATATCAGCACGCTGCACATCCCATTCTTGAAGGAGTTCGTCCGATACATACGGATCAAAACCTACTACCGTTGCGCCAAAAACTCGACACCATTTTGCGATTTTTCCGCCAATCTGTCCGAGACCGATAACCCCGATGTTTTTCGTGCCAAGATCGCCGTTAACAAAATCTGGATCATCACAGAACTGATGTGCTGCGGGAAGTTTATCGAGGGGCGCGCCGCTTTCACGGGCGTTTAGTGAACCCCACATCGGGTTCTCCCAGTCCCAGAGTTTTTCACGCTGTGCCATCCGTAGGTGCCACTGTGCTGTTCGTCTCAACGAAGACAGCGCGAGACCGAAAGCACATTCTGCCACGGATTGCGACCATGCTCGTGTCGATTCAATAACGGGGATGCCGCGGGCTTGGAGTGCTTGGTATGGGATACCGTGCCCGGAATTGTCTGTCATTGCTCCGAACACTTTGAGTTTTGGGGCTGCTGCGATACAGGCTTCGGTCAGGTTTCCACCGAAGTGGGATATACCGATGGTTTCGCTTAAGTCGACCTGTTCGTGAATAGGATCTCGACTGCTGGTATTGAGAACAAGTGTTACACCGAGTTCTTCTAACCGCTTTACCATCTGTTCATGCACATAGGGCCAAGAAACCTCTAAATTAGGATGACGTGTGAATACAAATTCGGGACTTGCCATTTTTTTAATTTTCCTTGCGGTTTGGTTAGGTGTTTGCTAATCTAACCGAAAACTGAAAGCCGATAACCAATAACTATTTCCGACGAATGAGCAGATGCGGTCCAGTCGGGTATCTTCCCATACGTGCGCCGTAAAGTGCGAACCCGCCTTTCGCCTCAGCATCCGATTTCACTTCATATCGGATTCTTAATGTATTTGTCTTACCATTTAAGACAAGTGATGGGTCTATCTTGATATTGTGAAGGTAGCCGTAGATACCGGGTTGTCCGTGGATATAAGAGAGTACACCGCGGGCATCCGCTGGACAATCGGGAATGCGGACAGTGTCACTTTCAACGCCATTAACTGAGATCGTCACATCAGATGGATATTTCTCCGGTTCCGTTTGACGCGCACCGCCATAAGCACTGGATGCCTCAAAAACCAGTTCCAGTTCTGAAACATCTGCTGCGTTGAGTCCTTCTGGTAACAATATTTCATATTCGACATAGCCACTCCCGACTGCAGAGAAAAGCTGCTCGTCGCTTGTCGGTTCGTTCCATGAGGATTCAGCTGCGCTACCCGGGGTATAGTTGAGACGAATTGTTCCTGAATCAGTTCGGCATTCGGCAGGTGTTTCAGTGAAGTGTTCAAAATTGATGAAGTTACGGGCGACAACAGTCCCGGAGTGATCTGTTACCCAGACATGAAGCGTGCCAACTGCCTGATGAACATCAGGCGCAACGAGTCGAAGTTGATACACATTTCGCACCTGATATTGCGGAAATGGGATCTCGACGCTTCCAGAGGCGTGTCCACGTGTGATATGTCCGGTCGCTGACATTGTATCCAGCTGCCAGTGGAGCGTGGCATCTGTGATGGTTTTGTGTGAGAAGTGGCTTGCATAGATATCCGCTTTTATCTCATCACCTGGGGCGACCACGCTTCCGGGCGGATAATCAATGGCGATAAAGTCAAGGGTGTTGATGTCCAAGTAATCGTATCCGAATTCTTTTACGGACCTGTCGTAGTTCATGAAACCGTTGTGTTCCCACTCGATGTCTTGTAACTCAGTGTAGACATAACCACAGATTTTCGGGTGGAGTCGGAGTTCATTCGTCAGGTATTTGAAGCACCATGAGATATCTTTGTCGCCCGCTCCTGCCGATATACCACCGTATTCGCTGTTGATGAGCGGTGCATCGCTTTGCACGTTGCCACCGGCATAGTTGAACGCTGAACCCGGGTATGTCTCTGCTACAACGTTCGCAATATGCTCTTTCGCGTGGTCATAGTCGTTAATATAGAAGTGCCATGAATTAATGTCCGTTTCTACATGGTCGTATAGACATGGC
The DNA here is from genome assembly GCA_022394775.1 of Candidatus Poribacteria bacterium. Classification (GTDB taxonomy): domain Bacteria; phylum Poribacteria; class WGA-4E; order WGA-4E; family WGA-3G; genus WGA-3G. The sequence goes on from JAGFCB010000299.1 coordinate 5,212, forward strand.
GAGTTATCTTCAATCAGGCGGGTTGTGTCTAACGATTTAGCGAGGTGATACATTTCACGGACCCATTCCTGTCGATCTGTCATCTCCTTGTATTCGTTTCCACCGAGTCCCCAAGTTTCGTTAAAATTGCACCAAGAAATGATTGACGGGTGATTGTAATCTCGATCAATGTTCCCACGGAGTGTTTCCTCAAAGCGTGTCTGTGCTTTTTCTGTATAAGTGCCAAAGTTTGGAATATCGCACATGAAGAGCATCCCTAACTTATCAGCCCAATAATAGAGACGTGGTTCATCGACTTTGATGTGGAGACGGAGAAAGTTAAATCCAAATTCCTTCGCACGTTCGATATCTCTGCGGATCGCTTCGTCTGTTAGAAATGTGTACACACTTTCCGGGTTAAACGACTGGTTGAGCGCGCCGAGCAGATAGATCGGACGGTTGTTAAGGTAGATATACTGGTAGTCTCCACCGGGAGCTTTTTCGATGGAAACCTTCCGCATCCCAAAATAAGTAAAAATCCTGTCAATAACAGTGTTTTCCGACGTTAATTCGAGGGTTACATCATAAAGATTTGGGGTATCTACGTCCCACAGACGGAGTTGCTCAGGCGGGATATTAACTGTCCATTGTGTCTCCTTACCAGAAACTTCGACAGTGCCGCTGAGTTCGTCGCAAATCCAACGTAAAGACAACTCGGTTTTTTCTACGTCTCCATTTATGTTAGCAGAAAACGTAGCGGTAGCGTTGTCAATGTCGGGTGTGATATGGCACTGGGCGATGTGTGTTGCATTTCTCGGTTCGAGGTAAACGGTTTGCCAGATACCACTGGTGCGGACATACCATCCGATCTGTTTGCCAGCAAGCTGTTCACCGTGGTCCTGGGCATCATAGGCGCGAACGACAATACGTGTAGGTTCTCCTGGCGTAAGTGCGTCTGTGATGTCAAGTTCAAAAGGGAGGTACCCGTTTTCATGCTCGCCTATTTGGTTTCCGTTTACCCAGACGGTTGCTTTCCAGTCAACGGCACCAAAATTCAGAATAACGCGTTTGTCACCCCAATTTTCTGGGATTGAGACGACTTTGCGGTACCATCCGATTGTATGCCTCGGTTCGCCGCGGTAGTTGCCTTCTCGGTCTAAGCCGCCGCAGGTAACCTCTTCTGGGTTAAGATAAGCCTTTTTACTCAAGTAGTTTGCGTTGTCTGCCTGTTCTTCTTCTCCCCATGCTGCGAGGCTTTCCCAAGGGTAAGGGACCTGTATCTGCATCGTCCATGGAAAATCATCGGTGGATTCTGGTGCGTACCATTCGTTTTGTTCGCCGATGTTGTCTGGATCAAATGCGAATTCCCAAGGACCGTTGAGGCAGAGCCAGTCGATACCTTCTGATGTCCCGCGTTGGAAATCTGGACGCGGGTATTCTGGTCGCGGTGTGTCTGTATTATTCCCTCTCATGTTTTCCTTATTTTTAATTTTCCTTGTGGTTCGGTTCGTACCGTTTGAAGTTTTAGCGTCGTCTCCGTTTTTACCGCTTTCCACTTCGTTTCAAGCTGCGTTTTTGTAGTTATAGCAATTATCGTAGTCAGCTATAAGAGGTTGCTTCAAAATAAACGGAACCTCTACAATCGCAAGCATGAGGAAATCCGAAGGAACGCTCGCTCCTAAAACTGACTATTCACAACAGCATACCATAAATTTGTTTTCTAATCAATTTTTTCTGTCTGAACGTTCCTCAACTCTGCACCCTTTCCATTGAAAACTGTGTCTTTAAATTATAACAGGACTTACGCAATACTTTAAAAAACGACTTGTGTGGGTTGACTATATGTTTCCTAAATTCCACACGTGTTGAGTTTTCCATCTAAGTTCGCCGGTAATTTTCTCAACAATTGTTAACTTTTTGGTAAAATTTAGTGTTTTTCGTTTTTTTTTCGGCAATTTTTGACATTTTTTTTATTCTATGCACGAAAAGTGGGAAAAAAATGGTCTTTATAAGATAGCGTTGGATGAATATTTAGATTTAAACATAAGTTCAATATAGGACTTACGCAAATTTCGCAGGTAAGGGCTATTTCGCAGGTAAAAGTAGTAGGCAGATGTTTTACCCCAAATTCCGTTATTAAGGACGTTTGGAATTGCTGCGTAAGTCCCAAAGTTGTTAATTACTGCGACAGGTCAAAAGTATGCTCAGTTGTTTTTAATAAAGGCAGTGGTTACGTGGGTTATACTTTTCCATTAGCACTCAGTCCTTACATGAGTCAAAAATGCTCATATCCAGTGGATGAAAGCAGAGATAATGATGCCATATACCGAACTTGAGACAAACCATTCCTTTGGTAAAATCATCGGGAAAAATAAAAAAATGCAGCATCTGTTCACCCAAATTCAGACGGCGGCAACAGCGGATATTACCGTCCTGATTCAAGGGGAAACCGGGACCGGCAAAGAATTGGTCGCAAAATCAATACACGATAACAGCCCGCGAAAAGCAGGACGTTTCGTTTCGGTTAATTGTGCTGCGATACCAGATGAATTGATTGAAAGTGAGTTGTTTGGCCATGAACGCGGGGCTTTCACCGGAGCAACCGAGCAGCGGATCGGATGGTTTGAACACGCGAACACCGGGACACTTTTTCTTGATGAAATTGGAGATATGCAACCGCCTTTGCAAGCGAAGTTGCTGCGGGTATTACAGGAGCGCGAGTTTCAGAGAGTCGGTGACACAAACACCATCTCCACTGACATCCGCGTACTGACAGCCACGCATCGGGATTTAGCGGATGCCGTCAAAAAAGGCGACTTCCGTTTGGACTTGTACCATCGACTTGCGGCGTTCCGTATAGCGATTCCGCCGCTAAGAGAACGGCGCGAAGATATTGCTATCTTGGCACATCACCTTCTGAAAAAATGTGCCGCAGCCGCTGAGAAATCCGTTCGCGCTATTTCTACTGATGTTTTACAAGTGTTGACGCAGCATGACTTCCCCGGCAATGTGCGCGAACTGGAAAACATTATTGAAAGTGCCGTTTTGTTTGAGACAACAGACCTGCTACAACGAAAAAACCTCCCTTTGCATCTAACACAAGGGGACTTACAAGCCTCTATAAGTAGCCCGGCAGATGCCCGCATTATCAAAACTTCGGTTCTAAAACCCCCGTGCTTTAGCTGGGGGATACAGAACCGCCCTATTGAATTAGACCAAGGGTCTATATTGAAAAAAGGGTTGACATTCTAATATTTTTGTGACATAATATATGCCTAGTTGCCTAACCTGTGGACGCGTTCCTATTTTGTAGCCTCTACAGGTGGCGTGACATTAGAATCCTTAAAGCAATATGTAGAATCTCAAAAAGGCGTCTGAATGCCAAGTTTTTACCGCACCCAAACACTGAAAATAGAAGCACAACCGATATTCTCTGAAGCCAATGCTGCGTCTGCTGAAGTATGGAACTCATGCACAACACTCATGGACTTCTACCAATATCAACGCGGGTATCGACACGCTCACAGAGATTTCTATTTCGGTAAAGATTGCGAAGGCTGGATAGATAAGAAACTCTCCAATCCGCTATTGCATTCGCAAAGTAGGCAAGCGGTTCGGGAGCGTTACTTCAAGTCTTGGAAATCCTACGCTGCTGTAAAAAAAAGCGGTGGT
>JAGFCB010000073.1 GCA_022394775.1 Candidatus Poribacteria bacterium
ATCGGGTTGAGTCCGTAACGCACGGTTGTTGAGAGTTCAGTGCCAGTCATTTGGAAAGCACCGTCTCCGACAATAACGAGTGGACGCTTATTACGCATGCTGAGTTGCGCACCAACGGAAGCTGGCACCGCAAATCCCATGGAGGTATAGTAGGCAGGACTGATAAAATCGGTATTTTGAGACATCCGCAATTCCACAGCCCCGAAGAGACTATCGCCAACATCGGCAATAACGACCAACCCATCGGTAATAAATTCGTTGAGGTGTCGAAACAACCGACGGACTGTTAGCGGTGCGTCAGGTTCGGCAACAAACGGTTTCGGATCTCGAAGTGCCCACTCCAAATTCGGTTTCCGTCGCTTTCGGAGTTTCGGCGAATTGATGCCATCAATAAAATCATCAAACATCACCTCTTCATAAGAGTGATAGCGAACTGTGATTTTTTCCGATGTGGCATAGATCGAGCGAGCCCGGTCCAGGTTTGCAGTGTAAATCCCCAGATTCACATCTGTCATGAAAGCACCGAGGATGATAACACAATCCGAATCTTCAACAAATTGTCTAACTTCTTCCCGCCCCATCGCACCTTCATAGATACCCAAGTAAAGCGGATGTGATTCCGGCATCACCGATTTTCCGAGGAGCGTTGCCACTACAGGAATACGTTTCTCTTCTACAAAGCGGACCAATTTGTTTTGATAGCCAAATCTGTGTACCTCTACGCCCGCGAGCACCACCGGTTTTTTACTCTGATTAATGAAATCAATAGCCTCCTCAACAGCGGCATCTAATGTGTCTGGGTCACTGAGATGTCCACCGGTTGACGGACGTTGGTAGAGCGTGCCGCGGACATCCACCATATCGCGCGGGAGCTCCAAGTAGCCAGGACGTTTATAGCGATACACCGCATCCAGCACCCGATCGATTTCGTTGAAAGCCGTAAAGGGTTCATCGAGTAGCGCGGTCGCGACGGTAATCTCGTCATAGATATGTTGTTGTGTATGAAAATCTCTGACTTTATGGTGTAGCAGAGCATCCTTCCCGCGTTCTCTAACACCCGGCGCGCCGCTAATAACAACGACAGGTGATTTCTCGGCGTAGGCACCCGCAACAGCGTTCACCATTGATAATCCACCGACACAGTAGGTAACACAGGCAGCCCCCATCCCTTTTGTGCGTGCATAGGCATCTGCCGCATAGCCCGCTGCATCCTCACGGGTCATACCGATATGTCGAATTGAACTTTTCTCAATGAGGTCATAGAACCGCAGCACATAATCACCGGGGATGCCAAAGATGTGTTCAATATCATAACTTTCCAGTTTCCGGATCAGGTATTCACCGATTGTTGGGGGTCTGTTAAACATGATGTCACCTCGTTGTGTATATTATTTTTAGCATGCCATGGTATTACACCGTATATTCGGGAAAGAGAAGGATTATAGTAAATGGCGTTTGTAGCATAGCCATAGGGGTCAATTTAGGCTTCCTAATCGATATTTACGATTGCCTGAGTTTTTCGATCTCCGCTTCTGTGAGGCCCGTTGCTCGTGTAATAACTTCGGTGCTTAATCCTTCACTAATCAGTGCGCGTGCAATAGTAATCCTTTCCTCTTGCCGCCCCCGATGATTTTCATCTATCAGGGTATCTTCCCAAGACTCTTCATCTTTGAGGACCCTGCGCTCCGCTGGTGAAATGTTGTCAAGTTTAACTGCATCAATCACCCTTTCAAAAATCGGGGAGTTGTAGCGGTTTTCATCCATCTCTCCATCCAGAGAATCCAAAACGAGTTCCAACCACGCTTTGATGCCAGACGGGGTCTTATCGTTGACCATACGAGGGACCACAAATACAAGTTGATGCGGATAGACATCGACTTTACGGCTAAATTCGTTGACCGGGTTGAAGTCTGTGATAGCCACACTAAAGTCGATTTCGGTCTCACTATACGGACTTGTTAAGACAACAATCGTGTAAACTGTCCGATCAAACTGATACGCCTTGCTATTTTTCACCTGTTCAATGAGATTGATGAGATGATAATATAGAAAACGATCATAAAAGTGGTGTTCTTTGACGTGCTGTATCTCAACCACAATTCGAGATTCCGGATCCTCAGCAAACAAATCGTATTCAATATCAACCTGCCCGATAGGTTCAAGGAATTTGTAGCCGCGATGTACCTCATCGGTATGGAATTTGATACCTAAAACATCTTCGGCAAATTGACAGAAGATCTCCGGTTGACCGAATGCTTTCTTAAAAGCGGTGTCGTATCTTAAGGGAACAACTTGGGTCATCTTGTAGTCCTTGTATTGACGGTCGGCTATAGGGTTCTCGTTTATGGCAGTTGCAGATGTTTTTTCTGCTGGCTGCTCTTAGGTAGGTTTTACCGTTAATATCCGATCAGGATAATTCCGTTCAGCGGTAGCACCAACCGGCTGCTGATATATAACGTTTCCAAAAAGGTATAAACTTTCTGAAAATCGTCGCCACCTCTATAATCATTTCTAACAGCCAAGATTAGGAATTCAACACCATGCATCATTGAAGCCTGAAAAATGTCTTTAAGAAATGCGTAATTAGCAGTTGCTCTGCCTGCTTCAACTTCAATAACTATTTTCCCGTCATTGCTTACACCATCGGCGTTGAAAGACTGGTCAACGGTATTATTCAAGCCGAAGAGAACGGGCACAGGAATTTTTTGCCCTTTTGCTTTTCCGGTTTCTACTGTGAATCCGATCTGTTCAAGATGAGACCTCAATATGTCCAAAACTTCGTCACTTTTCAGTTCGTTTTCAGGAGACTTTATCTGATCGTACGTCCGTTCAAAACATTCAATAACGTATTGAATTTGCTGGGTTATGCCCTGGGATCTGGGAAATAGCTGATACCTTAGCATTTTTATAGGTGCCTTTTATAGCAAAGCCGATAATTATGTTTCCACACTAATTCTTACGGTACCGCGCGTATACCACCTGATATGAGGATAGAGCAGTTGATGGAAACTAGCTGCACCATCCCTCAACGAACCTTATCACCTATTTTCAGACTCTACTACAAGTGTGAGACAACACTTAAGAGGAGTCAGAAAAACAACGTATAGGTCTCAATCATCACTCAAGGGTTTCATTTCGGGACTCAGCGACTGGTCAAGTAACTCTTTATAATCAATCACCAAATTTTCAACAGCGCGTTGGATATCAGGAGAATCCTTATAGAGATGGATGCGATTCACAACAAGTTTAACGTTGGCTGCCGCCTCGCTGAGAAGATAAGCCAATTCTGATTCATCATCAACTGCCAGCTGCAAAGCGTAGTCAAAGTTAGGTTTTTTGCTGTTTTCCAAATATTGTACGGCTTCCGGATTTTCAAGAATTTTGCCGTAGTCATCAATCCGCCATGGTTCAATGAAAACAGGAGGCTGTTGCTGCGTGCCAAACACCCATCGTGCAAAGTGTGCCAGCGCATCCAACCTCTTTTTCGGGGCTGGTGTTTGGACCTCGTGTGGATCTGCAAAGGGATCAATGTTAAGATACTCCTGCACCGTCCCCTTACGAAGCAGATGGTACAGCGTACTGAATTGACTATCAGCATCTTGAAAAGAAAATCCCTCCAAGATGCTTTCTATCTGTAGGACAAGCCGATATGAGATATAATGATGTCGAACTGTGGATGTATAGCTTCCAATTTTCAGAGCTACTTCTTTATACGTCATACCGTGATCATCTATTAATCTACCAATGTATCGCGTTTTCTCTAGCGGATACCAGTTTTTAATACCGGTGGTGTGACGAAATCCTTGAAATGTCTCAATCGTTTCGCGAGTTTCAACTTGTATGTAGGGAACTCTATCGAAAAGTTTTCTAGGAACCTCTCTGTCTTCAACGAGCAAACCCCATTTTTTGGAAACTGGATTTCCGTTAACAGCTCGACAAAGATAGATTAGAGCAGCCAGTCTACGGTTCCCGTCAACGACAACAAGACGTTCCTTTCCACATAATTCTTCTTTCACAACCAGCAATGCCTCATGTTGCCAAAAACCGTTTTCCAGATAAGATCCAGCGAGTTCATTAAGAACCCAGTTACGCATCAAATCCAGAACATCTTCCTGGGAAAGATTTCTATTAGACTGAAAACGCCCAAGTCTCGGGTTTTTTGCATCAAGATAAAAGTTATTTAGTCTGGCGTATTGAAGTTCTGCATTTACATTCATATTCCACCTCAGTCTATCGTTTTGCAATCCACAAAGAGCATTCTTTAGCGAACCTCGCAAGATAAAGTTTTTAGAAAAGCTCCGTGATACATTCAACTTCTAACACAAACAATGGGACTTCTCACAAGAAGATTCTACCTAAAACTTGACACAATGGCATCGGGAGAACTTTTCTTATGAAAAGGCTGAGGACAACCCCATATATTGACAATTTCCGTTGGCTGAAGAGTGCCATTTTTGTAGGTACGTCAGTGCCAGCCTACCGATAGCATTCGGTGGACAGGACACGTGCAAAGATGCACGTGATGCTATTCCTGTCCAACTGACACTTTAATTGAACCACATTTTTAAGAAAATGTCAAATCCTTTTTTGCGTTTTTTGCAAGCAACACCTGCTATAGAAAATGTACACGAAAGTAAATCAATACCGTTGATACAGCCTTTTTTTACAATTCCTCAGTGGCAATAAGAGCAACATCTGGAATTTTACGGATGTTTATCATGATTTTTGTTCGTCTTAGACTGCCATCAGCATTTCTAAAACCTTTCTGAAATGAACCGCTACATTGGCTCAGAGTTTCGTCATTTAAACAGATGAAATGGATTTCCGATAAAACAAACTCGGTTTTACGCCTTCTTGACATTGCCCCTCTATTTATTCGGTTGACTTCATACTGGCTGATTCCCTCTTTCAGCTCGTCATGCCATTTTTTAAAGGTTCTCTTTTCGTCGTTATATTCTACTTCACCAATTGCGAGGATAATTCCATAATGACCGTAATCATCTATCGTGTTTGCCACCGCCTCAGCATCATTTGTGATGACATTATGGTTTGTAGTATTGGCTGCGTGCGTCTTAAAATCCCATGAAATTTCCTGAAACGCGTCAAACTCTGTCCTGCCATATTTCTTGCCAGGCATGTCAATTACGCCAGTGAAATGTTTTTCACATAAAAACTCAAAGTAAAACCCCATCCATTCCATCTGTCGCCACTGTGTCGAACCGCCTTCCTTCATTTCAATAATGGAACTTCTGCCATCCCAAACTTTCGGCATACTTTGAGAAGCATTTTGTAATTTTTCAACAGTGTCAACTATCTTTTGATTTATCATAATAATATTATGTTTCCTGACTGAATAAGTCCCATACAGATTCTTCTTCTGTTTTTTGAATCAAATATTTTCCCGATTCAAGTCGGTCAAGCGCAAATTCGTAATACGCTGGCACAATCTCAAAACCTATGTAGTGCCGTTCCTTCATTTTGCTGACGACAGCGACCTGCCCAGAACCCAAAAACGGATCTAAAACGACATCGCCCTTTTCACTGGAATAATCAAGTATCTTTTCAATAAGTTCAGCTGGCAATTTCGTTGGCGTTTTGATTGCGCCTTGCCAATATTCCCTCTTAATTTCCCAAACATCCTCTTTGTCTTTGTAGTGTGCCGACCCTCCATTTTCAGTCTTTGCATCTTTATCAAATCGGCGATAGGGATAAAACTTCCGTTTCTTATCGTTTTTGCAGACAAAAAGACAATGGTAGTGAGAGGTTACGTACTTACGCTTCGTAACAACACCAAACTGATATTTCCAAATTAGGTGATTAACAGTCGTCAGTTCGCATAAATCAATCGCTATTAAGAGATCCTTTAAGTGATTCCAGCCAGAGAAGATGTACATACTGCCGGAATCTTTCAGCACTCTTGTGGCAGCGGAGAGCCAATCAAGTGTAAAAGCAAGGTAATCACTTCCCTTGACTTCGTTGTAACCTTCAAGGACTCGACTCCCTTTTCGATTGTAGTTGTGACGTGTCGCTTTGAAGTCGATGGCAAAAGGCGGATCCGTTATGATGAGGTCAACACATTCATCCGGCATTGCGGACATCAACTTAATACAGTCCCCCTGCTCAATGGTGTCAATGTATTCAGGATGTTTCATTTTTTTTTGCTTTTTTTCTCAAGGATGTGCATGGTTACCATTTTTATCAATTTGCAATTTCTATTTCTCAATCGTGTATCGAAATGGAAAGTAACTGCATTTTTCTTTCCTGATCCTATGTTTCACCTTTCAATATCCAATCAGGATAATACCTTTCAAAGGTAGCACTAACCGGTTGTTAACGATGTGTGTACTGTCCACAACCCTTCCTCGAACTTAGCAGTGATGTCAGCGTTTTGCCTTGGTAAATCTCTGCGTATATGGTAATCCTGTGCCGGTAGACACCTATTCTCATAAACGCGTCGCACGGTCCGTTCATCACCAAAGTATTCCTTATCACGCTTAATCGCTCGATTCATAATCAAAGGAGTATCTACTTCTAACCAGACCGTAAGATCCCACCATTGATAAAGTTCTTTCCGTAGCAAAAAGACCCCTTCAACCAGAACAATGTTGGGTATGTCCTTGGCTGCACTGTTTGAATCAACTGAAAGCGCAGGATACCTCGCAGCTTTAAGCGTTTCCACAAGTGTAGGATAGTCAAAAGCACTCTCAAAATACTCCATGAATTCGGGCGTTTTTGGTGTCCGAAGATGTCGGGCAATTAGGAAAGCATCCATTGACAACAATGTTACGCTCATGGTCAAATCGAGACGATCCAGTTGTTCTTGCACATTAACAGCAAGGGTTGACTTTCCTGCACAATCAGGCCCGCTCAGTGCAACCAATTGTGGAACATGAGATTGCGAAGAGTAGGTCAGGATTTTCTGAGCGATGTACGCTGCGAACTCATCTTGGGACATCTGCCGATCTGTCATACGTATTTATATCATTCTACCTCTATGTCGCCGTTAAGATTTCAAGGAATGCGGTCATGTATCCGATGGCGTACGCACGACCGCGGTGTCCCCAATCTGTGTCATCGACAATGTGTGGAACGTGGTCGGTAATCATGAAGCCTGTAAAACCGACATCCTTTAGCGTCCGCATCACATCAAACATATCGCAATTGCCGGTATTAACAAAGGATTCAGCAAATTTCGGAACATGTCCTTCCACGTCGCGGAAGTGGACGTAGAAAATCTTGTCGCGTTCGCCGAAATAGCGGATCGCGTCCGTGACACCCGGTCCCATCTCGGACCAAGAGCCGACACAGAAATCGAGTCCGTGTATCGGACTGTCAGCGATCTCCATCCCACGTTTGAAGCCTTCAAAATTGCGGAACAGACGCGGCACCCCCGCAAGGGTTTCGACAGGCGGATCATCCGGATGGAGTGCGAGTTTCACGCCAGCCTCTTCGGCAACAGGCAGGATCGCTTTCATGTAATACTCGTAATTCTCCCATATTTCGGCTTCAGTGAAAACACGACCGTGCGTTAAGGGCGCGTCTTTAACCTGTTCCATATCAAAACTGGTAACCTTAGCACCCCCTCTACCGAGTGTCGTTCGCGAGGTTCTCCAGACATCGCTTGGCATCCAGTGGTATCCAAAGATTTCAACGCCAGCCTTACCGAGGTTGCGGATCGTCGTTGCCATGTTCTCAATTTGTGCGTCGCGTCCGGGCAGACCGAGCATCGCTTTGTCGTAAAATGAGACCGGAACGTTCTCAAGTGCCGCTAACCGTAGCCCAGCGTTTTCTATTTCTGTCCGGAGTTGAAGGATGTCCATAAATTCCCAGCGTTCTGTGCCGGG
>JAGFCB010000188.1 GCA_022394775.1 Candidatus Poribacteria bacterium
TCGGCGGGAATATAATCTTCCATCCACTTCAAACCGTAAGGCTTCATGGCTTCGCAGACGCGGACGGTATGTTCTATATCAAACCCCGTCCAAGCGTCCAACATTAATTCAACTTTATCGCCAATCGCTTCCCGTGTTGTTGCGACCAATTCTTCAAGTTTTCGTAAACCGTCTAATCCCTGTTCTGGTCCCCAGGGTGTGAAGAGTTTTGTGGCTTTGAATCCGAGTTCCATATACCACTCCTGATCGAAACCGGAGGCGTAACAAAAAATCTTTTCTTTTTGAGGGCCACCGAGGAGTTCGTAGACAGGTCTTTTTAGGATTTTGCCTTTGAGGTCCCAGAGTGCACAATCAACCGCACTGATGGCGTAACTCGTCAAGCCGGTTGCACCAAAGGCGGCGGACAATCGCACCATCATATCCCACAATTTCTCAGTTGCCATACAATTTTCGCCAACGAGAAAGGGCGCAAAGTGATCCGAAATGATTCGGGTTACGGGACCCCCGTAAAGCGAGAGACCAAAGCCCCATGTCCCATCTTCTGCCGTTATAATGCATGCCGGACGCTTCCATTCTGAATAGGAGACATGTCCCTCTTTTCTGTTAAATGACGGATAACGCGTAATGGGTCGATTCAAGTGATACGTTCTGGATCGACTCGGTGTACGCGGCGTTGTGGTCGGTTTTGGGTTGAGCTCGATTTCTACGACGCGAATGTCTTTAATGTTCATACGGTTCCTTTCCGTAAGTGATGGGATATCTGAATACGAGGTCTTTTCGGTTAGCAACAAATCTCCCCAGAAAATTCAGGAATTGTCAACAAGCCAGCAGTCCATAGAAAGACTCTATCTCGTTCTGTGAGCTCGTTTAGGCATATCCACGCGATGTCCACCAGAATCTGATTCCCTTTCAGTTCAGGGTCCCTTCCTAAAGACACTTCTTGTGCGCCTATTTCTATCAAATAGGTGTAATATTGATCATTAGGTGCAAAGGTAACGATAGATGTTGGGCGGATCACCGTGCCCTGTACACGGCACTCCTCCCAAAGTTCTCTCAGCGCGGCTTGTTCCGGTGTTTCATTTACCTCAATACGCCCCCCCCGGAAGGCACCACCATTCTTCTCCTGCGTGGCGGTGCTTGACCATCAGGATTTTTTTCTCCCTATGAACGATGCACTGGGCACGCGACATTCACAACTCCTTGATCCGGTGCCTTATCGAAAACGGAAGAGACCTTTTGCAAATCTCCAAAATTTTACTATTTTTACAACGCTGCTATGTTCTATGTAGAGATTGCGTTGTAGTCGTTCGTTGGTGTTCAAGCTCGCGATAGGTTTTTAGCAATGCCTCTTGAACGTTTAGAAATTCAAGATATCCGGGGGGTAGTGGATATTTTGTAACCTCAAACGGTTCAAGCGAGTTGTCAATCTTCCGCCTTGCAAAGGCGTAGAGAGCTATCTGTTCCGATGTCGCTTCAGCTATCTGTTCAAACGGGATGTCACAATTGTTTCGCCACAACTGAGGCTCAACTGCATCAACCATTGCCTGAATGGATGAAACCCGCTTTCCGAACTTTGAATTCAGAAAGCAAGCCAACTTCTCAGCTTGAACATGTGGCTGACGCACAATATCTTCGTAGCCAAGAAAGAGTCGGTATTGTGCGTCTTCTGTGTGCTGTAGAATTAACATCATTATATGCTGCCAACGTAGCAAATTCATCGCGATAAAGGAAATACGGACTGGTACATTCGCTGGCATAATAAACTGCTGCCATGAGATTGCTGCGTCAAGTGGGTTACGAACCGTGATTATATAAACCGCATCGCCCCATATCTGTTTCCAAAACGGCAAAAAATGGCTAAGCGCAGGATCTTTCCAAAACCAGGGACCTCCTTTGTCCATTTCAACCATCAGTTCAATGGCTTTCTGTCTATACGCAGAATCCGCAGCCTTTTTCTTTATTCGCTGTTGGAAGTCGCTATCCCACCAAGTCGCGCCGGCATCAAAATCCCCTAATTCAGCAAGTAAATCCCATAACGGCAGGAATTCCCAATATCCTCTGGGAGCATGTGCATCAGCCTTGTGTAACATCTCAGAAGGACCCGCATAAGCACCCCATCTGTGTAACATCTCAGCAACAACAGATGTTCCGCTACGTTCAACACCGAGCACGATAATCGGATGACTTTTGGAGTGAATCATTCAAAGGTCCTCAAGTATTTCGTCAATGATGCCTCATACCAACGTGAGTTACACAATTTTTCTTGCGTTGAACTATTTTTTTCTGTATGATAAAGGCTTATGAAAGCGTATTTGTTTTCTTGAGATTACGCGCATTAAAGTATAGCATCTTTCGCTGTTTTTCTCTATCAAAAACAGCGTTTCACTCTTCACCGCTGAAAAAGTACGGAACAACTTAATTCACAACGTAATAGGAGGAAAGACGTGAAATATAGTATAAGTGTTATTACGGTTTTAGCCGTTGCTGTGAGTCTTTGGTCTACGGTAGCGTTTGCAGCGGATCTTACGGAAGGACTTGTCGGCTATTGGCCCCTGGACGGCAATGGAAACGACGAATCAGGTAATGGAAAGGATGCCAAATTGGAAAAGGGCGCGAAATGGTCTGACGACGGTTGGGTGAACGGTGCCGTTGATTTTGATGGCGGTGGCGGACACGTTGTTGTCGATGATACGTTTGAATTGACAACGACCGCAATCACGGTGATCGCCCGAATCAACGGCTGGAAAACGATAGATTGGTCGGGCATTGTCGTCGGTCGAAGTGATCCGGCATCGTGGTGGATGGGTGTCGCCGCGAACAACACGCTAACATACGTATGGAACAACAACTCCGCCCTGACGTGGAACTGGCAAGGCGCGCCAGAGATCCCAGAAAATAAATGGGCGTTGGTCGCGATAGCAATTGAACCTACTAAAGCAACGAGTTACATTTATCACAGAGACAGTGACAAACTTGATGCTGAAGTAAATGACATTCCGCATATCGAACAAACAGTCATGAACTTAAAGTTCGGGTGGGACGAATGCTGTGGTGCCAGATACTTCAAAGGGTTGATTGATGAAGTGATGATCTATGATCGGACGTTGAACGCTGACGACCTCAAAAGACTGGCGACCGTTGGATTGCCTGTCGAGAGTCAAGGGAAACTCGCAATCACTTGGGCAGCACTCAAACAAGATTAGTTATCAGTTATCAGTTTGCCACGCAGTGAGAGTGAAGAAAAGCTTTTGTAACAATCATCGCCACTTTAGGGCAAGCCAATGTGAAGTGAATTATTACCAGACAACCTCTCAACCGAATGCCGAAGACTGACAACTAACACCTTAAAGGATACCCTCTAATTTGGAAAAAGTCCCCTTCAGGCAATACGCCGCACTCCTTTCACAGTACCTTAAACCACAGTGGATACGGGTGACCCTGCTCGCCATTTTCATGTTCACTGGAATAGGTTTAACGCTACTCAACCCACAAATCCTCCGTTACTTCATTGACACAGCAAAAGAAGGCGGTGAGACGCGAAACCTGGTCATCGCTGGTGGTGTGTTTTTCGCAATCGGTCTTCTTGGACAAGTTCTGATGTTAGTCAATACCTATTTAGGACAGGATATTGGTTGGCGAGCCACAAACTGGATGCGCGGCGACCTCGCGTACCACTGTCTACAACTCGACATGTCCTTTCACCATGAACACACGCCCGGCGAGATGGTCGAGCGCGTTGATGGAGATACGGCTGCACTGTCAAACTTCTTTTCTGAATTTATACTTCAGGTAGCAGGCAGCCTGTTGCTGCTCGGTGGTATCCTGATTGTGATTACCCTCGAAGACTGGCGCATCGGTGTTGCCTTGACCGGTTTCGTGGCGGTTTCCATATTTGTCTACAATCTTACCCGGAACATTGCTGTTCCCGTCTACACGTCTGAGCGAGAAGGTTATTCCAGACTCTTCGGATTTCTTGAAGAACGGTTAACAGGCATTGAAGACCTTCGCACAAACGGTGGTGTCGGTTACACCATGGATCGGTTCTACGATGTAAATCGGGATGTATATGGCCGAGCCGTAAAAGCACACGTGATGGGAGAAGTACTCCAAACAATCAGTGGTGTCCTTTTCGCATTAGGGGTTGCGCTGACGATGGGAATGGGAATTTACCTGTACCAGATAAACGTGTTCACAATCGGGACTGTCTACCTTGTCATTCACTATACGGCAATGCTCCGAGGTCCGTTGATCATGATTAGTCGTCAGATTAACGAACTGCAGCGGGCAACAGCGGGGTTCAAACGGATTGAAGAGCTCTATCGCATCACCTCAAGTATTACGGATGGAACGGAGACACTTCCGGCATCAGGTGCGCTCGGTATTGAGTTCGACCATGTCACATTTGGTTACACTGAAGATGAAACTGTACTCAAAGACGTTTCATTCCGATTGCAGCCCGGAAAGTCCCTCGGCTTGTTGGGACGGACAGGTAGTGGTAAGACGACAATCACCCGCCTTCTATTTCGGTTGTATGAAATTAATAATGGGCAGATTCGCGTCGATCGGAAGCCGATTGAGCGGATTCGGTTGGACGATTTGCGGAATCGGATCGGCATGGTTACACAGGATGTGCAGCTTTTCAACGCAACCGTCCGAGAGAATTTAACGCTCTTTGATACCGAAATCACCGATGAACGGATCCTGTCGGTTATTGAAGAACTCGGTTTATCCGAATGGTATCAATCGTTGCCGAACGGACTTGACACGCTGCTTGAAGGTGCCGGGCTTTCTGCGGGAGAAGCGCAGCTGCTGGCATTTGCAAGGGTTTTCCTCAAAGACCCACGAATCGTTATCCTCGATGAACCCTCTTCAAGGCTTGATCCGGCGACGGAACAACGGATTGATAGCGCAGTCCAACGGTTATTGAAGGGACGGACGAGTATCATTATCGCCCACCGACTTGGAACAGTTCAACAAGTAGACGAAATTATGATTCTCGCCGATGGTGAGATTCGGGAACATGGCGAGCGAAATCGGCTTGTTCGAGACCCTGATTCCGTCTTCTCGCAATTGCTGAAAACAGGGTTGGAGGAGATGACCGAATGACAACAGGCAAAGCCTCAATCCGCCTCATCCGCTACCGACCACTTCTGTTTCTCGGTACGATCTTTTTCCGAGGCTTAGACGACCTCATGCCGTTCTTCGACGGAATTATTCGGAAAGCATTTTTTGATACCCTTGATACGACTGCTGGTGGCACAGGGGCAGGGCTCAACCCGTGGACATTCGTGGCACTCTTCGTTGTCGCCCACCTTGCTGATAGAGGTGTGCTCATATCGTCAGCATTCGTATGGGCGCGCTGGCGTTACGCCATTTCAACACTCCTCCGAAAAAACCTGATGACAGCTATCATGAAAATGTCGGCACCGCAGAAAGTCTCAACCGCCTCTGGTGAAGTAACAAACCGGCTACGGGACGATGTTCAAGCGATTTTGAGTTATCTCGAACAATATATCCACCTATGGGGTAATCTTATCTTTGCTATCTTGGCGATCATCTGGATGGCGCGGATTAATCCAATAGTGACTGTTATCACAGTTATCCCGTCTATTCTGATTATTACAGTTGTCAACGTGTCAAGGCGATTCATTCAGCGGTATCGCACAGCACAGCGTATCACCACAGAACAGTCAACGAACTTCGTTAACGAACTGTTCCAGTCTATCTTGGCGGTGAAGGTTGCGCGAACGGAGTCAAATGTAATCTCCCATTTTCAGAAACTTAACGATGCGCGCCGTAAGGCGACTGTGGTGGATAACTTGTTTAATCAGGTCTTGCGATCTATTAGTTTCAATATCAATACCCTCGCCACAGGTGCTGTTTTAATTCTGATTGCTGAACAGATGAAGGAAGGCGCGTTTTCAGTCGGCGACTTCGCACTTTTTACGACGTATATCGGCGAAGTCGCGAGAAGCGGATCGCTCGTCGGCAGTATAATGGCACAGCACAAACGGGCAGAGGTTTCGTTCTCACGTATGGAACAAACCGTTGACGAAATGCCTCGAGAAGACTTAGTAGCACACACCCCGGTATATCTGCGAGAAAATCAACCACCACTTTCTATCCCTCAAAAGACGGAAACAGATCAGCTGAATGAACTTACCGTTGACGGACTTACATACCTCTACGACGGCGACGCATCTGGAATTGCCGAGGTTGACTTGAAAATCCCGGCAGGTTCGTTCACCGTTGTTACCGGACAGATCGGTTCAGGCAAATCGACGCTGGTGCAAACACTCTTGGGGGTTCTACCGAAACAGGCGGGGGAAATCCGTTGGAATGGTGAAATCGTTGAGGATCCGAAGTCCTTTTTCGTGCCGCCGCGTTGTGCGTACACCCCGCAGACCCCGAAACTCTTCAGTGAAAAACTGAGCGATAACATTCTCATGGGCTTGCCGTGGGATTGGGACGCACTAAACCGTTCGATTCGTCTCGGTGTCATGGAGACAGACTTGCCAACGCTTGAAGATGGTCTTGAAACTGTCGTTGGACCGCGCGGCGTCAAGTTGTCCGGTGGTCAAATGCAGCGCACCGCAGCGGCACGAATGTTTGTCAGAGACTCGGAATTACTCGTTTTCGACGATCTCTCGTCCGGACTTGATGTGGAGACGGAGCAGACTTTATGGGAACGCCTCTTTGAAACAAGACGTGCCACCTGTCTTGTTGTTTCTCACCGGCGACCTGCACTGCGTCGGGCAGACCAGATTGTTGTTTTGAAAGAAGGTCGCATTGAGGCAGTCGGAACGTTGGACGAGCTGCTTGCTTCCTCCGAGGAAATGCGAAAATTATGGGCAGGCGATTGAAGTTACATCGAATTCCATTTGAAAGAAGCAGCACTTCATGCTACACTATATATCGAAAAAATTAATAGTCTATATTGAACCGACGGTTATTAGTTACTTAGTAGCAAGGCAGAGTGCAGATGTAACGTTAGCGTCTTGGCAACATGTAACTCGGCAAATGTGGGAGGACTATACAGATAGATTTGAATTTGTTATTTCACCTATAGTTCTTAGTGAGGTACGTCAAGGAACTCCAACCGCAGCAGCGCGACGGTTGGAGGCAATCCGGGGATTAAGGGTATTGGAAATACTACCAGAGGCGGATACGCTCGCTCAAAAATTGTTAGACGCTGGTGCTGTACCGCAAAATTCTCGAACGGATGCAGAGCATATAGCTCTGGCAACGATACATAGCACTGATTATCTCGTATCGTGGAACCATAAGCATATTGTCAACGCAAACAAACTTGGACACATCAAAAAAGTTTGTCAAGAAGCAGGACTTCAACCGATCACTATCTGTACACCCGCAGAACTTATTCAGGAGTTTGAAATGAAAGAAACACAAGAAGAATACACGAATCCAATCCTTGAAGAATGCTACCGAATCAAAGATGAGATTAACGCCCAATTCAAGACGATTGAGGAACTTAGCGCGTATCTGAAGGCACAACAAGAAGAGGATAAACGACAAGGTTGGAAATATGTCTCGTTTTTTGATGCATCTAAACACGCGCCATTAGAGAAACCCAATGACGATATTTAACTGTAAGCCAGATATCATTTGCCGCGTTGGATAAAAAAACGCAGAGGTTTCTCCAAAAAATCTCGTAGACTATACCTAACCGAGGGAAAACGTGAATTCAAACACCGTTCACACACTTAACCCCGGCACAGAACTGTTCGTTGATGACATGCTGATTGCTTCAAAGCAAGGCGTGACGCGCACCTTACATCAATGCATAAAGCATGATGTTTCTGTCCTTAAACCCGACCCTGATAATCCGTGGGAACACGGTGGGCCCGACCAGTCCAGACGTGTCCATCTCTACGGTACCACGCTGTACGATGCGGCGTACAGAAAATATCGCATGTGGTACATGTGTCGCATGGGACCGCATTGGCGGTTTGAAGCGAATGAAATTCCGGGACTCTATGTCCCACGTCCAGATCGAAATCCGTCAACTTATGGAGGAAAGACACACGACGCTTACGGACGAAAGTTCGTCGAAAACGACCGCGGCGACCTCACCTGCTATGCGGAGAGCGATGATGGATTGACGTGGACGAAACCGAACCTCGGCCTCTTTGAATTCAACGGGAACCCGAATAACAATATCGTGTGGGACCTCCACGGTGCATGCGTGTTCCGTGATGACGATGAACCGGACCCACAGAGACGGTATAAGATGATCGGTTTTTGTAGAAGGTATCGCAACATCTTCCTGCTCATATCACCCGATGGCATCCGATGGGACGACTCAGATTTCCTCGAACCGATTGCGGATCGGGAAAACGAAGGCGCGTTCAACGTCATCTACGATAAAAAAACAGACCTGTTCCGATCTTATGCCCTCATACGTGGAGACGATAAAGACGCACGCCGTATGATCGCATACACCGAAAGCCCAAGTCTTGAGGGACCGTGGAAACCGCTTGAACCCATGTTCGGGGCAACGGATGCAGACGACGCAGTTGGTGTACAGAGATACGGTGCGGATCGTGCTGAAATCCACAACATGTCGGGCTTCCTTTATCATAACATCTATATCGGTATTCCCGGCGTGTTGTATGTGACAGGACCGGGCGCAGCGGAACATGAGATTCCGATTGATGGTCCGATTGATGCCCAATTCGTTAGTAGCCGAGATGGATTCAATTGGGAGTATCCCGACGCTGACCGAACGCCGATCATTCCACGCGGTGAAAGTGGCACATTCGACACCGGTATGATTATGGGAACCGCTATAGAACCGATTATCACGGACGATGAGATTCGTTGGTACTATACGGGAACCGTTCACACCCACGGTGCCCAGATGAAGGATAGACACAAGGAGATTGGACTTGCGAAATGGCGATTGGACGGCTTCGTCTCGCTTGATGCCGAAGCGGAGAAGGGGATCGTTGAAACCATCCCGTTGCAGCTTCCGACTGGAAAACTTGAAATTAACGCAGATGCAAGCGGCGGTCAGGTTGGTGTTGAAGTGCTAACGGCGGATGGACAGGTCCAACAAGGATTCTCGATTGATGATTGTATGCCGTTGACAGGAGATAATGTCCGACACTCAGTGCGATGGAAATCGGTGACACTGGCGGATGCCACACAACCGCTGCGACTCCGTTTTGTCCTGAATCGTGCAAAACTATACGCGTTCCGAGTAGGGGTAAACTCCTAATAATGACACTTGTGTTATAATTAAACATCTTGAATTCCTCGCCAAAGGAGAAGTGAATGGATACGTTATCGACACACAGAGACTCCTTGGAAAATCGTGTGGACAACCTGTTGAAACTGGAAGTACTTGAAGCGTTTGACCGGACTGCGTTTGAGCACGATGGATATTGGGTATGGGAAGGGATACTAACGGATGCTGCCCGTCAGCAGTGGACAGCCAGCTTACAGAAATTACAACAGATGAACGATGCGATCCTCATGGATACGGAGTGGAGTGCTATCGACTTTGAGGCGCGGGGGTTTCCGCAGCCTTTGCCAGAACAAATTGCACCGGCGTTCTTGGCGGTGTGCTGCGGTGGTTCAGAGCAAATGCCCAGTTTCCTCAGAACCGCTGAGTTGCGTCAATATATGCATACTCAGGGGCTCTTCGGACCAGGCAACGCGTTGGTCACACATGGGTTCAAGTCACAAGGTGTCATGCCGGAATACTTTCCTGCAGGATACGACGACTTTATAATGGACGTGACATCTGCTCATCCGCAGATGATGGCACTCTTCAGGAAACTTTTCGGAGACCGATTTATACTCGATCACTGCTTCATGCTCAACCGGGCACCGGGTTCAAAAGGGCGCCGGTGGCATGCACACCAATATCGGGAGGGACAATACGAAGTTGAGGACCCGATTGGGACTGGACACGCCCTTACCACTGATTTTCTACAACAGCAGTGTATTCGGACCTTGTGCTATCCAGAAGGGGCAACTATCGAGGATGGCGGCGAACTTGCGATTATCCCCGGGGCACACCTCTATCGGATTCCGTACAAATGGAGCACGGAACGACCCGATGATGACGCTGCCATGAAGGCGGGCTGGCTGAAAGGCAAAATTCACGCTTTCACAGGGAAGCCGTTGGAAATCGTACACCTCTCACTACCGCCCGGAAGCATGGTTTCGTTTGTCCATCACATGCCACATTATGTTGGCTATCGGAAGCCAGGGATGCCGACCCGATGGGGACTGCTTATGGCGTATCGAACGCCCGACTCAGAAGCAGATCCATCCAAATGGACAAATGGCATTCCGACCCATTGGGTCGAACAGGCCGCGGCCCAAGGAAAACTATCCGCTGCGGCACAGCGTGTATTTGAGGCAGATAATCCTCTTGATATGCATTCACAGAGTCGTAACGATTGACATCCTCTCCAAGCTAAAGCTTGGAGATTCCTTTGTTTCTTATAGAAACATTAACTGTTTTCTTATGCCTTCATCGGCGTGTCTGGTTTTTCAAAAACCAGTTGGCGCGGTGTCCGTGCACAAAAGAGTAGAAGCCCCAACGCGAGTAAAATCAGTAAAGATGTGCGGTTTCGTTTCATGAATAGATACCTCTAATTTTATTCTCCAGAGTTACTGTCCGACATCTGGCTCCAGTTCCTTAGCCTTTTGAAAATCCATCTGTGCGGCTTCCTTCTGCCCAAGTGCCTCTTTCGCACGCCCGCGATCGTAGTAGGATTTAGCACTTTTAGGGTTAATCTGAATAACTTTATCAAAGTCAACTATTGCTTTTTCATAGTCACCGAGCATAAGTCTTGCAACACCGCGATCATTATAAACATCGGTATACTCCGGTACTAATTTAATGGCTTGTGTCCAGTCTTCAACAGCTGCCTGATATAACTTTCGTGCTTCCTCTGCCTTCCCGCCGGAAGATTTGGATTTACCAAGTTGGAAATGAGCATATCCTCGATTGTGATAGGCTGCAGCATCGTCTGGGTTAAGTCGAATAACTGTATTATAATCGGCTACAGCCTCTTCATGATTACCAAGGTTGGCGTTAATACTTCCGCGCCCCTTGTAGGCACTAATGAATGCAGGGTTTAGTTGTATGGATATATCAAAGTGAGATAATGCTTCAGGATAGCGATCGGATTGGTATTTCTGTTGTCCCTGAATGTAGTAAGCGTGGGCACGAATGTGGTCTCGTTTACGCCACTTTCCCAATGGTTCGGTTGATCCCAGCTGAGCAATCAATGCTTTGAGCGCATTTGAAGGCATAGCATAGGCATAATGTTCACCTACAGCAGTATTAATACCTATGACTTGTCCCTTACTGTTTAACGCAGGACCACCACTGTTTCCACCCGAAATTACAACTTTCATCCAGATCGATTTACCACCGTTCCGGATGCTATCTATAACTCCTGTCGTGACTTTATATCCCCCGCCGGGGTACCCCACAGCAACAACAGGTTCACCGCTTTGGAGTACGTTACTGTCCCCAAGGGGTAGCGGGATACCTTCACCTGCAATTTTTAGGATGACAAGATCATTTTTTACATCAAACGCAGTGACTTCCTCAACCTTCCAGATTGCTTCTTCATTCCTAAGTGTTACATAAACCGGACCAGTTTTGGCAACGCCATGGATGTTCGTTGCGATCTTGTCTTTCTCTACAAAAAAACCGCTACTAACGGAAAATTTATCATCCCAACTCAATACACGGACTACGGAATTTATAACCTTTTCGGATGCCGTATTTGCTACAGGCTCATTAACATTCTCAGGATACTTCAGACGCGTGTATCTATCAAAATCAGTGATACCCTCGTGATACAACTGCTGTATTATTTCCGCGTCCCCCATCTCGGATTTAATATCTCCAAGTTTACACTTCACAATTCCCCGTTTGTGGTAGGTATCGGCATTCTCTGGATTAATATCAATGGCTCGCGTACAATCTTCAATTGCCCCCTTATATAGCTCCTGTGCTTTCCGTACATCTCCACGGTCAGAGGCGAATGTCCCAAGACGAAACTGCGCAGATCCCCGATTGTTGTAAGCATCAGTATTCTCTGGATCAATCTCAATGGCTTTACCACAATCGGCTATCACCGATTTATACAAATTCTGCGCTTCCTTAGCATTGGCGCGTGTGACTTCGGATTCGCCAAGTTTAAACCTTACACGCCCCCTGTTACTATAGGCATCAGCATCTTTTGGATTAATATCAATGGCTCGCGTATGATCTTTAATTGCTTCCTTATATAGCCCCTGTGCCTTCCCTACATTCCCACGGTCGCCTTCGGATTCGCCAAGTTTGGACCTTACAAGTCCTCGATTATTATAGGCATGCGTATGCTCTGAATCAATCTCGATAGTCCGTGTATAGTCTTCAATCGCTGCTTCATAGAAACGCTGTGCTTCTTGAGTATTCCCGCGGGCAGCCTCGAATTTACCAAGTCTGAATTTCACATGTCCTCGATTGTTATAGACATCAGCATCATTGGGGTCAATCTCAGTGGCTCTATTGAGATCAAACACTGCCCCCTCAAGATCACCCAGAGCTAACTTTGCGGCCGCGCGAAAATTATACGGATTAGCATCCTCCGGATCTATCTGGAGGGCTTTATCACAATCGGTGATTGCCTCTTCATATAAACTTTGTGCTTTCTCAGCATTTCCGTTGGCTTCCTCGGATTCACCAAGTATGAGTTTTATACCTCCGCGATTATTATAAGCATTAGCGTGCTGAGCGTCAAGTTCAATCGCTTTATCAAGATCAATGACCGCAGCAGCAGCATAGTCACCACCAAGTTGAGCCTTCACACTCCCACGGAGGAAGTAAGCATCTGGCGCATCCGGGTCTATTTCAATAGATTGTGTACAGGAGGCTATCGCACTGTCATAGTTACCAAGATAAGCTTGCGCTCTCCCGCGTTCATAGTAGGCACGGACATACTCAGGATTGAATTCAATCGCTTTATTAAAGTGAATGATCGCGCCAGTATAATCTTCGGCACCTAATTTTTCTTCACCTGAACTGTAGAATGCCGCAGCACGGATATGTTTTCGCTGCTGCCATTCCACTAAAGTTTCTATTGGCATAGACACGTCAAGCAATGCCGCAAGCGCGCTTGAAGGAATCGCGTAACTATACGAACTGCTATTATACGGCACAATAATCCCGATGGCTTGTCCCTTATTGTTAAGCACTGGACTGCCGTTGGTCTCTTTAGCAGTCGTTGTATTTACCCTGAGCCATTTATTATTTTTTTGCCTGCTTTGTATACTGCTGTCCGTGACCTTATATTCTCCATCGGAATAGCCGAAAATAGAGATAGATTCACCAATTTCAAGTGTATCGCTGTTTCCGAAAGGCAGTGGCGTGCTTTCACCGGCGATTTTCAGGACGACTAGTTTGTTTTTTGTATCATACGCAACAACACCTTCTATTGTCCAATTTTTTGATTTGTCGAAAGATGTTACAAGAATGGGACACGCGGGTGCGACGACATGAATACTCGTTGCGATCTTGTCTGGTGCAATGAAAAAACCTATGCCAGATGCATTCTCACTTTCAATCAATACGATAGAATCTCTGATTTTTTTGAACGTTAAGTCTACAACCGGCGCGACGGGCTTCTCCGAAACAAGCTGCTGAGGTGCCTGCCCACAAGAGAGGAGAAGACCCGATACCAAAAAAATAAATAAAAATTTGCTGTTTTGCTTCATCAATTGTTGCCTCCCATTTAATTATTCAAAGTTACTTTCCAACATTGGGGTCCAATTCCTTCGCCTTTTGAAAATCTACTTCTGCGGCTTCCCTTCGCCCGAGTTTTGCTTTGGCAAATCCACGATTGCGATATGCGTTAACATTCCAAGGGGATTTTTCGAGCGTTCGTGTATAGTCATTAATTGCGTCTTGATACAACTACCTCGCTTTTTGCGAATTTCCATGTGCATGTTCGGATTCAGCAAGTCGAAACTTCGCTGTCCCCCGATTGTAGTAAGCAAAAGCCACGTCTGGATTTAGTTGTATGGCTTTATCAAAATCTGCTATGGCTTCTTTATAGTCCCTGGATCTGTACTTTTTTTGTCCTTGAACGTGGTAGGCATGTGCACGAATAAAGTCTCGCTTACGCCACTCTACCAAAGATTCAATTGAATCGGATTTAGCAAGTAACTTCTTAAGCACGTTTGCAGGTATGGCATACGAATGAAAAGCGTCGTCGCCGTAACCAACTATAATGCCGATGACTTGACCATCCATATTCAGCACAGGACCTCCACTACTGCCTACAGCCGTATCCACTTTCATCCGAATCCATTTATAGATTTTCCGACTGCTACCTATAGTTCCGTGCATGACTTTGTATTCTCCACCGGGATAGCCCATGGCAATAATAGGTTCACCCGTTTGAACTTTATCACTATCATCTAAGGACAGTGGTGCGCTTTCGCCGGCAATCTTTAGGACAACGAGGTCGTTTTTTGCATCATACGCAGTGACACCGTCTACTGCCCAGATTGTCTTGCCGTCAACTGATTTTGCGAAAATAGGTCCCGGACGCGCGACAACGTGAATGTTGGTCGCAATTTTGTCAGCTGCCACGAAAAAACCGCTGCCATAAGCGATTTTAGTGCCGGTCCAACTGACGATGACTACGGTAGAACGTCTCGCTTTTTCAGAGATCGAGTTTACGGGAGGCGTGACTGGTTTCTCGGAAATTGTGTGTTGCGGAGTTAGTCCACACGAGAAAAGAAAACTCAGTACCAGTAAAATGAATATAGACTTTCGGTCATCCTTCATAAACAAACACCTCTAAACTGATGATCCACAGTTATTATTCCATATCTGGTTTTAAGTTCTTAGCCTTCTCAAAATCTGCTTGTGCAGCTTCCTTTTGTCCAAGTGCTTCCTTTGCGCGTCCACGATCATAGTAGATTTCGGTATATTCGGGGTTAATTTGGATCGCTGCATCAAAGTCCTTTATCGCACTTTCAGCATCACCGAGCGCAGCTTTGGCAACACCTCGATTGCCGTAAGCATAAGCACTCTCTGGGGCCAATCGTATCGCTTCGGTAAAGTCTTGAACGGCGGCTGCATATAATTCCTGTGCACCTCCAAGGTCTTGATGATCTGCTTTCGTCTTACCGAGTCGGAACTGTGCATATCCACGATTGATATATGGCTGGGCATACTCTGGATTTAACCGTATGGCTTGGGTGCAGTCCTCAATCGCCGCCGCATATAATTCCTGCGCGCCTGTGATGTCTCCCTGACTGTCTTTAGCTTCACCGAGAGTCACCTTTGTTATTCCGAGATTGTTATACGGATCCGTAAGTTTTGGATTTAATTTGATAACTTGCGTCCAATCTTGGATGGCGCCTTGATAATACCGTTGTCCTTTCGCTGTATCGCCTTGATTGGTTTTGGATTGACCGAGTCGGAACTTCCCACCTGCGCGATTGTGGTATGCATAAGCATCTTCAGGGTTAAGTTTGATGGCTTGTGTGCTATCTTCGATACCGGCTTCATATAACCGCCAAGCTGCCTCCAGATTGCCTTGAGCGAATTCAATATCTCCAATCGTGAATTTCGCAAGCCCTCGATTGTAGTAGGCATCCGCTTTCTGTGGGTACAGTGTGATGGCTTTATCAAAATCTGCTATAGCATCGTCATAGTGATTTGCATTGTATTTACGTTGCCCGCGAACAGAGTATATATAAGCACGAATAGGCTCTCGTTTACGCCATTGTATCAAAGGCTCCACAGGTCCCGATTGGGCAATCAATGTCCGTAGCGCGTTTGACGGGATGACATAACTGTAAGGATCTTCTACAGCAGAAACGATCCCTATAACCTGACCTTTACTGTTTTGTACAGGGCTGCCGCTACTGCCACCAGAAAGCGAGATTTCCATCTGGAGCCATTTATCGTTATTACGGACACGATGGACAACGCCTTTCGTAGCCTTATACGTTCCACCTGGGTAGCCTGTGGTACTAACCGTGTTCCCTACCGCAACAGTATCGCTGTCGCCAAGTGGAGGGGGTGTGCCTTCACCGGCAATTTTTAAGATAACGAGATCATTTTTGACATCAAACGCAGTGACACCTTCTACGGTCCAGGTTTTCTTTTTCTCAGAGGATTTTATGAAGACGGGGCCGGGGTGTGCGACGACGTGAATGTTGGTTGCGATTTTGTCGAGTTCCACGAAAAAGCCACTCGCAGCCCCATGTCTACCTTCTACACGGACAACAAAACGGCTTCCTGCTTCAAGTGTTGAGCCGACCACGGGTCCTTCAACAATCTGTTGGGGTGCTCGCGCGCATGAGAACAAAACCGCTAAAGTTAGCAAACTGAGTAAAGATATTCTGCTCACTTTCATACAATGGGTACCATAAAAAAGGATAAAGGGAAGGAGGCTGCTATAGATATACCTCACTATGGGTATAGTGTTGAGAACACACTAAAAGGACACGACTTGGAGATTTGATTTTACCGATTTAAATTTCTCCACCAAAATGGATCCACTTCAAAGCGACGAGAAGCACTAATATGCCCTTTGAGGTGCGTAGTACAGAGTGTCTGAGGGGTACCATCTACGAAGACACATTCAATCTGGTAATAGTAGACGACATTCGGTTTTGCAGTCTTATCGGTGTAGGTATAGATCTGCCTTTTGTCGGTTGTGCCTGCGCCGGGGATCATGGCGATGATCTTGAACTCACCGTCTCTGGTGCTGCTTCGTTTGATGTGGAAGCCTGCGTTGTTCATCTCAGATTCGGTTATCCATTTGATAACGACTTCACCGCTGGATTTTTTCCGTTCAGGACGAAATTTGGAGAGTGCCACGGGTAAAGCGGTAGGTATACGATACCCGGGTGTGCTGTAATCATTGCGATGTCCATAGTAGGTAGTGGTCTGTATTATATCCCGGGGACCCTTTTTGGCTGTAAGTTTCCATCCGTCTGCTGCCGTGCCATCATACGGCTCTCCCGTTGTGTTGTTACCTTCATACGCTCGGATAATAGAACTCCGTTGGTTTCCCTCAATCAGTGGAAGTTTCCATTCGGGCATTTCCCCGAGGTTACCGGCGATGTCGCTTAGGACCTTGCGTCTGCGCAGTGTTTTCGTGGTAGCCGGTGCCTTGAGGATGATTCTGAAAGCGGTTTGGCTCAACAGACGATAGCCCAGTGTGCCGCTAATAAGGTCTTTTAGAATGATAACTCGGTCTGCTGCGATATCCCCTTTTACAGTGCCAACGCCTGAGTTGGGTGCCTGCTCAGTCACGAGTAGCAGCACTTCGTTTCTATCAAGTATCTTCGCGCCTAAAGTGAAGGTGACCGTGGTGGCGAATACGGATTTATCTTCTGGATGGTTCATGACTGTAACTTCCCACCCTTCAAGGTTGACTGTTCGTCCACTTCTGTTGTGAAGTTCGATCCACTGCGGAAGTTTGTCGGTGTTGGTGGCGTACATGATCTCACTGATGGCGATATCGAACCGGGCAGCTACAAGGACGGGATCATCTTCAGTAACGATAACACCTTGGATGTCAAACGCTAATATGAGTGTCGCAAATATGCTAAGAACGAGCAAGCCTTTCATGAAAATATCCTCTTTATTTTTAAGTTTCGGTTTCAATACGCGTCTTGCCACCTATTATAACCCACATCCGCTGTCTCGTCAAGTGTTCCGAAGCTGTAAAACTGAGATACAACTGTTCATTTTCATCTTTAGTTGTGAACCACTTTGCTTTTTTTTAAAGAAATATGAATTTTTCAGAAACCCGAAGGTTAAAGGTTTTAGTGTCAATAGGAAGATAAAAAATTTGACATTTACGCCTAAAATATATTACAATACTTAACATACATGAATTCTAAATAGGACTCTCGGATGTTTTATTTCTCGTCTATCACACTGATGCATAAAAATTGCCGCTGCACGTTCATCGGTCTTGGTGTCGTGCTGATTGGTATTTCATGTCGCGCAGTGGTGGGCGAGTAAGTGAAAAATAAAAGACTTTCCGAATTACACAATATAACGCCCATCACTGAACGCCACAAAATGAGATTTCGGTGAGGGGTTTTCTCTTTTAAAGGACAACAAAATATCACGTTTGCAGGCAAGAAAATCTAAAAAAGGAGAAAAGATGCACCACAGAATCGTTTTTCTGATATTCGCGGTGATTGCTGCAGCGACCCTAAATGTTGAAGCCAACAAAGAAATCAAACCGCTGTTGACGCATGAGGCGATTGAAATTGATGGGCACCTCAACGAAGAAGCCTGGTCTCAGACCCAAATGATTGACGACTTTATCCAACAATTTCCTGATGAAGGTCAACCAGCTACCGAGCGCACAGAAGTTCGCATGTTGTATGACACAGAAAAACTTTACATCGGATTTGAGTGCTACGATTCCGAACCTGATAGGGTTGTTGCCAACGAAATGCGGCGCGACGGGCAACTCTGGCAAAATGATAATGTTTACATTATGCTTGACACCTATGGCGATAAGCGGCAGTGTTTCTTCTTTCGGACGAATGCCCTCGGCGCGCTGTCAGACACTGCTGTCACTGATGGCGGCGAAAACCTCAACGGAAGTTGGGACTGTATCTGGGAAGCTGCAGGACAACAACACGAAAAAGGGTGGACAGTCGAAATCGCGATTCCGTTTAATCAACTCCGGTTTAAGAAAAAAGATTCGATGGTATGGGGTGTGAATTTTGGACGCAACATTGCAAGGCTTAATCAAACGACGCAGTGGATTCAGGTGCCTCGGAGTCAGAGTTGGCCCGGGACATATCATCCGATATATCAAGGTAAACTCACAGGGTTACAAGGTATTGCGTCGCCATCCTATTTTGATGTTAAACCGTATCTCCTCGGCGGCTTGGCAAGGAATCTCGAAGATGGGAACTGGCAGCGTACCACTGAACGCGACCTCGGATTGGACATGAAATACGGTGTAACCTCTAACCTGACTTTAGATTTGACGCTGAATACCGATTTCGCACAGGTAGAAGCGGACCAGGAAGAGGTTAACCTCACACGATTTAGTCTTTATTTTCCAGAGCGGCGCGATTTCTTCCTTGAGGGTAGCGGACTCTTTGCCTTTGGCGCAGGTATCGGAGGTTTCGGTCCACCGCCGTTGTCGATTTTCTATAGTCGCAGCATTGGGATTGAAGATGAAAGGGAGGTCCGGCTGCTCGGTGGTGGTAAACTAACGGGAAAGGTCGGTGCTTACAGTATAGGTGCGCTCAACATGACAACCGATGCTTCCGGGGAAATTCCTATGACGAACTTCTCTGTGCTAAGAATGCAACGTGATATTCTTAGCGATTCAACCGTCGGCTTCATTCTCACTAACCGACAAAGCGATTTCGGTAGCGATTACCATCGCAACGGCGGGATAGACCTGTTTCTCAGACCACACGATCAGTGGCGGATGCGTGCTATGACGGTTGGGAGTTGGTCGCCAGATCCAGAAGAACGCGATATGGCATGGTACCTCTCAAATGATTGGCGAAACAAGCATTTTCGCGTTAACGCTTCGTACCTCGACATCGGTCCCCAATTTACGAGCGAAATGGGGTTCATGCATCGAAGGGACATCCGGTCCCTCATGTTGAATACCAACTACGAAGTCCAAGTCAGCCGCTACGGTATACGGGATGTGGGTGCAGGCTTCTCTGGTGGTTACCTACTCAACCACGATAACACACGCATCGGTTGGGATATCGGGATCGACGCGGATGTGATTCGGTATTCAGACGACGGGCTTAATCTTGATTTCCGACGATTTTTTGACAGTGTTGATGAAGCCTTTAGTATCGGTGATGCGGAGATTCCCGCTGGTGATTATGAGATGAATCAGGTTTCGCTAAGAGGGTTCACCGAGAGTAGTCGTCCGTTTGCTGTATTCGGCCGCCTGGATTATGGAGACTATTTTCACGGCAACCGCGTGGGGGCCAGCATTGATAGTCAGTGGCGGATGACGTATCAACTCGCGATCGAAACCCGTTATCAACGCAACTGGATTAATTTGCCCGAGACGGATCTGTTCACAACAAACGTTGTTGGCGCACGTATTAGTTATGCACTAAATACCCGTTTCTTTACTAAATTATACACACAATGGAACGATAGTGCGGAACGGGCAAGCGCGAATTTCTTGCTCAATTACATCTATCGTCCGGGAAGCGATTTTTACCTCGTATACGATCAAGCTTGGGATACATCGGACGGTTTCCATGCACACGACTGGACAGTCTTGAGCAAATTTACCTATCTATTTAGTCTATAGTATTTATGCATTAAAGAAATACCAAATGAAACCGAACACCCCACTTATGTCGTATTATGAGATTGGGTTTTACGCCTTTCTTAGATTTATATGGCGGCATATTGGATTTGAGGCGCGTTAAGGACACCCGTAGTAGACATTTCAACCGCGCATGCTGTCTCGGTACTTGCACTCAATTTATCTATAACTGCGGGGGTCAAAAGCACACTTCCAAAATTCAAAGGGAACTCATAATATGATACAAATAGGTAACTTTGCATGCCACAATATTCACTTGGAGACTGAACGCCTGAAGCTTCGACCCTTCAAAGATGCCGACTTTGATATTGCTATTCCGTTCTACAGAGATCCTGAATTTCTAAATGCGATTGAGGAATCCCCACCTGATAAACCGATAACAAAGGAATATCTCAAAAAGGCCGGTAAATTCATGAGGGATAGCGGATTTCTGTTTGCGATCGTGGAAAAAGCAAGTGGACGAACGATTGGCGAAGTCTGTTTGCAGTGGATGAACTTGGACCGGGCAAAAATTGAGGGCGAAAAAATAATGCGCTTACCTATCGGGATTTGGGATAAAACCCTGTGGGGGAAAGGCTATGGAAAAGAAGTTGTGCGATGCTTGATGGCACACGCGTTTGAAAAGTTGGAAATTGACAGGTTCTGTCCAGTGGATGTTCCAGTGGACAATATCCGTTCAAAAGCGTTGTGGCAGTCGCTCGGGTTAACGATCGCACGAGAAGTGGACGATGGAGAGATGTTGGACTATGAAATCGCACGATCAGAATATGAGAGAATTTATCAAAGTGAGATTTGAATAGTACTCTAAATCAACGACTTAATTGAGAGCGTGGAGATTGCATGGGTTGAGAATCTACTTCCCCTCGGTTTGTCGGATGGCATCCAATTGAAATGCGATGTTTCCCAAGGGGAAGCGATCTCTG
>JAGFCB010000275.1 GCA_022394775.1 Candidatus Poribacteria bacterium
CTCGGAACTTCCGGTGTGACGGGTTCCCATCTGTTTGAATGCTCTTTCAATTGATATATCTGTTGTTCAGTCGCGCCATATACCGTTGTGCCTTCAACTGCCATTTTTTCTATGACAAGCGACGCGCCTTTTGGATCGGTCGCCGTGTGCCAACGAACGCCATCGCTTGAATACGTAACACCTTTATCGGTTACCGCGTAAAGCGTGGGTCCGGCGAAGGCGATAGCCTCGAATTTCGTAACAGCAAACGGGAGATTCGCAGTGACATCGCTCCAAGTATCGCCTTCATCAAACGATTGAAGCAGGTGTCCGTCCCGTTTGCCAACGTAAACAGTTTCACCTGAGACTGCGATTTTGAAATCGATGGTACCCTGCTCATTAAGACTCGCAATAGAATGAATAGATTCACCCGCATCTGCTAAGCCAGTATCAAACCATTCCGTCATACCGGGCTTCCACCTGAAGAGTTTCTGGTTATATTCCATATAGTGAGTGCTACCGCTGACAGCGAAACTCCCAAAATATGCCTGAATGAGTTCAACCATACCTTCCTCTAAGGCCTGACTACCAACAGTGCCGAGCTTATCCAGATCGAAATCTTCAAGTGTTAATTTTGTACGTTCCTCAGCATTTTTCTCAGGTTCATCTTGAACGCGTTCCCCAAAGATGTTTTCAAATTTTTCACGGATGAGTGTTTCAACGTCTGATGTCACTAAATTTGGCATTTCGGGGATAGGCGTTAACCCGTTATCCTCGGCAGATACACGGAAAAGTTGAGGCGATGTCACTGTGACTCCTTTGACATAGAGCGTATCGTTAAATTTCATCAGACTCGTGAGAGTTTCAGGAGAACGTAGCACAGGTGCCCACGATTCACCCGCATCATACGAGACAACAAGTTTTTTCCATATTGTCGCGTAGAGCGCGTGATTGGCATAGACCAAATTACTCACACTTGTCCGCACCAATCCTGTGTTAAACGGATGCCATGTTTCACCTGCATCGGTGGTGCGCTGAATCCCGAATCGACCCCCTGTGTAGAAAGTATTCGCACTCGACATGGCAACGGCGAAAGTGTCTGCCATATTTAGGGTGTCTAAATCTAAAGATACCCATGTCTCCCCGGCATCACTGGAGTAATAACTCTTCCCGTCATCTAAGACTAAAAGTTTCTCTTGCGCTGCTACCATTTTAAGGCGGGAAGTCTTTTCCACTTCTGCGTCGGCTCCCGTTTCTGGTTCGTTAACTTCATGGGAAAAACTAAACCAACCGTTTTGCTCGGAATTGTCCTCGGAATCCACTTCTACGAAATCTATTGCCTGCCATGAATCTCCGAGGTCTGTTGATCGGTAAAGCGACAGAGAGGTCTTGGATGCCGATAAAATTGAAATGGTCATTCCAAACGTCTTATGCTTAACATCATTTCCGACAGCAACGTAGAGTCGGTGCTCCGCACTCGCCAATGCGCGGATATTTTCGGTTTCACCTACCTGTAATTGCGTCCAACCTTCCGAACCGTGGCGATAGAGACCTTTATCCGTACCTACAAAAACAGTGTTTTCAATAGCGGTGATTGCCCGAATTTCTCTATCCGCCAAGTTTCCATCGTTAAGAGATGTCCACGATTTACCGGCATCCACAGAGCGGAATACGCCGTCAGCAAGTCCCAAATAAAGTGCCTCATCTGTTATGACAGTGTCAATCAACGCGCCTTCTGGACGCGCACCCTGTGTGTTCCACGTCTCACCTCTATCTACCGAAACAAGCGTTTCCGTGTCAGAAACGATATAGAGGGTCTCCTCATGTTCTGCCATTTGCGAGGCACCGTTAAGAGACGCGTCAGTATTGGCGGGTATCCACGTGCTTCTATCGTCTGTTAACCTATAGAGATCCGCACCTGCTCTGGCATAAACGTCGCCGTTAGATGCCGTGAAGAGGCTGTTGACGACCCCGCCTTCGGGACCCTTCGTTTGGTTCCACTGCGGTTTCGGCGTTGAGACTTCTGGCGTATCGACTGGCAGTGTGGCAAAAAGCGATGCGTCGGATTTCTGACCTGCGCCGGGACGCTTACCCGCGGTGTATGAACGCCCTGGCTGACTTCGGACCGCAGGCTTCGCCGGGGTATCCACAACAAAAACTGCATCAATCAGCTCAACTGTCGGTTCTGAGGTGGCATCGAGGTTGTACGATTTCTGAAAACGGGAGAGGTACGGGGTGCTAACCCCAATCATTAGGAAAATCAAGACAGCGCAGGCAGCAGAAATTGCTAAGGGTGCTACCGGTTTACTCACCGGAGGCGGAACAGGTGCTATACGTGAAACCTCCTGCATAATGTTCTCCGCCAAGTTATCTGGGAGTTGGAAGCTGCCGAGGTTCTGCTGAATTACAACATCTTCCTCTTTCCGTAAACGGTTGCGCGCGCGGCTGAGTCGGCTTTTGACGGTATTCTGGGAGACACCGAGAAACTCACTGATGGCTTTGATGGTCATCTCGCCGAGGTAATGCAGCGTCATCACTGTCCGCTCACTTTCCGGTAATTTTTTCAGCAGTTCCTTGACAACCTCGCGGCGTGTTTCGTCGGCATCTTCTTCCTGTTTCTCTGATACATATTGAGAATATGACACTTTGTCCACCTCGCTTGAATCGGCGGTATCAAGGGATTCCATGGGGATACGGTTCTTTCGGAGCCAATCAAGGCATAAGTTTGCTACAATCACGTAAAGCCATCCGGCAAACGCGTTAGGGTCTTTCAAGGTACGGAGTTTCTCATACGCCTTGAGAAACGAGTCTTGTGTAATTTCTTGGGCGATGTGAAAATCACCGATTTTCCGCCACGCCAGGGCGTGAACCCCCTTCTGATATTTCTTTATCAAGGGGCTGAACGCCTCCTGGTCACCTTGTAATATCCGCTGAATGAGTTGTGCATCGCTCTGTTGCGTTGTCTGTTGCATTGCACGCCGCCTCCCAAATTATTACGTCTGTTGATTTAAGGGACGTAACTTACATTTCAAAAGGTTGCATTATTTCTAAAAAAATAAAAAATTCATCTCCGGCTGGGCTAAACATCTGTCAGTATTATCTTATGCCTCTCGTTGTTCAAGCATCTGCGTCCTTAATTTTTTAGGCGTTTAGCTGAAAGCAAGGTAACCAATCCCGAAGAACAACAAAAAGACCAGAATCAGATTAATCATGAAAAAGCGCACGGTTTTCTCCTTCCAAAGTGAAAGCACTGTTCAGTGTATGAGGAACAACTCACCCGAAATCTAACATCTACTGATTGAAGTGACGTAACTTACATTTCAAAAGGTTGCATTATTTTAAAAAAGTAGACATTTATCAATAACTCATCCCATCGCGAAACCTTCAAAGTCCCCCTGATAAGGGGCGGGGAATGCCTATAAGGCATTCATACCGTTGATTCTGATTCTTTAGGGGGTTAGAACCGAGCATCGAAAGTTTCCAAGCAATTCTAAAATTTACCATAAGTACTCCTGAGGAAAACAACAAGATTGCAATTTTCTTTCATGCATCTTAAAATATATGGTATACTTTGTATACAAACTTTTGGCGCAGCATGTAAGTCAAACTTGCAATACAAAAGTTGAAATCACGACATGCTCAACTCGGAGGCACAGCATGGAACACCATATAACAGACGAACAGTGGGAACATTTCTGGGAAAACGGCTATGTGCGCATCGGACAAGTCGCTACGGATGCCGAACTCGCACAAATCCAGCAGCGGATGGACGACATCATGCTCGGCACAGCACCCTTGGATTACGACCAGATCATGATGCAACTCGACCGAGAACCCGGCAAAAACGCACCAGGACCGCAGTCGAAAGGACATAAAGGACCAACGCTCCTGTATCGGAAAATCCAGAACCTTGAACTCGATCCTATCTTTTTGGCGTATCTCCAGAAACCAGTTTTTGAAGAGGTTTGCGCAAAAATCTACGGAGATGATACCCCTGTTGCCTGTTTTCGGGCGATGTTTATGAATAAACCTGCACATGAAGGCACGCAACTTACGTGGCATCAAGATAGATGGAGGGATCTCGACCGCGATCCGAAGCTTACGATTTATACGGCTTTAGATCCGGCAATGATTGAGAACGGCTGTGTGCATATCATTCCGAAGTCGCATAGCAGACTCATCAACCCTGAAAATGGATCCGGTTTTCTCACACAGGAACACATTGACGACATCGTCGCAAAGGCTACACCGCTACCGATGGAATTGAAAGCCGGAGAAGTCGTCTTACTCCACAATTGGATGCTACACAGTTCAGGCACGAACAGTACGGATATTCCGCGACGCGCCTTCAGTGTCTGCTACATGCATGGTGATACAAAATCGCATAACGGGCACGCCTTTACACGGGTGTTCGGCGATGGCGCGATTCGTGTCGCCGATTTAGCGAAGTTTCAGCATGAAAGCCCAGTCGTTTATTAGGTCTCAGAGCAGGAACCGCAATCCTTCAGAGCTCAGAAAGAGGCATTCGTCTTATCAGAAACCTCTTTAACTGAAAACCGAAAACTGATAACTGACAACTAAAAAAACAAGGAGAAAAATATGGCGAAGATTCGACTTGCCATGATTGGATGTGGCGGAAACTCCTCCGGCCACGCCAGACGTATGAATGCGAACCCCGATGTCCAAATTGTTGGAACGTGTGATGTGAACACCGACATCGCCGACGGTTATATTGATCGGAATTTATCCGATCTCAGCCCGCGCCCGGGTGCTTATGACAACATCAGCACTATGCTGAAAGAAACAACACCGGACGCTGTGGTTATCTCTACACCGCACACGCTCCATTTTGAACACGGTATGCAGGCACTTGAAGCCGGATGCCACGTGTTAATGGAAAAACCGATGGTCACGTCTTCTAAAGATGCCTACACCCTCGCTGAAAAAGTGCAAGAGACCGGACTGACGCTGACAATTGGCTATAATACCCCATGCACTCCGAACTTCTACTATACGAGAGAGATTATTCGTAGTGGAGAATTCGGCAAGTTGGAACTGGTGATCGGCTATATTACGCAAGGCTGGAAAGGGGGCACAACCGGAACGTGGCGGCAGGACCCAAAACTCTCTGGTGGCGGACAGGCTTATGATAGCGGCGCACACCTTCTGAACAGTCTCTGTTGGGCAGTCGAATCAAAAGTTGCTGAAGTCTACGCATACACCGATAACCATGATCGTGAGGTAGACATCAACTCGTCGATGAACGTCAAGTTTGAAAATGGTGTGCTGGCTGCGATGGCAGTGAGCGGCAATTGCCCAAGCCCCGGCGGCACGCACATGGCATTAGTCTTTGAGAATGGTCGGATTGAGATTGATGGCTGGGGTGGCGGCTGGATTCGCGTTTGGAAAGGGAACGAAGCATTGGACCCACCCCCAATTACAGACGACATGTCCGCAGGTTCACCTGATGACAACTTCATCGATACACTTATGGGCAGAGCAGAACCCCGTACCAGTCCAATGAACGGAATCATCCAATCCGAATTGATGGACCTCATCTACGAATCCGCAGAGACAGGTATTCCAGCACGTCCCGAACGCTAAAACAACAAGCGCGGCTTTATTGCCGCGCTGACTACATTCGATTACAAGGATGATAGGACTTACGCATTCCTTTTTAAAGTCCCCCTGATTAAGGGGGATTTAGGATGATAGGACTTACGCATTCCTTTTTAAAGTCCCCCTGATAAGGGGGATTTAGGGGGTTTAAAATACCAAAATCGCTGCTTTTTGCGTAAATCCTATCTCTAAGATAGTGGTTCCAACGTCGCACCCTCAGGACGCGGGGCAACCGGTCGAATCGGCATCTTCTCGTGAGAACGATACGCAATTTCAGCCAAATGAGGGGTCTCAATTCGGGTATACCCCTCCGCTCGCGAGTGCATCAGCGCATCAAGCACACCCGTCACAAGCAACGTCCGTTCCACCGGATATTGCGGTACC
>JAGFCB010000203.1 GCA_022394775.1 Candidatus Poribacteria bacterium
ACCGAGGCTGTCTTTGATTGGCTTGACGATGAAAGTAAGGTGCATCCCACGCATCTTGAACAGTCCCTCGCCGAATTCAATCTGCTTTTGGGAATTTACTATAGCGGGATCACTAACGAAGTGATTGATCTTCCGTTTGACCCACCAGATGGACTGATGGATCAACTAAGAGCCAAGTTATAGTATAGAAAACCCTTATCCGCCTTTTATCGTCCAGTGAGGTCCCAATATCTCACTGGACGCGTGTAAAAATAAAAACGATGGGAACGTATTCTGAAAAATTTGCGGAACAAGGTTACCTTGTTATAAAATCGGCACTGTGTGAGGCAGATATCGCGCCGTTAATTGCTGTTGTCTCTGATGTCGTTGATAAACGTGCCACCGAACTCTATAACGAAGGCGTAATCTCTGACACGTATGAAGCGTTGCCTTTTGAACATCGTTGGCATGCGATCCTAAAGGCGTGTGACAGGGAGAACGAAGTCTTTGGCTGGCATACACTTGTCTTTAGCGAGGCACTCTTTGACCTGATAACGCATCCGAAGGTACTGGATGTCCTTGAGCATCTTATCGGTAGCGATATCCAATTCAACGGCGACTTTTGGGTACGTCCGAAACTGCCGAACGAAAAATTGACCACACTCCCTTGGCACCAAGACAGCGCGTATATGCCGGACACTGAAAATGACACACATCTTACTGTGTGGCTTCCGTTAGTGGATGTCGAAACGGAGAACGGTGCCTTACAATTCCTACCCGGTAGCCACAAGGCGGGTTTACAAACGTATCATCGCGTTCCTGATGAAGCGTTCGCCGTTCCTGTGCTTCCACCTACCGCATCCCATACCGAGATTGATACGTTAGATATGCAAAAAGGTGATCTACTCGTTTTTAACAATCTGGTCTTCCATCGTTCGCTATTCAACCGCAGCGATATGATCCGTTGGTCAGTAGATTTTCGGTTCAGCAGGACAGGGACTTCGTTAAATGGACTCTGGCACGAAGCGATTGCGTGTCCTGCCCGTGTGTGCGAAACCCGACAATGTCCAACGTCGTGGCAAGATTGGTGTGCGCAATGGGAAGCCAGTCCGCATAAAGGAAGGTTTATTTAGCGTATGCATAACCCCTCTGTTTTAATCAAGAATTGTATTTTTGTGTTGTTTGTGTTATAATCTTTCTTTAAATATAACATAAAATAAGGATGTGTCATGCAGGAATCGGTAAATGAATACAGTTTATCGGATCCGTTAACAGCACATAGGAGGTTACTTTGTTGAACGCAAAGGTTATTACAGTTGCTCTCGGTGTGGTGATTATGTTAGGTATGGGGCTAACAGTCTCCGCAGAGATCAACGAAGATATGATTGCAGCGGCATGGCTGTTTGATGGCGATGCCGAAGACGTTTCTGGAAATGGGTTTGATGGTGAAGTGAAAGGCGGTAAATTCGTCGCTGGTAAAATCGGTGATGCGCTCGAACTCAACGGCTCAGACGAGTGGATTGAAATTCCGAAACGGATTGGTGAGTTTGAAGAACTTACTTTCGCGCATTGGGTCAAATCCACAGGGCGAGAAAACGCTTGGCGTGTTTTCTTCAACGTCAACGGTTGGAAAGTAGGCGATATCCACTACCAGCTGGCTCCCAACAATAAAGTAGAGTTTTCCATTCATAGCAATCAGGGTGGCAGCGATACCTTCGCCAACTTCGCAATAACTGGAGATGAAATGGATAAATGGATCCATATCGCTACTGCTTATAGCGCGAAGGAAAAGAAAATTCGTTTTTTCATTAATGGCGAACTTGATATCGAAAACGATTGGGGTGGAAACCCCGGTGTCCTTGATCCAGCCCGGATTGGTGATTGGAATCAACAGAGACAGTGGGAGGGGTTGTTAGACGAGTTCATTATCTTCAACACGGCACTCAGTGAAGACGACATCCAAGCCGTTATGAATGATGGCCTCGAGACTACACTCGCTGTAGACGCAAAAGGGAAAGTGGCTCTTACGTGGGGAAGTCTAAAAAAGTAAGATAGGCGCGCCCACGCATCGCTATGACCCTAAACATACTGCCTATGGCGAATAAGTTAGGACTTACGCATTTTTCTATGATAATCTACATATTATGTGCAGGCGGGGTTTGAAACCCCGCCTGCAACGGGGCTGCGTAAATCCTATAAGTAATGATCGAAAATTTCTATCAGAGGTTTGAGATGTCTACCTATTCCTCGGTGGACATCTCCTATCGTGGTAGCCCGATAGGTGATACATGGACTTAGGACTCAATGGGAAACGTGCAATTGTTACCGGCGGCAGTCGAGGCATCGGTAAGCAGTGCGCACTCGCGCTCGCACAAGAGGGAGTTCATGTCTGTATCGCTGCCCGAACCCAAGACACGCTAAACCAAGCACTCACGGAAATTAATCAGATTGGGCATAAAGGGCACGCTGTCGCTGGAGATCTAACCACACAGGCGAATTGTGAAAAGGTGGTGCAGGCAACAATCGCTCGCTTTGGTGGTGTTGATATTCTTGTCAACAATGTCGGTGCTGCTCGGAATGCTGATATTCTGGAACTACCACCGGAACTGATTAATGACGCGCTTGCATTGAAAACCTACAGTTATCTGCGAATGTCTCAATTGGTTATTCCGTATATGAAGGTGCATCGATGGGGCAGGATTATCAATATCGCAGGTTCAGCAGGCACAAGTCCGACCCGAGCGAATATACCTACTGGTGCTGCCAATATCAGTATTCTGAACATAACCCGTGCACTTTCTGATGCGGTTTCGGCGGATGGTATCTTAGTGAATACCGTTTGTCCGGGGTTGACGAATACCGGTCGTGCGAGAACGCAGCAAGGGGCAAGAGCCGAGCGCGAAGGACGCGATGTTGAGGAATTGTTGCAAGCGCTCGGACAAGAACTGCCCGCAGGTCGCATCGCAGAACCCGAAGAGATCGCCAACGTCGTGACATTCTTAGCCTCTGAAACCTGTTCCTATATGTTTGGAACTGCGCTCTATATGGATGGTGGCAAACGACGAGCCACACCGTAAACTGAATGCGTTTCCATTCAACTATGGGAAAAATTTTACTCGTCTTATTCGGGATCTTCATTCAAGCATTATGGGAAATAGAATGAATGTCGAGAATCGAACTATTTTTGAACACGATAATCTTCATATACTTCGTGGACTCGACACAGATTCTATTGACCTGATTTATCTGGATCCGCCCTTCAATTCCAATCGAACCTTTGAAGCAAAGGTTGGCACCGAAGCTGCAGGCGCAACGTTCAAAGATTTTTGGACGTTGGACGATCTCGATGATGCATCCCACGGTGAACTCGCGGAGAGAGAACCCGAACTCTATCACGCTATCAGTGCTGCCGAGTTCAGTCATGGGGAATCCATGAAAGCCTATCTCATCATGATGGGCATCCGGATGCTGGAGATGTTCCGAATCCTCAAACCGACGGGAACGCTCTACCTTCATTGTGATGATAACGCCAGCCATTATCTCAAAATGATGATGGATAGTGTTTTTGGGAAAGATAACTTTAGAAATGAGATTATATGGCAACGGGCGATAACCACCAAAGGCAACCTCAAAAAAGGACTGGCACGAGATTCCGATAGCATCTTCCGGTATTCAAAAAGTGATACGTACGTCTGGAACGTTGAGGCTGTCACGATTCCTTACGATATGGCGAATTTGGACGAGAAAACAAAACGTCAGTATTATTGTGTTGAACCGGAAACCGAACGCCGCTTTTCGCTCACCTCTATAACAGCGCAGAACTACGATCCCGATTCTCATCTAACTTACGCAGTGATGGGAATCGTTAGAACGTGGCGTTGGGCGGAAGATCGTATGCGCAAAGAGATTGAAGCGGGACGCATCGTTCAAACACGACCGGGAAATGTACCACGATACAAGCGGTATCTTGATGAACAAAAGGGCAAAAGACTGAACAATATCTGGGTAGATATTCCAAACTTGACTGCCAGAAGTAAAGAACGTATCGGATATCCTACACAGAAACCGATCGCTTTGTTAGAACGCATTATTGCGGCGAGCAGTAACCCTGATGACATCGTACTTGATCCGTTTTGCGGGTGTGCTACCACGTGTGTCGCTGCGGAGCGACTGCAACGCAGATGGATCGGAATTGATTTAAGCCCTAAATCGTATGAACTCGCGCAGTCGCGTCTCGAACAGTGCGGTATTCTTAAGCCGGTCATCCACCGGAAAGGACAGTTCTAAGTTGACGGACAAAGGAGATCTAAAATGAAGAAGTTTGTGGCGTTTAAAATCGCGGTCACGATAGTTACAGCAGTTGCACTGTTATGCTATATGACAAGTTCACCTGTTGATGCGAAACGCGATAAAGAATATGTTGCTAAACAGATTAGAAACCTTAAGGTAGACGGGAAGCTTACCGAATGGGAGCGCGCTGAAATCGTTGCATTTGATGAATTGAAGGATGTCGGTCAGGGTATCCCGAAAGCCAACGATTTTACCGGTCAAGGCAGGGTTGCGTGGAGTTCTCAAGATGCGACCCGTATCTATTTCGCTGTTGAAATTACCGACGACGAACTCCAAGACATCTTTGCCGCTGATAACAAATGGTGGGAAGACGATAGCGTCGAATTTATGTTTGATTTCAAAAATGGCATGGTGCGGGATACCCTGGTTCAGTGGACACTCGGAGCGAATGGCAAGGATTTATCCGCCGCCGCGTCAAAGGAGAATACCGAATGGGTGCTAATCAAAAATGGGAACGATTATATTTATGAAGTTGCCATTGACCCAACGAAGCCGCGCGGCAACCCTCAGTTCGCGAATCCTGGAGAAGGTAAGAACTTCAAAGCGAAAGCCGGATTGACGATCGGGCTCAGTTTCCACGCAAACGATTGTGAGAACGGGAAACGCGAACACCAGATTGGGTGGACACCCGGCGGTGCATGGGATGGGCTTACTTACGGAGACCTCACTTTCGACGATGAGATCTTAGCTGTTGAGCCTGCCGACAAACTCACAGTAGTTTGGGGAGCCCTTAAACAGTAGAGGGGTTATCAGTCGTCAGTTGTCAGTTATCAGTAGGTTCTTATGGCAGTCAGGTATGTTGTGTGTATCCTATAGGATATTTACCTGCTACAAGCCGTTAACCGAAAACCGATGACCGACGACTGACAACCATTCAACACATGCCAGAACCGCGTGTCTCCTTTACATCCGGAATCACGATCCGTGCACTCCTGATTGGTACACTCCTTGTTATCGGGAACGCCTATTGGCTCGCCTATGCTGCGGAGATGATCCAGCCGCAGTTCCTTCTCAACTTCGTTTCGCTTTTCTTCAATGCTATTTTTACACTTTTTGTTGTTATCGGTTTCAATCTTGCTTGGAGAAGACTTTCCCCCCGTAACGCACTAACCCCGCAGGAACTTCTTGTTATCTATATCATGGTTGTTATGGTATCCACCATCGGTGGACACTCGATGATGACCTTTTTGATCGGAACGCTGGCGCACCCCTTCCGATTCGCTACACCTGAAAATGAGTGGGCATCTCTCTTCTGGCGTTACATCCCGACGTGGTTCGTGCCTGAGGACTACGCACTGGATGCCTACTTTAAGGGCGGTTCAACCTTCTATCTTCCTAAGCATCTACGCGGTTGGCTGGTGCCAATCCTCGTCTGGACGGGGTTTGTTACGCTGCTCTGGTTCACGCTAATATGTCTGAACACTATTATCCGTGTGCAGTGGACGGAGCGTGAAAAATTGGCGTATCCGATCATCCAATTACCGCTCCA
The DNA here is from genome assembly GCA_022394775.1 of Candidatus Poribacteria bacterium. GTDB lineage: Bacteria > Poribacteria > WGA-4E > WGA-4E > WGA-3G > WGA-3G. Next base: position 5,819 of record JAGFCB010000203.1, read on the forward strand.
GATGGCGCATGGACGCAAAAGTTTTTACAAAAACGGCACGATGTGGATAGGTTTTGCGGTTGCTGGGTTTATTGAACTTCTGGCAGGATTGAGCCATTTATTTCCTCAAGTTCCCTCTATCCAGCTCAACTACTATTCGATCACGCATCTGTTCACAGACAAACCATGGAACGCTATCGGGTGGATTTCGTTATCTGCCTACCCGTTTATTATAGGGTTGACTTTCTTCGTGCCATTAGATATTTCGATGTCAGCCTGGTTTTTCTATCTATTTGGTAAAGCTGAGCGGATTGTTCGTATCGGGATGTTGGGTGAAGGTGAACTCTATTTTGCGGAACGTGCAGGCGGGGCGTGGCTCGCTGTCGGCGCGTTGGCGTTGTGGGGGACGCGCAGGCATCTCCGGGATGTCATCCAAAATTGTTTGACAACCCAAAAGGCGTTTGATGATTCAAATGAACCGATGCCCTACCGTTTTGCCATCGCTGGCTTAGTCTTCGGAGGTCTCGGACTTACACTCTTTTCGGTGAAGGCGGGGATGTCCTTAGGGGGTGTGTTCGGTTTTATCGTTATTTTTATTCTGATGGCACTCGGTGTGACGCGCGTTCGTGCCGAATTCGGGCCGCCATCGCATGAGATTCTCGCACTTGATCCGGCACGATTGATGGCAGTCACTTTCGGACCACGGTTTGTCGGTACGGGGAATCTCACAATTATTTCGTTCTACTACTGGCTCAATCGGCTTAACGTCTCGCATCCGATGCCGAATCAGCTGGAAGGGTTCAAGCTCGCGGAACGCTCAGGGATAAATAGTCGAAAACTGGTTTGGGTGATGATGTTCGCAATCGTTATCGGCACGCTCGCCTCGTTTTGGGCGTTTCTCTATCTACTCTATGACACGGGGGCATTGGCGGTACATGGATATATCGTCGGTATCGGCAATGAAGTGTTCGGGAGACGTTTAGAACGGTGGATTAACAACCCTACCGGTCCGAATTGGGATGGGACGCAATCTATGGGGATCGGGGCAGCGATGACATGGCTCCTTTATTTCCTGCGCCATAAATTTATGTGGTGGCCCTTCCATCCGATCGGGTATGTGATGACCGCCGCTGCGTGGGGAGGGCTTGCCGATTTCTGGTTCTCTGTTTTCCTCGGTTGGCTGGTAAAGTTCATCATCCTCGCGGTGTTCGGTTTACGGGCACATCAACGCGCAATCCCGTTCTTTTTGGGTTTGGTAATGGGGGATTATGTGTTCGTAGGGATGTGGGCACTACTGGGGACACTGTTCAATATCCCGACGTATGTCCTCTGGTCGCCTTAGTGATCTGCGCAGATGACTAAGGCTTTACAATCCGTTGTTGTTTCAGTGCTTCTATCTCTTCCGACAGTTCTTTAATCTTTTTATCTTGTTCGCGCTCGTTTTGCCCGCGCCACGCCAGGAGAATCTGTGGAATTCCGACAGTCACAACAATTAGGACTATTAGTGCCGTTATGAAGCCGACGACTAAGGTAAGTTTCCCTTCAACGCCCTCAAATTTGACATCAACATACTCTTTTACCCGCTGCTCGGAAGCAACGATCTCCTTCTCAAGTTCCTTCCTCGCTATCCCAATCTCCTCTTTGACAATCACACGGACATCCTCTTTAACAATTAGACGAATTTGCTCCAGATCCCGTGCTGTCAATTCACCGAACGCAGGATAGCAAAACACAAAAAATGCAATACCGAAAAATAAGATAGAACGCATTAGAAACCTCCTTGAAAAAGTATTAAACCCTATTTTTCCCTTTTTGTCAAACAAATATAGTTCTACAATTCAGGCAATCCTTCAACAACTTTTACCGTTTTTAGACTCACATTGATAACACGCGCAATCAAATCCACAATATATCGCGGCTCACCCTCTCGGTTTGGGTCGTTTTTAATCCCGCTCCGTTTGTCCGTCTTGACACGATACTGATCCACAACCCACTCCAAAGCAGAACGCGCACCTAACTTATAGTCATAAACCTCTCCGGGGATGCCATCCAACGTCAAGAAGTCGTTATATGTCAACTGCGTCTTGTCTTTAGAGAGTTTCATCTTTTCCACATCCCAATTGACCTGCATGCCGGGGGTTTCAATCTTTCGGAGTTTATCGTATTTCGGAACGGATTCATAGTTGACGTGGAGGTCTGCTAACATCGCACCCGCCTCGGAAAAACCCCAGAAATCCGATGCAACCCCCCTGTCAAGGGGGGCAAGGGGGGTTGGGATATGTGGGAGATCGCGCTTGAGGTTCATCTCGTATTTCTCACGATAAACAGGATGGTGTAAGAGTCCGTAGATATAGTGGAAGATGTCCCACTTGGTGATGGTGTCGTTGCCGTAATGTGTTCGGAATTCGGACAATGCCCAATCGGTGATGTTCTCTTGCCGGTTCGTGCCGTCTTCGTCGTAGGTGTAGAAAGGAAAGCATTGAAAGCGGTCCTGAGCCGCAAGTATATGAGAGTCAGGGATCAGATTTGCCATCAGAGTATTAAAGCCTGCTCGGAAGTCGTGATCGCTAACGATGATAACTCTATTTTCCGATTCTGTTTCCACAGTAGGGAAAATGGATGGAAACACAAGCATTCTATCATTTACCATTTTGTCAAAGTAGAGGTGGGATTTTGTAAAGGGACGATAGATTGATTGTCGGATTTTCGTTTCCGCAAATGAGGCGATTTGTCCACCTTTCAGTTTTTGTTTTAAAGTTGAGCTCCATTTGATTTTTGCATCGTCTGACACCACAAAATCATCAAGATTGGCATTTTGGTTCGTCCTTTGCGTCCATCGAGCGACCTCGGCATTGTAATTTTCAATCATTCTGTGCATGTTATTAGTAAGGGCGTTTTGGTTGAAGTTGTAAATCCATGGGTCGCGTCCGGTTGTAACACCACTACTATAAGTCTTAAAGATCACATCTATTGCTGTGTCTTTTTTTACCTTCGCTTCCTTAGTTCCCATCGGGATGAAGGTATCAAACTCGGTGTGGAGTCCTTCGGTGAGCCATGTGTGTCGTGAATCCGGTTGAATAGATTTCCACTCAATAGCACCAATATGTTGATGTTCATTGAGAAAATCAAATTTACGTTCTTTGTTCCATAGTTCGTCTGTCTGGTAGTAGAAGATATCACCAGACGGTGATAGATTTTGCTTTGTCTTAACAAACAGATTGATGCTCACCCCGACCCGAATCCCAAACACATTTGCATCAGAAACCTTTAATCCTTTCCGCGCATTCCCACCCAAATCCAGAATGTAGATCGCGTCGAAATCTTCTACAAGATGTTTCCGCATCCCGTCGAACGCCAAACCTTCAAGAAAGCCATTATTTGTTACAAATACGACAATCCCTTCCACCCCAATCCGCTTTGATGCCCATTGGATCGCCTTCACATACGGATCGTAAAGTGCGTTTTTGAGCGTTGCTTTGGAGTCTTTCGCATACGTCTCCGCAATCTGCTTGTCCATTGTTTTGTATTTTCGGTTTTTATTGTTATCATTTTCATTGACTTGCCAAGCGTTGTACGGCGGGTTACCGATAACAACGAACATATCTGCTGCCTTTTGTCGCTTCACACGTTCCGTGTTCTCACGCGTGAAGAGTTCGCCTTGCTCCTGTTCCAGCAACTCAAACGTATCCGCAAGTGCGATGCCCTCAAATGGCAGATACGTCCCTGTGCGCTGAAAGAACTCCTGCTCGATGTTCAGACTGGCGATATAGTAGGGCAGGAGCATTACCTCGTTGCAGTGCAGCGCATGGCGATATTTCTCTTCTAACGCCGTGCCTTGGACGTCTTGCATAAGCCGGACGATGAAGTTGCCAGTGCCGACGAACGGATCAATGATATGCACGCCGGGATCCGATAGTGATCGGTCAAACTCGGTTTTCAAGATGTGTTCCACACTTTTCACCATGAAATCGACGATGGGTTGTGGTGTGTAAACGATGCCGTGTGTATCCGCCACATCTTCGGAGAACCCTTGAAAGAACTTCTCATAGAACGTATTGAGGAAATGCTGTTTTTGAGAGAAGTCTTTACAGAGTGTTGCTGCCTGCTCGATAGCAACGTAAAAGCGGTCTAACGGTTCAAGAAACACGTCCCGACTCATCGCTTGGTGCATGAGCGCAGCACTAACTTTTTCAATCTCAATCGCAATAATATTTCGGCTCGTAAAGTCCGATCGGTTGAAAACGGTACGGAAAATGCGTTCGGTGAGGATATGTTGGATGAGCATCTCTTCGACGGCATCTTGTGAGAGTTCCGGGTTAATGGAGGTGCGGCAGATTTCATAAAAATCGGTGAACGCCTCCTTGAATGCTGGATCCATCTCGTGGCGCTGATCGATGAGCGCTTTCAACGCGCTCGCAAGGTCAGGGACATACGCTCTGAAATCGGAGACAGCCGTTTGCCAATTGTCAAGCGCGGGCGGCACATAAGAGAACAGATATTGAAGTGCAGCAATCAAGCGTGCCGGTTCAGTAATGTCCACGTCTAATGCCACTTGTCCATTTTGATATAGGATGGCACGCTGCGGTGTTTGAAAAAGGGTATTGTCGAGTGGATAACCGGCATCGCGTTTGGCTTGGACGGCTTTGACGAGGTCATCGTCAATATCTTTCGCTTCCCAATACGCGAAGGGCAATCCGTATTCGTCAAGGGCTACACCATCAATGACGATCCGGTTTCCCTTTGGCGTGTGTATCCCATACTGTGGGATAAGCGTGGCGTTGAGTTGTTTTGCACAGGTATCCAGTAAAAAGGCGAACGGATTGCTAACCGCGCCTTCGTGTGTAGCATTGTGTTGGTCGTATCGCTGGAGCGTAGCGTAGTAGTCCCGGATCGGTTTGTGGGTGGGTTTTAGGTTCAGTTTCGGCATGGAGGTATGATAGCAGGTTTGGTATCCAGGACGATACGCATCACGAAGGCAACTTACTCCTTTTACGTATTTTCTCGGCGCGTGCTTCGGCAATTGCCTGTTCAATATCGTCTTGTGCTTCTTCTTCACTCACGCCTGGCACTTTTTCCCATATTCTGTCCAATACCGAGAAAGCTTGCTCTCGCTGTTGAAGCATCTCTTGATATACCTCAATTGGAACAATCGCGGCGAGTGATGTGTCGGCGCGTTTGATTATCAGCCGATCCCCGTTGCGGTAGACCCCGTCGAGCAATTCACCAAGCTTCTGATGTAATTCCGTTGTTGAAACTTCTTTCCTCATCAATCTTCGGGCAGGAGCCCCCATTCTTTAGGTTGGGGAGGAATGCCCGCTCCTATAGTTAAAGTTTAGGCGTGTTAGCACTCTAAAATCTTGTGTTTTGGCATTTTGACAGAGGCGTTTTCCCCCTAAAGAGTGGAGAGAAATACCTTTTTTACCAAAGCCACTGATACGCGTGAGTCCATACTTGATGTGTCTCACCAATGTGTTCTTTACCAATCCATTCCAAGTCGTGCCACCGTAGCGCGGTCTTTTCCCGCCTTTCTGGGGGGTCTGCCTATGCAGTTCACGCCGGCGTATCGGTATAGGCGATATACAGAATATATCTGTGTTCCCAGGGGTGTCTTGCCCGCCAACTGTATGGTAAGCGAGACACCAAGAATCTACGCAATGTGCGTCAAAGGTTTCGGCGAGTTTCTTTGAAGACTTCTTCAGCCCTAACCTATCCCGAATCTTTTGGGTTTCCCACCCTTGAAGGGTTAGCAATTTCCACCGTTTTTCAACTTCAGTATAGAACCATTGCTTACCGACTTCCAAAGGGCTAAACGACTGATTCCATTTTTCCGCACGTTCTATGGTTCGTGCCTTAATATCTTCAACACAGGTATGCGTGATTGGATAGATTTTCGATAACCAGTCAAGAATACGCAGTTTCCAACTCCACCTCGCACGCGTGCCGGCAGGAAGGCGATTTCTGTTAGATAGATTGTGCTTTTTCTGTTTGCGATTCGGACATTTACGAGAACGACGCCCTCTCCGCAACTCACTACGCTTTTCAACTTTCTTACCGACCTTGTTGTGAGCATCGGTTTGGATATTCAGATAGGTGTGTGCCTCTGATTTGACTGTAAAGCCTTCTTTCTTACTCCCAGGGTCAACACCGACGCATATCTCTTGGAAGTACCTATCAGAAGGATCAACATTGAGACGCACACAAAACACGCCATTTTTCCAAAAGGGTGTAGCCTTCTTATCTCTAATCCACTTACGTGCCCGTGAAGGTTTAGTGGGCATAAGTGGCTTTTGGTTTTTGTCTACAACAGGAACAAACATGGTTTGTAATTCTCCAATGGAGTTTATATTGCCCCTTCCAGATCGTAATATCGGCATTGATATAGGACGAGGGGAGTATCCTAAATACTTTTGCGAACCACCACAGATATTACGATATTTTACTGTAGTCAATAGTTTAACTCGTGGAGTGAACGCTTGGTATGCGCTTCGCACAAGCCCCATGCTTCAGCTTGGGGTTATTGACTGTTTTCTCCGATTAGTGTTGTTAGTATACAAGGCGGGAAGTGTATTACAAAGTATATCATAGATTTCACGAAAAATCAAAGTTTTTTTGGGCTGTCTACGCTTCCTGACTCGCCAATTTGACATCTCCCCAGAAACCTGCTACACTCTGTACACCTCAATAGATACTACAAATTGAACCTTTACGAGCATACCTATAAGAGATAATACAAGGCAAAGGAGTTATATCCGAATGTACAACTTAAACGGAAAAGTCGCTTTGGTGACGGGAGCGAGTGGTAAAAACGGTATCGGACGCGCGATCGCGACTCGCTTGGCAAGAGAAGGTGCCGATGTTGCTGTCAACGACATTACCGAGCATCCTTATGCCGCAGATCAGGCGGACTGGCAAGGATTACCCGATGTCGTGCGTGAAATTGAGGCGATGGGACAACGCGCTATCAGCGTCGTCGCGGATGTTGGGGACGCGGAACAGGTAGAAGAGATGGTTGACAAAACCGTCGCGCATTTCGGTAAAATTGATATTCTCGTCAACAATGCTGGTACGATGGCGGGTAAGGATCGTGTGCCTGTCGTAGATCTGGCTGAAGAAGATTGGGATCGGGTGCAGCGGGTCAATGTGAAAGGCGTGTTCCTCTGTTCGCAAGCAGTGGCACGTCATCTCATCGCGCAGGGAACCGGCGGCAAAATCATCAATATGTCTTCTGTTACGGGGAAACGCGGGTCGGCGCGCTTCGCTGCATACAGTGCCTCGAAATTCGCTGTAATCGGCTTCACGCAATCGCTTGCGTGTGAACTTGCACCCTATCAGGTCAATGTAAACGCGATTTGCCCTGGGCTTGTAGAGACAGAACGATTTGGACATCTCGCGTCTGTGCTAATGCCTGACCATCTTTCCGCTGATGAAAAACTTTTGGAATACGAACGCCGCTCCGAGGCAGCCGTACCCATCGGGCGACTCGCCGAGGGAGCAGATGTCGCCAAGATGGCTGCGTTCCTCGCCTCAGACGAAGCCGCTTATCTCTCAGGAGTCTCTATCACTGTTTCAGGCGGCACGGTGATGGACTAAAAAATTAACGCAAGATACGTTGATCGCTGAGGTCTTTTCCGCCGACTGTCTTGACGATGGACGCGCCACGCCATTCCTTGACTTCCAGTTCATGGAAGGCGTTAACGATGTTGTATTGCGTCGGTAGGTCTTCCCAACGCGCCTTGTGGAATTGCACTGTGCCTTCACCACGCCAGTGTTCTTGAACGACTCGATTCGGCGTACTCGCTGGTGTTAGCACAGCATAAGCGACATCCGCAGTCCCCCATTCACCGGTTCTCGGCATATATTTATAGTGGAGTGTACCGGTGAGCCGTTGCGCATCGCTCGGCTGTTTCGGTGGCGAAGCGGCGGGTTGTATCGGAACCTGCTCCGTTGCTCGCACGTGCATATCCATAAACTTGAAACCCATCCAGCTGGCGGTGCAGTGTGTTTCGCCATTAAACGTTAGTGGGTCTGGCAATTCGCAGTAGATTTTGGAGAAACCCAATTCCTCACGTCCTGTCAAAATCGGGTCTGTCAGATTTTCCCATAACACCGTCAAAAGCGAGCCCGTCGCTCGGTCTACCTCACCGTTGAAAACCGCTGGAAAACTCACGCCGAGCGTATTGTAGCCGCGTCCCGCTAACCACTCAATTTCTTTCATATAGCCCCCGGATACAGAGACCACAGGTTCACCGTTAAGCGCGAAACCCGGCGGTAAAAAAGCCTCAAGTTGTTCGCTATTTGTTAGGAAACTCACAGAAACTGATGTCGATTTCGGGTTATCTTTACACTCGAATTTTCTGCCGTCGGGTCCGTATCTCGGCCCTGTCCTCGGTCCAAAATGTGTCGGCATCCGATACATTGCTTTCGGATCGAACTTATATGCCATCTCATTCCCTCCATATTTTGGTATATTTTTATTTTATCAATTTGGCGTGGAATGTCAAGCATTATAACCTAACTTGCTACTAACAGATTTTGGTGTTTTGCTTACAAGAAATCCACTTACCACACTCCACACATCCGAACCTTGAGCAAAAGATTGACACCATCAAAGAACTATGGTAGATTTTATCAGAAAAAATGAGCGAAATTGGAAAAATTTAAGGAAAAATGTCTCTACAAAAAAGAGGAAAAATATGATAGAAAGACCGATCGTATTTTATAATAAAGGGCAACAGATAAATGGGATATTACATGTACCGATGGGTTACGATGCCTCGTGTCCGGCGGTTGCTTTCTTCCACGGATTCACAGGGACGAAGGTTGAACCGCACAGAATATTCGTTAAAACAGCGCGAGCACTTGCCACTATCGGGTTTTACGCGCTCCGCTTCGATTTTCGGGGTTCTGGAGACAGTGAGGGTGATTTTTCGGAGATGACCATCGGTGGTGAGGTTTCGGACGCTATCAAGTCGATTGATGTCCTCACCGCTATGCAAGGCGTAGATACTGAGCGTATCGGTATTTTAGGATTGAGCATGGGTGGCTGTGTCGCAGCGTGTGTCTCAGGACAAGATGATCGTGTGAAGTCAACTGTGATGTGGGCACCGCTCTCGGACGATCCGCCAGACCGACGAGAGGAGATTTTGGAGCGGTCCAAGCACACACCGACCCCAGAAGAGATTGCGCAATCAAACGCGAACGTTGTTGGGGAGGCATTCTATGAAGAACTCCCTAACATATCTCCATCAAACACCATTCAGCAGTTTATGGGTCCGCTTCTCGTGATCCACGGCAGTGGTGACGACGTGGTGCCGGTCTCTCACGGCAAACGTTATTACGAATTGATGCGCGAACGCGATGCTTTGACGGAACTCGAAATCATTGATGCGGCTGACCATACCTTCAATACCGTTGGATGGGAGCAAGCGGTCATCACCAAATCGGTTGCATGGTTTCAGGAGACATTGGCATAGTTTATTCGGAGGCGAGGCTGATACGGATTGCCTCAAGTGCTACTATGGCATCTTCTAAATTCGGCGGCTGATTGGCAGCATCTCGGATCTCGGAGAGCCATAACTCCTGAAGCGTCGGTTGCGGTGAATCCGGGATTGTGAGCGGTGTCACGCCAGAAGGTGTCGTACAGTGCCACTCGCCGCCTGCATCACTGATCGTGCCCTTGGTGAGCACGTATCGCTCATGTTCCTCAGCAGCGTTAATCGCAATGCCGCCTGCCCATGTCCACTGCCCGATACCACCACGTTCAAACTCGACGGTAAGTGTGTTAACAAATCGGTCGTATTGACCGTTTTCCCTTAATCCTTCATAGGCAGTACTCCTTTTAACGGACGTAGCACCACCGAAGAAATCGACAATCGGATAGATATGGTAGATAAAGAAATGCGCGGGTGTTCCTGACACTGGCAAATTGAAAAGGATCTCAGGACGAGAACCGCGACCGGGCGTGAGGCGCACAAAGGAGGTAAGCAGCAAATCGCCGAGTTCACCTATTTTTTCCTTGAGTGCCTTGTGGGTGTTAGAAACGACTTCTGGATGTGAGACCCGCAGCACACGACCCCGTTCCTCAGCAAGCCGAAGTGCTGCTTCTCCCTCGCTAACATCACTGGCGAGTGGATATTCTACAAAGACATGTTTATCCGCTTGCAACGCCGCAAGCGCAATTTCGCCGTGGCTATCGTTGTGCGTACAGATAACAATGCCGTCTATATCCTCCCGTTCAATAAGACGGTGCCATTCAGAAATAAAGACTGCCTCATGTTCCGTAGCGAGATGGCTGCCCGTCTGTTCGTTTCTGGAAGCGATTGCTACAAGGTCCGCGGTTTCCATAGCGGAGAATCGCGCGAGATGGTGTCGCGCCATCCCGCCCGAACCGATAATTCCGATCTTAGTTTTCTGCATATTTCCTATCAATTTCGCTGACAAGGGTTTTGGGCAACGTGCGATGAATCGCACTACTACAAGCTACAAGCCAAAACGGAATATATTTATGCCCAACCTTGGCTTTCACCACCGACGCGAGCGGCACTAATCTTCTCATAATAACCGCTTTTCCGATAGGCTGCCAACGGGTGCGGGTCGCGTCCCACTTCCGAGCGCACCTGCTCCAAAAGCGGATTCACATCCGTCTCGTAGGCACGTTGAAGGATAGACTCCGCTTCAACCAAGTCAGCAGCATCTTGTGCGGCTGCGAGTGCCTCGCGGTCAACGAGCAGTGCTTTTGCATACGCTTTTTGTAGATTACAGACAGATTGGATACTCGCTTCCACCTTCGGTTTCAAGTTATGACTCTGATCAATCATATAGGCGATGTCGGTTTCCGTATCGGGATCGAGTTCCGCGGCGACCAATTCGGTGTAAATCAGGAAAAGCTCCTGCGGATTGATAGAACCGACCGTCAGATCATCATCTGCGTATTTCCGGCAGTTGAAATGGAATCCACCGAGTTTCCCTTCGTCAATCAGGTAAGCGACGATGAACTCAATATTTGTGCTTTGTGGGTGATGTCCCAAGTCGATGAGGACCTGCGCTTTCTCACCAAGTTTTGTCGCCATAAGGTAAGCGGTCCCCCAATCGGGGAGATCGGTATGGTAGAACGCCGGTTCAAAGAATTTGTATTCGATGAGCATCCGAGTGGCATCCGGAAGTGCGTCGTAGACCTCGGTTAACGCTGCCTGCATCCACTGTTTCCGTTTTCTGAAGTTTGATTGACCGGGGAAGTTGGTGCCGTCTGCGAACCACAAACTCAGCAGATCGGAACCTGTTTTTTCCATAATATCGACACACTCAAGCATGTGGTCAATAGCGAGTCGGCGAATATTGCCATCTGGGTTACAGACGCTTCCGAGTTTATACGCCTGATCTTGGAACACATTCGGGTTAATCGCACCGATGCCGATACCGACATCCGCGGCGTACTGTTTCAAGGCACCCCAATCGTCGGTTTTATCCCAAGGGATGTGGAGTGCGACAGTCGGAGCGATACCAGTAAAACGGTGAACGGTGGCTGCATCTTCCAAGCGTTCGGCTGCGTTTCGCGCGGCACCGGGCTGCTCAAAAACGCCGAATCGGGTGCCGGAATTACCGTAGCCCCATGACGGCGTTTCGATGTGTTGTGCTTTGAGATGCGCCTTGACTGTTTCTATCTGGATTCCCTGTTTCTCCAGATTTTCAGCTAAAAGATTATAAGCGAGATTGCTCATTGTGCTTCATTCCTTTCTTGGATAGTTGTCGTCAATTCCTGAAATATTTGTAAAAGTTTCTCTTGCGTGGCGTTTGGATCTTCAATGATGATGCGCGCGCCACCGATAACGTCCATGAACCCCAATTCACGCGGGTATCGCGGGACCACATGCAGATGATAATGCGGGATACTCGCACCAGAGGCGTCCCCCATATTATAGCCGACATTGAAGCCGCGTGGCTGATAGGCGTGGGTCAACACTTCAAAACAGAGACATTGCAGTTCGTGAAGGTCTTGAACCTCTTCCTGATCCAACTCCCGTACATCAATGATATGCCGATTCGGAAAGATTAAGAGATGCCCCGGACTGTAAGGATAGAGGTTAAGCGATATGGTAAAGCGTTCGGTTCGATGGACCTCAAGTCGTTCGACTTTATCGTTTTTTTCAACAATTGCACACAGAATACACGGGACATCTGGGCGGTTTTTTCCTTTGGCATAAGGCATTTTGTTCGGTACGAAGAGGTTGTGTCGCATAGAAGCGTTCCCTATCTTTTGAAATGAAAAGAATTGAATGTCTGATACATATATGATATACTATTTCAATAAAGCATGCAAGCGGATATTTGTCAGCAATCGGCTATCAGCGATCAGCAGTCCGTCGCGCTTTATTTCTCTCCAACTCTGTTTTTCTCATCAACCGTTTTGTACGTAGTGTTCCTTCCAGATAACACGAACAAACCACGTCCGTGAAACATAGATCACGGGCATTCCGGAGGAGATTTTTGATGGAAAATAAAAATCCTACTGCCGCCGCGCTGCGGAGTATAGATGGTGAAGATGTGACGACGTGGGCACTTCCTGAAGGTGCGATTGCCCGATTAGGACGTGGTAGTGTTCGTGATATGGCATTCTCACCAGACGGACAGTATTTCGCAGTGGGTACAGCGATTGGACTCTGGTTGTACGAACTCCCCACATTATCTCCAATTGCCCTCTGGGACACGGAACGCGGGATGACTGACTCTGTCACATTTTCACCTGATAATCGCCGGATTGCCACACACACTTTTGTTGGGAATCTAAAGATATGGGATATTGAACGTGGTGTTTGTGCTGTCGAAGTAGATGATCACGGTAGAACCGACGTTGCTAAACCTGTTCTTTCCAAAGATGGAGAACGTCTCATTGTATTTAGTGGACCCCAACTTAAAACGAAGAAGATTCTATCTTGGTGCCCGCGCACCGGAACGTTACTCAGCGAAACTGAGATCCCATCCACCTATGATGTCTATCCTATATGCTTCTCTCCAGATTTAAGGCTGTTGGCAGGGACAAGCTATGATAGCAATAACCATCCTACGGCTGAATTCATCGCCGTGTGGGACGTGGAGACAGGCGAACAAATCGCTCAGTTTGACTGGTCGGAGCGGTGGGGAAGACTCTGCTTCTCACCGTGTGGAAGATTCCTTGCCGCCGGTGGTTTGGAGGGTATAATTCAGGTATGGGACGTGGAAAGTGGAAGCCTTGAGGAAACTTATATCGAAGATCAGGATGCTCAGACACATCCATATTATCCGCGAGAGGGCGGATTGATTGCCGCAGTAGTTTTTCCATCTCAATCCAAGATTGAGATCCAGCATTTAGAAAAAGGTGAGAAACTGGATGAATTTGAATGCCGTGGGAATAGGAGCACGGTTCGTTTCTCTGCCAATGGAACACAATTGGCAGTCTCCTGTGGAAGTGAAATCAAAATTTGGACGAAAGGTCATAACGCCAAATCCCACACCCTTTCAACCCTTCATGGACATATCCCTACGATGGATACATTAGTTTTTTCGGCAGACGAAAAGACGCTTGCCGCCGGGCTTTGGCGCGACAATGTTCTCTTATGGGATCTTACAAGTAGACGTTCGTACCGACCACAAGGCGAGAAACTGCCCGGAACCTCACATGTTGTTTATCGCTCAGATGACGGACGAATTATTTCCCTCAACCAATATGGAGATAATTTAAAGATATCGGAAGTAGGCAAGAGTGAATCTGTTGTTGAACTCCCACTACTGGAAGCAGGTTTAGGACGCGCGAAAGCCTTCTCACCCACAGGACATCGGATCGCAAGCGTAGATAAGAACGACAACATACACATTTGGGAATGCAAGTCAACCTTGGATAATATGATGGAAAGCGACAGTTGGAAAAAGCACACCACGGTCATCAGTGATGCAGAATTTATTTATGGGTTGCGGTTTAGTCCGATTGGTCTCGCGTTTAGTCCTGATGGAAAACGACTCGCAAGTATGTCACGGTCACGGGATTGGAAAGCCGGTTTGTGGGACGTTGACACAGGAAAACAGATTGCTGAGCTCCCTTTGACACCGGCACCAAGACGCCGATCATATCGTGAATCCGACACCGGAATAGCATTTTCACCAGACGGTAATATCATCGCTGGCGGATTGTGGCACGAGATTGTCTTGTGGGATGCAACAGACGGAAAAACGATTATGACGATCCCGCAATCGGAAGAAAATCAGAGGTCAGTTACATTGTGCTTTTCGCCGTGCAGTCAATATTTGGCTGCGGGTGCTTGGTGGAAAAGGGCATTAGGAAAGAAAAAGACCGCTATCTGTTTATGGGAGGTTGCAACCGGTAAGAACATCGCTACCTTCAAGGGACACACTACTGATGTCCAGTGCTTCGCATTTTCGCAGGACGGCACGCTTCTCGTCAGTGGTGGACATGATGGCGCAATCTATCTTTGGGACCTAACATCTTACCTACAATAAATGGTTTTCCTACTATGAAGAAATGTGTTTGTAGTAGTGCGATTCATCGCACGTTCTAAAGGTATGTATAACGGGCAATAATGTACTTCGCATTTGGGCGAGTACGCCGCAAAATTGCCCTATTACAAACCAACGGACTTGAAGCATGTATGGAGAACTAAATTGCCCTCGTAAACGCAAGGAGATATTTTTATGGAAAATAGAGAAACACAAGCAGCCACTTCGTTTAGTCCTAATGACAGTGCCGTAGCCAAATGGGCACTCCCTGAAGGCGCAGTCGCACGATTGGGGCGAGGTAGTTTACGCGATATGGCATTCTCACCTGATGAGCAGTCCTTCGCAGTTGGCACATCAATTGGACTCTGGTTATACGAACTTCCCACCCTATCTCCTATTGCACTTTCGGATACAGCGCGCGGGACAATCAATGCTGTTGCTTTTTCAGCCGACAGCCGCTGGATTGTCACCAACACTTTTGTCGAATACCTAAAGGTATGGGACATTCAAAGCGGTACTTGCGTCACCCAGATAGAGGTCCCGAATGAAGAGCAGTGCTCTCGCCCCGTTTTCTCTCAAGACGGACAACACATCACTGCGGTGGGTTACGAGAGAAACGGAAAAATTTATATCTGGTGTGCGCACACAGGCGCGCAACGCAACGCAACTGAAATCGGTGAAACCTACGGTATCTATCCTTTCCTATTTTCTCAGGATAGAAATCTACTGGCAGGTAGAAAATACAGCACAGATGCTGATCCTGAATCTATTTTAGTGTGGCATGTGGAGACCGGAGAACAGATCGCCTGTTTCACTGGGTATTCTGAAAGAATGAACAACCTCTGTTTCTCATCCGATGGAAAGTATCTCGCTGCTGGCAGTGCGGAGGGAACGATTCGGATTTGGGATATCGAAAGTGGACAACTGGCGACAACGCATAACGACTACGGAGATGCCCAGCTGTTTCCATACTATTCACCAGCGGACGGACTGATTGCTGCCGCAATTTCTAAACGCGAGGTTGAGGTTTGGCATATAGATCGAGACGAAAAAATAGACACATTTGAATATCGAGGAGATAATTGGCATGTGTGTTTTTCCGAAGATGGGGCGCAATTGGCGGTTGCAAGCCCAAGTGAAATCCAAATTTGGATGAAAGGTAATAATTCCGACGCGCATACGATTTCAACCCTTTATGGACATATTTCTACAATGGATACGTTAGTCTTTTCAGCGGATGAAAAGACGCTTGCTGCTGGGTTTTGGAGTGATAATGTCCTCTTATGGGATGTTGCGAGTAGACGTTCATATCGACCCGCCAATGAGAAACTTCCCGGAACTTCTCATAACGTTTATCTATCTCATAGCAGAAAAGTTGTTTCTACAAGTGTAGATGAGACCACATTGAAAATATGGGAAGTCGGAAGCAGTGAACCTGTCGCTGAACTCGCTAAACCAGAGGCGGGACTATCACGTGCTGAAGCGTTCGCACCTAACGGCTACCGCCTCGCCCGTGCTGATAGGAAAAGCAACATTCATGTCTGGGAGCGTACACCTGCATCCGGTGATACCTGTGAGAACGAAAATTGGAAAAAACACACCACACTCGTAGGGCATGCAGCACCTACTAATGAGACCGGATTTTCAATGCAGCATATTGTGGAGATAACATTTAGCCCAGATGGAGAACGGTTGGCGAGTATATCACGAGATTGCACCGCTTATTTGTGGGATGTTAGTGCCGGACAACAGATCACTCAACTTCTTCTCACACCTCCATCGCCAAAAGGGTGGTATCGTGAGTACGACACGGGTATCGTGTTTTCACCGCGTGGCGATATAATCGCTGGTGGTCAATGGAGTGAGATTGTGTTATGGGATGCAACAGATGGCAAAACCATTATGACCCTTCCACAGCGAGAAGAAAGTCAAAGACCGATTACACTCTGTTTCTCACCGTGCGGACAATATTTAGCCTCTGGTGCTTGGTGGCAGCCAGATTTGCAGAAAGTGCCTATCCGTTTGTGGGAGGTAGCGACAGGTGAAAATATAACCACGTTCTGGGGACACACGACTGATGTTCAATGCTTCGCATTTTCGCAGGACGGCACCCTATTGGTAAGTGGTGGACACGACGGGGCGATCTATCTCTGGGATCTGAAATCTTATCTGTAGTATCCAAAGAGGACTAATAGGTTATAAAGCACGCTTAGGTAAGTTAGAAACAAAAGCGTGACTTTTTTCTCATTTTGATGTATGCTATTATCTCAATCCACAAAACCGACGCGACGCTGTTAGGCA
>JAGFCB010000178.1 GCA_022394775.1 Candidatus Poribacteria bacterium
TTTTCCACGCAGCCGTAGCCCATAACGTAGTGGAGGGCGGATTTAAGAATGGCACTTCATCAGCCGTTCTCATATTGTTCCTCCGCAAGGCATGATTAAAAGTCTAAGTCGGTTTCCTGATTTTTCCACGCAGCCGTAGCCCATAACGTAGTGGAGGGCGGATTTAAGAATGGCACTTCATCAGCCGTTCTCATATTATTCCTCCGCAAGGTATGATTAAAAATCTAAGTCGGTTTCCTGAACAATTTTGTCAATGAAAGTATCAAGTGTCATTGCACCGATGTCGCCTTCATCTCGGCTCCGGACGCTAACCGTACGACTCTCCTCCTCACGTCCACCAATAATTAACATATACGGTACACGTTGCAAACGGGCTTGGCGGATCTTCGCGCCGATCTTATCGTCGCTATTATCCAGGGTAACTCGACACCCTTTTTGGGATAGAAGTTGTTCGACCTCTTTACCGTAGTCAACAAAACGCTGGCTAATTGTCATCACAACACATTGCACTGGAGAGAGCCACGTCGGGAAGGCACCCGCATAATGCTCAATGAGCATAGCGATGAAGCGTTCAAAACTCCCACAAATCGCACGATGGATAACGACAGGACGCTTTTCAGAACCATCCGGAGCGACATAGATAAGCTCAAACCGTTCAGGGAGTTGGAAATCGAGTTGCACAGTGGCACACTGTACATCTCGGTTCAGTGAATCCCGTACCTGAAAATCGAGTTTAGGACCGTAGAACGCCGCTTCACCTGGATCGAGGGTGTACTCAACTTGATTGTTTTTCAAGACATCTTCAAGCATAACTTCCGCGCGATTCCAAACCTCTACATCCCCCATAAATTTTTCGGGATTGCGTGTACTCAAATTGCATCGGAATGGCAGATCAAAGGTGCCATAAATGCGTTCAAAGAGTCCAAGGATACGCTCATATTCATCGGCAATTTGGTCCTCTGTGACGAAGTTGTGTGCGTCATCCTGACACATCTGTCGGACGCGCGACAAACCGCTCAGCGTTCCTGTTGCTTCGTTCCGATGTAACACACCCTGGTCGTGTAGGCGGTAGGGCAGGTCTCGGTAACTATGGCGGGCACTTTTATAAATGAGCATGTGCGCGGGACAATTCATCGGTTTGAGCGCACTTGCGGATCCCTCGTCCTCACTCTCCACAATGAACATATCGTCCTTAAAGTGTTCCCAATGTCCAGAGGTTTTCCAGAGGCTGCTGTCGTAGATAAGAGGTGTCCGTACCTCTTGATACCCTTCACTGAGATAGAGTTTTCGCACCTTTTCCGACAGGAGATTATAGATGAGCGCGCCTTTCGGCAGCCAAAATGCACTGCCGGGCGATTCTGGGTGCATCTGAAAGAGTTCCAACTCACGTCCGAGTTTCCGATGGTCGCGTTTGGCGGCTTCTTCGCGTTGTGTCAAGTATGCCTGAAGGTCGGCTTTAGTCTCCCATGCGGTGCCGTAAATTCGTTGTAACTGCTCACGATTGCTATCACCGCGCCAATAGGCTCCAGAAACGCGGAGCAGTTTGAAATATCGGCATTCGCTTGTTTTTTCAACGTGCGGTCCCTTGCAAAGGTCTGTGAAATCACCGTTGTGATAAATAGAAACACCTTCGTCAGCTACACCCTCATCGCTTGCACTGATTTCGCGATCAGAGATGCCATCGATTAATTCAAGTTTGAATTTCTGATCCCGTTCACCGAACCATTCACGCGCAGCGTCGTAGGTCCATGTCTCCTGTTCAAAAGGTACATTTGACTTAATCATCGCCTTCATGTGCTTTTCGATTTCAGGGAAATCGTCGGGTGTAATTGGCCGCGGTACCTCCATATCGTAATAGAACTCGTTTTCGATCGGCGGTCCGATTGCGAGTTTAACGGTATGTTCGCCATCTGGAAATAGTTGTTGAACGGCATACGCCATAATATGCGCGGTCGAGTGGCGTAAGCGTTGTAGATAGTCTTCAGGTTGATTGGGTTCAGGCATTATGGTTTACTCTCTATATATCCATTCCTATGGGTTTCAAAATTGTTCTTAATAGACTTAACGTCTTTTTTCGTCCGCTGTTTACGAAATAATTGTACACGATTCAAGTGGGAAATACCAATTAAAAAACCTGTGAGGTCAAACCGCTTCATTTTTCGAGGTTTTCATTGGATTGATGGTGAGGCTATGGTCTAAAGGATTTCGCTATTCCAAATCGCTCGAATCACACAATACGTAGGTGTGGTTTTCACCAACGGCTATACTAATCGGGTGAAATGTTCCCAGTGTTGTGACAGATAAAAAACGATCCGTGTGGCTTTCAACAAGGTCGATAATAGAAAAGAAACCCTTTGCGTTTAAGGTATAAAGTCGATCCCCTGAAATTTGAAAATCTGTAAGAGCACCGACTTTATCTTCAGCAGATATCTTATGACTCCACTGGTCTTGAGCGACCAAAAGAACGTTTCCCGCGTCAGCGGCATAAACATCTGTACGTTTTCCGAGGTTGACCGTGTAGAGATGCGCGAGACAGTTTCCCGTCACGTCGTAGTGCTCAAGTATACCGCCACGCTGCACGTAGTGTGATCTTGGCCAGACAATCGTAATATCTGGATTTGCGTCTTTATAATTAGCAAATACCAAATAATCCTTTGAAAACCGGATCTTTTCATATTTCCCACCACATAACTCCAAGAAGTTGCCATTTTGATAGGCAAGTAATACTTGCCAAGACTTGGCTCTATTAATCGGTTTTATTGTGGGTCCCTTGGGTATAAGCCCTAAAAACCAGAAATTAGGCATTGTGATAGCCTCAACAAATTGGGCGTTCTTGCCTGCTAAATCAAAGACATGCAGATGGTCATCGGTATCCATAACATATAGGTAAGATTCATGAACATCAAAGTCTTTCACTTTTTTTCCGTGGTCTAAGCTCACGGTAGATTCAAATGTTGGGCGAGTCGGATTTGAAATATCAACGAGATAAAGTTTATGACGACTCGCAACAAAAACTTGATGTCCAGATACACGTGCCTTGCCAATATCATCAGAGAACGCGAGAGATGTTACATAAGATGGATGCTGAGGGTCAGAAAGTTCAATGACGTGTAAGTGCTGTGCTGTTGTAATATAGGCGTGCTGCCCTGAAAAGACGACATTATTGTTCGGACCAACGCGGAACGGCAGTGGTATAGAACTCGCAACTGTCGGATTTTTCACATCCGTGGTGTCTATAACAATGAAAACATTCTCTTGTGTTTTTACGGGCGCAACAGCGCCTCGGTTTTGCCCAGGAACACGCAAGCCACAACTTGTGTGAATAATAAGAGTTAGCGTTGCTATCACAAAAGCGAGGGTTGATTTAGCAAAAATTGTTCGCACTGTTTTCCTCCTCTGAGTGACGGTAGCAAAAGTTCTGAACTTGACTGTTAATTGTGAAAGGTTGCAATTTTTATGCCAAAACCAAATCCGCTAAATGTATTGATGCGTTTGACATTTCAGTGTTGGAATTGCACGAAAAAGGGCAATCGGTTCAAAAAATGCACAAAGCAGTTCAGTTTTAGGAGTTCAGAAAAATTGGGACAAAATGTTGGAAGGATGGGCGGTACAGGACTTGAACCTGTGACCTCTTGCATGTCAAGCAAACGCTCTAGCCACCTGAGCTAACCGCCCGTTTTTGGAAAAATGATGGAGGTGGCGGTCGGAATCGAACCGACGAGTAAGAGCTTTGCAGGCCCTGGCCTTACCACTTGGCTACGCCACCGAAAGATGGAGCGGGAGACGAGATTTGAACTCGCGACCTCCACCTTGGCAAGGTGGAGCTCTACCACTGAGCTACTCCCGCATAATTTTGACAATTCGCGTAAAAGATTCCGCGACATCAAAAGCATATATAGTTTAATATATTTGCTTTTAAATGTCAAGTTAATTTTCGATTAAAGTAGCAAAAATTTGAATTTTCACCAAAAATCTTTAATACTCTTGACACAACCTACGTCCGATAATCGGCGTTAATCCGGATATAATCGTAGGAGTAATCGCATGTCCACATTGTAATTTCTGTATTACCCGCACGGAGATCAATCGTAATCCGCACCGGATCCTGCGCGAACAGAGCAGTCGCTTTGTCCTCATCGTAACCGGCATCCATTCCGTCCTTGACGAGTTGGTAATCCGCGAGCCAAACATCCACCTGGTATGGATCGAATGCTGCTCCCGATTTTCCGATCGCCATCATGATCCGTCCCCAATTCGCATCGTTGGCGAAGACAGCGGTTTTAACGAGCGGTGATTCCGCAACGGCACGTGCCGCTTTCTCTGCATCGTCCCGATTCCTCGCGTGTTTAACGACTACCTCAATGAGTTTCGTCGCCCCTTCGCCATCGCGGGCAAGCATCTTCACCAATTCTGTACAAACGAACAGAAGTCCTTCACAAAATGCTTTGTAATTTTCGCCATCTGCTGCAATAATCTCGGTATTATCAGCGTGTCCAGTCGCCAAAATCAGTACCGTATCATTTGTACTCCGATCGGTATCCACAGTTAGAAGGTTATAGGTGTCGTCTACGACGCTATTTAAAGCCGTCTGAAGCGTTTCGGGATTAATCTTAGTGTCTGTTGTCAGATACGAGAGCATCGTCGCCATATTCGGCGCGATCATACCAGAGCCTTTAGCAATTCCACCGATCCTCACTGAGGCTTCGCCGATCTCAATCTCGACTGCGACAGATTTCGGATGTGTATCGGTTGTCATGATTGCTTCTGCTGTATCGGCACCGCCGTCGGTACTAAGCGCGCTTACCGCGGCTTGAATCCCACTTTCGATTTTATCCATCGGCAACTGCTGTCCGATCACACCTGTTGAAGAAACGAGGACGAGGTTCGGATCTATACCGAGTTGTTCAGCGGTTACGGCAGCCATCCGTTGTGCATTCGCCATGCCGATCTCACCGGTACAGGCATTGGCGTTGCCACTATTGACGATAACGGCTTGTGCGTGTCCACCGCTGAGATGTTCGCGGCATACCAAAACCGGAGCAGCTGTGACGCTGTTCTTTGTGAAGACTCCGGCGGCGGTTGCGGGGACATCAGTAACAATGAGAGCTACATCTTTCGTATCTGCGGCTTTAATACCCGCATGAACACCCGCTGCACGGACACCAGCAACAGCGGTAATTCCGCCATCTATCTGTTTCATGAAACGCTCCTCCACGTTTACCTTGCATAAGTTTTGTTAGTTCTGCGTTTTGTCTGGCTCATCCAACAGCTGCTGCAAGAGTGCTGCTTTTTCTTCTGGATCCAATGTGTGTAAATCTTCGAGGTTAAGTCCTGCTAACCTTTCAGAAACTGTCAGCCCACGCACGCGTTCTTCTGGGGTCATTTTTTCTAATAGATCTGTCCCCATGCTATCAACAATCCGCTGAAGTTGTTTTTCATATAAGCTCTGTTTTCCAGCCATTTTTAAAACCTCCTTTGTGATCTCCGGTTCAACACGGGAAGCGTAGTAAATGTAGGTTAAATTGTCTTCGCCTATAATTCGTTCAACAAACTGACGAAACTTCTCTTTTGATGTGGCAAACAGAAGAAGCGGGTAATTTTTTGGAGTGAGTTCAAGTTCGTTGCACACAAATAGGTGAACTGGAAAGAGATCTGTACTTTTGTAATGTCCTGTGCCTTCCGATTCCCATTTCACATCAAGAGAGGAGTGATAAAGAACGTTCCTCGGTTGTCGAGCGGAAATGATCGTAACCGTCATTAAAGACGCAGATATCTGCTTTTCGCCAAGATAAAGGTAACTGCGTCCTCGAATGAAGTTATACTCATCCCGTGTTAGTGGATCGTTTTTCGCCTTGAATTCAATCTGATTGTAGACTCGAAAATAATTAAACGCTGTTTGCACGCGAACCTTTTCCCGTTCAGCGGTCTGTTCAAGAACAACAAGAGCGTCCATCGTCCGAGGAAGTCTACTG
Source organism: Candidatus Poribacteria bacterium (assembly GCA_022394775.1). GTDB lineage: Bacteria > Poribacteria > WGA-4E > WGA-4E > WGA-3G > WGA-3G. The sequence continues at coordinate 5,973 of JAGFCB010000178.1, forward strand.
ATTTCCACTTGCGTTTCAACAGGTAAGGCGAGTTGAGCGAAGTTAAACGTCATTACCTCTTTGAAAACGGGATCTAAAAAATGACGATCTGCCACCGGGGTCTCAGTAGACATCAAACTTCTCCATACCTACAACGAATAGTGTTCTTTTAACCGCCAACGCCAATAATCTGTATTTATGGAGTATACACCATTTAGGCAGAGGTGTCAATAGAAATTTCTTCATTTATAGAGGGATCAATTTTCTAATAATTTGATCTTTTGCTTGAGGTGACCTAGCTGTCCAAGCGACTTCACGGTCACGATATCCCCCATAAAAGTAGAATAAAAGAAACAAATGACTCTGCCGAAAGATTCTTTTCGCAAATAAAGCGAAAATATGGTATAATTCTTCAGAATCTCTTTAAAGCAAAAGCAGTGAGGATAAAAAGATGCACACCATTTTAGAGCGTTATCAAAAAACCTTTGCGAAAGATAGCGAAATGTCACAGGCTGCAAACCACCTGTTTCCAGATGGTGTGACGCATGACGGACGCTATATGAC
>JAGFCB010000274.1 GCA_022394775.1 Candidatus Poribacteria bacterium
TGGGGGATAGCGTCCCTCATTCTTATCATCGGTGTTGTGGGTATATACTTTATATTGCAACCCGACCCAGAACCGGAACCCGAAAAGGTGTATAATCTGCCATCAGAGGCAGAACTGAAAAAGGCAAGAAAAGCAAGCGAAAAGGCAAGAGAAGCAAGCAAAACATCTATCAATAATATCTCCGAAAATGATGGGAAAGTCTCTGATGCGGATATAGAGAAATTACTTCAGGAGATTGCTGCAGAAGAAAAAGATGTTAAGGAGGCCCTCTCGGCTGAAGAAATGGCAAAACGAGAAAGTCGGCGAAAAGCGAAGGAGCTCTGGGAAAAAATAGGCAAAATAATACAAGATGCTGGTGGCAGTATACACACTTCTACGCACCCAGAAGAAGTGCTAAAGGTGGTTCGTCTTCTTGAAGGATCAGAAGGACCCACCATGTTTACCCAGATGAATAATTTCGGAAAGATGTTTCAGGATAGTATGAATGAAAACGGTGATATAAAGACATCTGAACTCTTAAGAATGGCAAAATACATGGAAGAAGTATTAGGGAATAATCATGAGGCAATACTTATACGCAACATGGCACAATACGGTGTGATTAAAGGCTACGATGTGATTAATTTAAGAGAGATCATGAGTGCTGACGATTATGAAGAAGTTTTGAAGGAGCACTATGAGTCGACCAAATGAAGCATAAGTATCGGAGGACTTATGAAAAACCGTAACTGGTTATTATACATAGCAATTATCGCATCCACTGCGATTTTTATAGGAGTTATCAGCTACGCAACAGACAAACCTTTGAAACCAGCGTATACCGTTCAAAGTGTAGAAACGGATGATACTGCAATGCCTAGTAAAGTCAGTAAAAAAACTTGTGGATGCTGCGCCCAACGTTACGAACGTCAACAAGCGAGGATAGAGCAGGCCCGGGCGCGTCAGAGCTCACAAGAATAAGCTGCAAAAATATCCTCGCCCTACACTGCTATAAAACCCTAAACAGAGAATTTATTTTCACAACCGAAGTTTACAAAATTTCAACTTTTCAAAATCTTAGAGGAAAATTTTATGTTTTATTGAACGAAAAGTACACTCGTATAATCTGTTCCATCATGCTAATTGTTGCTCTTGTTCTAACAAACGGAACGATATTTGTTGATGCACACTCAGGGGATGGTCATGAGTTTCCTACATTCGAGAAAGAGTATACTATTAACATTGCAGGTAGTGATATTAGAGTTATATTAGGATGTGAAGGTTTCTTTCCAATTGAAGACGAAAATCATGAATGGCCATTTATCCTACCTCATAAATTCTGTTTTCCGCCAGGGCTTGGTATACATGGCCCCGACGATGAGGGATGCTATTCTGTTACTTTTTGTGGGATGTATTACGAATGCTATGGAAGGGTTTGTCCCCCTGTTGATGGCGATGACGATGATGACGATGATGACGATGATGCCAGTGGTAATAATGATGATGCCAGTGGTAATAATGATGATAATAGTTAAAAGCTTTAACTGGTTAGATGAATCACTTGATTCATCTAACCTCACTTATTGGATGTATTTGTGTTAACTTCACAACAGAAAAACCTTATTGGTCTCCTGTTGGTGTGTTTGCTATTCCTCACTTTCTGGATTCGGATTCAAGGTGTGGAGCGGTTTCCAAATGGACAGTTTTCCGAAAATGATGCCTTTCTTTTCCATTGGCAATCAGGTATTATTGCTAAACAGGGTAAGCTACCCGCAAAAGATTTACATCGTTGGCTTCCTGATGGCAGAGATAACCAACAAATGTTATCTCTTTATCCTTATACTATAGCCTATATCCACAGAGTTCTACCTTGGTTTTCTCTTTATCATATCCAGTTGTACCTTCCTGTGCTTTGTTTTACGTTTGGGCTGGGTGTGCTTTTTCTTTTCTTGACGCGGATGCATGGTATATTGTTTGCCCTCATCGTCGCTGTGCTTCTTGCTACCCTGCCCGGCAGCATTGAACGTAGTTCCGCAGGATTCGGCGACCGGGACGCATGGTGCTGGATGTTAGGGATGCTTGCCACTGTCAGTTATCTTTGGAAAGATCAAATACCGTCTAATCCCTATAATAAAAAGAACCGGTGGGTTAGAAATTGGCGTAGATATTTAGGAACAACCATCTCCGGATTCATTGTCTTACTCGGTGGACTTTCCTGGGAAGCTTTTGGTTTTTTTGTTTTAATTATACTTACCATAGAACTTATGAAATTCTGTACCACTAATGCAGAAGAAAATTTGGACGAGTATTTGATATGGTTATTACTTTTTGTTCCGTGGCTCTATCTCATCAGTCCTGCCTATCGTGAGGGCTACGGATCTTCAAAACATGTTGCTGCGTTAATGTTATTGGTACCACTCACTGTGTTTGCACTACGCGGTATAAGATACTTAATTTTGAAGTTTTACGAACCACTGCGTGTGCATGGCCGAAAACTGGCATGGGGTTTAACTCTATTCGGCATCGCAGCGGGTGCCGTCTATATTTTTTTTCAATACAGCACGTTTACAACAACTGCATTTACGGTTTTTGAAAACGAGCTTATGAAAAATGTTGGGGAATTAGCTGATCCGAGTTTCAGATTTTGGCATCGCCGATACGGTGGTATCTTTATCTTAGGCAGCATCGGATTGATTGGTGCCGGCTTACAGTTGTGGAGACGAAACGGAATCTCGCTTGCCTTTTCGCTTTCACTCTTCACTGCAACAACATTTTTCCGATGGCAAGTTAGCGATTGGATCGGATCGGAAAGATGCAATATTCTTTTTCTCATTTCACTTGGATTGGTAATCATTAGTTTAGGCACCGCATGTTTACGAAAGACGGTTGCAAAAAACGAGTTGGTGGCTTTTAGTATGTTTTCTTGGTTCCTACTATGGGTAGCACTTGCGCGCGGTGGTAAACGTTTTGACTTTTTTATCGGTTTGCCACTCGCCTATGGCACTGCTTGGCTTCTCGATTCCACACCTGCATATATTATACAATGGATTAAAGATGCAAAGAGTTTTTATCCGCGTATCAAACCAAATTCTGTCACTGGCATTGTCGTGGCTGTTGTACTAATACCTGTTCTTTTCCTGAATCCGTTTGGGGGACATGTTACTCGCTCCGGTTATGCCGCATCAGGGATGCAACGACCTTCCCCCGGAATAGGTACACCGCTCGCTGACACGTTAGAATGGATCAAAACGACACTCCCACCCAACAGTGTTGTGGCCGCGAACTGGGGATATGGCATTCAACTGAACGTGCTCGGTGGAGTTAAAACGATTATAGACTCGGACCATTTCCTTCCACATCGGATACCACTCTATTACCGACATGTCTTTTGCGCACAAAACACGGGCGAAGCACTTAGATATCTTAAAACCCACGGTGCGACACACTTGATGTTAACAGAACGAGACGTAACATCCAGTATAAGAAATTATTCAACAATGGGTAGCAAGCAGAATGATAGAAGGTTCAACCTAACGGATCTTCTTTTCTTATCAAATAATCGTCTTTCAAATCTGAAACATATTCCTTTCCTTTACATAGAAGCACCAGAAAATGTGAAAGTGAATCCTCCGGATTACTTAACAGCATACTTAAAAGACGGTAGCAGTGTGCATCTGCCTTATGCTGCCTTCATAGGCGAAAAACGTAAGGTTTACAAAGCATTTGGCAATGAACACGGGGGTATCATCCTCTTTTACGATGATCAGAATCACCGTAAAAAAGCTTACTATCTACCACCTGTCGGTTGGCGAAGTGTTTCTATTCGCCTCTACTTCTTTGGTGAGTTATCTAACATCTTTGTGCCTGTTTATGCTACAGATGAGGACGATATAACAGATTTTAAAATCTGGAAAATTAACTACCCTCCAGATGTAAAGGTGGATAACAAATACCTCACAAACGGTCTTTTGGGAATGGCAGGTAAAAAAGTTGTGCAGGTGACGACTCCGTAGACCAATCAGACCTACTTTTTCCACATAATAAGGCAGGTATCCTTGTGGTATCTGCCTGTTTTTTGGTATTGTTCTGTTTTTTATATTCCATTAGAATTTCAGTGTATTTTGATTTATACCAATGAAATTATCATGGTATTTTTTGGGGTAGTGTAATGCCCAGAGACACTAAGAGATCGGACCCTAAAAAGTTTACAGAAAAATCTATACTTGAATCGTTGTTTAGCGCGCCTATTGTTTTGGTATCGTATGATGGCGAGGTAGTTGTGGAAGAAAAGATTGAGGTGATGGATTACGAGCACAAGATTGATAATCAAGAGCCTACGGATAAATTGAACATTCTATTTGCGTTTAGTTTACCGGCGTATGAAGTGGTTAAGGAGGGTATAAAGTTCAATGAAAGCGTTGGGTCTCTGCAGCTGAAACCGATAAGGAAGGTAAAGCGAAGACCTTTTGTTGTGAGCGAGTATTCCTATAAATTGGGTAATGATAAGGATGTGCGTATTATGATGCGGAGTGGTCATCTACTTTCTGGGAATCAAATAGATTGCATGAGGTATAACCTTTTTCTAGAGATAAAAGGTGCGCCAGTATTGGTGTATAAGCATGGTATCCTTCAATATAGTGCAGAATCGTAGTGGCAGGGTTTGCGCGTCCGTATCCCCATTTACAATGTAGTGTTTTGTAGAATCTGTAAACGACAACAGATCACCCCTGCAGAACTGGATCATATTAGAAGTAGCACAGCATATTTTCTGTTTATTAGAATAGGCAGGTATCCGTTATTGGGTATCTGCCTTTTTATTTTCCCGTCTTATTTTCCTCTTTTAGACTTTCCTTCATTTGTTTTCTGACAGATTTCTGTATGAATGCGAGAGCGTCAATCCCTTCATTTTCGAGGCACTGTTGAAAGTTATCATCGCGATAAAAGTTGAGTACAGTGCGAACAACTTTTCTGATAGCATTTGCGGGTTGTGGGTTATCTGTGTTAGAGACACAATCGATGTGTTCAGCGAACTTGATGGTATTTTTGTATGTAGTATCTGGTAGTGAAATGCGTACGAGGTTTGACTTTGGCATTCTTTTATTTTAGTAGAGTTTTTGAATTAGTTGTAGGGGTTATAGTATAAATATTGTCTTTATGTGTCTGTAGATGGTCACGTCGTGTCCAATTTTCTGATTTAGGCTATTGCGTGTAATATTTGTTATGTTTTACTCTATTAATATTATATCCCTATTGTGAGTAAGAGTCAAAATCTGCTAATTTTATTTTAACGGAATATATATTTTAATAAAAAACCTCGCAGCCCGCTCGCCAAAGTGAACTGCGAAGTAGAATAATCAAATAAGATCAGTGTTTTTATGTGTTTGACCTTATCTTTTTATTTTACCTATTTTTTTATTGTTTGTCTATAGGTGTTTGGAAGTTCAAGCGGGGCTATGCAAAACCACAAAAAAATATGTATTTTGGGTTTTTAGAAACGGTATAAAGCTTATCAGACTAACCTTCTTTGTCAAAATGTCATCTACAATTTTTTAGAAAAAAGTGGTTTTTATGTCATCAGAAGTTTCTTCTTATAAGTTGCCAAATTTGAACGACTCTGAAATTGAGTGGTTGGAAGTTGCGCTTGCGTTGTTCAAACCTCGTGTTGTGTATCTTAGTTTTGTGGATAATTTTCCTCGTTTACATAAGTTGGCTTTAGAGAATGGTATTTCTGAAGATGACTTTAGACACCAGTTATTAGTTCGTTTTCGTGATATGGTAAAAAACAAGCGTCGTGGTAGTTACGAAGTTATTCAAAAGATATCGCGAGTGAACATGTCGATATTTCGTAGCAAATCTGTAATAAATTACTTTTATCCACCTGAACGAGCAGAATCTATTCGTATCCGGATGAATGAACTTCCTAAACGGATAGAACATATCCCTTTGTTGGGTGAAGATGACACGATGTTAAAAGCGTTGAAGCTTGAACATGAATATGCGAAATATCTGAAAACCCTTCAGAATGTAGAAAAGAATACTGATCCTACATCAAAAACTCTACCAACGCGAACACAAGAAGATACCACGCGAGTGCAAGCGAAAGAGCAATCACTTCCTACGGGTGAAATAGATTGGGACGATGATAGTTGGTTAGCAGGCGGTGATGAGGAAGACGATGCCCCAGAAGAATAGATCGAACCTTGTTATCCATGATAAGAAGCTGCCGAGTTCAGTGAAGACAGACAACTTGAACTGGTCAAATAGTGCTGAAGGTAAGATTAGGCGTAAGCAAGCAGTTGAGCACCAGGGTAAGATTCAAAGTGCTTGTAATGATGCGATGATCAAAGCCAAGCGTGAGCGTGGCACAACGGGTATGAAAGATGGTGAGTACCGTGCGATCATCGGGAACATTATGGAGGAGCATTCTGCTCGTAATGCGTTTGGAGCTATTGGTAAGCGTAAGCCAGCGACGACAAAGACCTTCGGTTTTGTGAAGTTGTCGAATGGAGAAAAGAAGCTGATGCAGATTTCTGGACCGGTGGATTGATTTATGGGACCTGAATACGGACATCAATTAGATGACAAACGGAACTTTGTTTTAGATGAGACGGGTAATCCTGTTCGTATCAGGTTGCCTCATATTGTCTTTGATAATGGGAAAGTGTTTGCGGATTATATTGAATCTCCGCAACAGCGTTTTCTGGATGATATGAGTAAATTCAGGTGTGTTGTGGGTCAGGTAGGTTGTGGTAAATCCGCGATGGCGAGTGCTGAAGCCCTGTATCATTCTTACTGCTACAAAAACAATCTCGGTTTTATTCTGATGAAATCGATGCGTCAGATGGATGTAGCGGCGGTTCGTTCCTTCAAAGAGGTTTGTCCAAGAAGGCTTGTTTGGCGTGAAAGTGATGAGCATGTTTTGCTATTGAACTATGCTGGTATTGATTTTATGAAATCGGGTGGAAAATTCCTACCGAAAAAGCAGCAGGAAGCCCGTTTAGAAGAGATCGGTGGTTTAAGCACGATAGTGTATACCAGTTTTGAAGGCACACGTGCGGCGTTGAAGAAGTGGGCATCAGCGAATATTGGCTGGTATATGATAGACCAGGCGGAAGAGTCCGACATCAAACTGTATAAGATGTTGCTTCACCGTTTGCGTAAATCCCCGTCATCTCGTCAAGCGTGGTTTATAGCGAACTTGCGCGAAGATTTACCGCTTGAATCGTTATGGATATGGAAGTTCTCCAGTCCAGAATCCCCGCAGCAACTGAGCACACATTCGTATATGGAAATGCATACGCACATGAACGAAAAGAACCTCCCTCAAGACTTCCTTGACAGCCTTGAAGAGGGACTTGATGAGACGGAGTATGCTCACTATGTATCTGGTGATAAAGACAAGATCGGGATGACCAAAGCGGTCTTCACCGAGTTTAGTCCGATAACGAATGTGATCAAACATGTGGATCCCCCGGACAGTTGGGAGAAAGGTATTGGATTAGATGTAGGATTATCTAATCCAACAGCATTTGTTCAAGTTGCCAAACTTCCGACGGGTGAGTTGTATGTTTATGAAGAGTTTAAGGAGAAGGGTGAAGTCTCATCGTATTATGCGAAGCAGATCCTTGCGCGTCGCACTGAGAAGCACAGATTATTCGCTATAGATGCGACAGCCGGTAACCGTAGCAGAGTCACGTTGACCTCTGAAATAGACGAATATCTCCGCTGGGGCTTGCCGTTTCAACCAGCGACTCGTGATGTGATGGCAGGTCTCAATAGAATACGCGAGTATATGAAGTTCAATCCCACCCGATTTAACCCATTTACGAACCAACCCGGTTCCTCGATGCTTTTTATATCTGACCGTTGTCAAGAACTGATCAGAGAGATCCAGCAGTATCGTTATGACGAGTCCAAGTCTGTCGGATTTGTGAACGAACCTGAGAAAGTGCGTGATTACGACAATCACCTTGTAGACGCGCTGCGGTTTATAGTTGTGATGATGTCTGTAGCGTTGACAGCAGCCAGTAACGTGAATGCGATAGATGTTCCGCAGGACACCTACAATCCGAATGTTAAGAGATCGAAGTTCAAGGTTACCGAATCAGGCAACCTATCTTTCGAGGAGACTTTTGCTGAGGCACTGCGTATGCCTGTTGGTAACCCATCAACCTCAAATAAAAAGCGGTATACGTCTTCGTGGACGTCTCCGCCGGTGAACCCGAATACCGGTGTAATTGTCCCTGGTAGCCAACTTCCGAGTCCAAAATCGAAACGAAGTATTTATACATCTACTTGGATGGAGAAAAGATAAGGAGTCATAGATGCCGACCAAATTGGTAAAAAACACGCGACTGAGCCATAACTTTTTAGTTCAGGCTTCGATGTCAGTCTTTCATGATCGTGAGATGTGTGATCAAGCGCGTGAGATAGAGCGTGAGATGGTAGAGAATGAACGCGCAGAAAGAACAAGAGAGCGTAAAAAGACGCAGCTTGAGAACCAGCGTGACGGACTAATCAAAGGCGTTACGACACAAGATGACCCGATAGAGATAGATAAGGTTCGTCATATTGTGGTTGATGGTATCAATAAGATTTTCTACAATGCGAAACCGCATGCGCCTGAGCCTGATTGGGTAGAGCTTGATACGGACATAATGTTTGCGCAAGTCTTGTTAGACAAATCGGAATTGGAGAAGCAGATAGAACAGCAGGAACAGGAAATTCTGAGACTGCGTGAACTCCTTGATCTGAGACGATCTGATAGTTCAGAAGCGTCGCCCCCACCTGAGAGTGGTGAAGCGGAGACGCTGAAACATCTTGGAGGTTAATTTAGAATGAGTGATGAGTATCATGTTCGTTTTCCTGTCGATCTGGGTCGTGGTGTAACCGAAGAGTTTGTGTATTATCCGGGTCGTAAGCTTTTACAAGTTGACTGGAAAGATGGGACTAATGGTCGCGGTGATGTCCTGAATATAACTGCGGAGAGCAGTGGAGAGGTAGAGGTCGAGCTTTGGAATATAGCGTCGGCACATCGTGCCTATTACGATGCGGATTTTGCGGGTAACACACCGCCACCTGAAGAAGCTCCACCGGGAGTATTAGATGGGAAAGTGTATGTACCACCGGGTATACAACAGTCAGTCGAATCTGAGCAAGCTGCACAACAGCAGGGACCGATGCCCACTGCGACTCTACTTTCATCTAATGATCAGGGGTATCACCTTGTACCTGTAGAGCTTGACACCTATAACAATATGATCGCCAAAAGTAAGGTTACTGAACTTATTTTGAAGACAGTGCTTGCGGTGTGTGAAAGCGAGTTAGACAAAGACTCCACCGGACTTTCTATTATCAAGGCACAGATGTCAGCGTACGAGGAGATGGATAGTAGTGTCTAAGGTAATTGCTAATATCGATGCGATCCTTGAACAAGCCCGTGAAGCTATAACAGAAAAGTTAGATGTTCAAGCAACAGTCATTGAGACGCTTCAGTTAGAAATAGAGCGTTTACAAGGGTTGTTGGATAGCACAGAGAACTTGCAACATCTGATAGCTTACGAGTCTCACGCTATGTCTGCGGGCTTATCTTTGCATGACTGGGTGCGTCAGAAGCTGCAAGAAGCTGTTCGGTATAAGACGATCCCAGTGAGTGAATCGGTTTATAAGAAAATCTGTAGTCTTGCTGGTGGTCGTAGCACCTCTATTATGCGTTTGACGCAATCTAAATCGATGGATTTAGTAATAATCAATGCGATTGACAACCAAAAAATACGGGAGGATACCTGATGAGTAATGTATGGGGCAAACAGCCGAACAAAAAAGTAGTGTTTTCTGGTCAGAAGGCACACCCTCGGACACACGGCAAAGCCGTCCACGCACCTACGCTACTTGTAGAAAATGAAGAAGGCAAACTGAAGCCGTATAAACCGGATGCATCTCAACCTATTGAACCTATTGAAGAACAGAAAGCCACTATTATCACCTCAATAACAGGACAGTAATGCTTCAAGCGAATCAGAACTTCATACCACCATCAGATACGAATGTTCTTGGAGCCATGTCTCCGGAGGAGTGGCTTGTAGCGACCGGTCGTACCGAACCGACGAATCCTGAGATGACACCAGCGGATGAGCGTGCCTCGATGGTAATGAAGTTTTATGAAGAGTCGAAATCCTCAAAAACGCGTTCAGAAGCGTTGATGATGTGGAAAGAAGCTGACCAGTTATTCAGGGGTCGTCAATGGATTGGACACGAGGATAAGCTATCTGATTATAGTATAGGTTTTGTGATCAACATGATCTTCTCACATGTGGAAAAGCTCAAATCTCTTTTGATAGAGAGTATCCCTGAAATAGAGATTTTACCACGTCAGGAGAATATGAATGCGATTGCGGAAGGACTTGATAACTTCTTCCGTCATGAATACGACCGGAATAACTGGCTTATAGCGATCCAAAACGCTATAGAAGAAGCGATCAAACATCGGACAGCCTTTTTGAAGGTATTTTGGGATGCTGAAGATGATGCTGGACGGGGTGCTGTTCGTCTGGATGCTGTCTCGAATTACGACTTGTTTCTGCATGACGGAGCCATGATTAAGGATGGTGAACTGCAGTCTAAATACATCATTCATAGGCTGAACAAGAACCGTAATGAGATCATCGGTAGATGGGGCGTAGATCCTACAGGTGAATATCAGAAGCATTTGGGGTTAGATAGACCTCGTGAGCGGAAGCCGAGCAACGTGTCCAACTTCATTGACGCAGTAAGAGAAGAGATGCGTCTGGGTTCGGGTGGTATGACAGGAGCAGGTAGCACATCAAGACCGCCTGATTACAACGAGAAAAAGGGGACTTTAGAGCTGTATGAATGTCACTACCGCGACGATTCACTGATTGTGACCGAAGGGTACGGAGAGCGAAAAAAACATCAACTCAAATATCCAGCGGGTCGTGTTATCACCGTCTGTAATGGGCATGTTCTGCATGACGGACCCAATCCGAACGGTTTTTGTATGTTTGTCCCGATCTCGATAGCCCCCAATACAACAGACATTTACGGACCGTCAGTGGTGAATCACTTAGCGGGAGTTCAGTTTGCGATCAACAAATCCTACTCACAGATATATGAGCATACGGAGCGTTGTAGTAACCCTATCTTGCGTATGTCTTCACTGACGCAAGGCTTAAACCAGGATACAAATTTAGGTAATCCTGGCACCCGTATTGTGACAGCGGAAGCGGAGGGTGGAGCTGAGTATATGATACCGCCCCCACTTGGTACAGAAGTTAAGGAGTTGCTAAGTATATCGCTTGAGATAATTCAGGACATATCTGGTATGTTCGATGCGTATGAAGGGGATTCCACCAAAGCGCGTTCTGGTGTTGCTATAGAGCGGTTGCAATCCGCTGCTGCCACACGTTCAAACATGCTGATGATGAATGTGGATCAGGGTATCAAGGTTGTTGTGCGTAATGTGTGTAGTCTATTCTTGGATAATGTCCGTGATGACCGTCAATATCGGTTTATGGATGAGGACACGTTAGCGGAGAAGTTTGGTACTTTCAATGCGAAAGAGATGACATTTCCGACGCGTCAACACCGGATTATGGAGATACAGTCACAGATTGATGATGCGACGCATAAGATGAGTGTTGTCTCTCGACTTGATCCGATTCGAGCGAATATGTTGAAACCGGAGCTTGATATGGAATTAGCGGAGCTTGAGGAACAAAAGCTTCAAGCAGCCATCTTACCTGCCCATGATCTTGTATCTATAGATGTCCGTGTTCAGATCGGTACGCGTTCGATAACTAAACAGCAATTGATCAATACAGTAATGGTTTTATACGAGCTGCAACTTGTTCCGCCCCAGTTTGTTCTGAAGATGATAGAGTTGCCGGGCTGGCGTGATGCTTTCAGAATGCAACAGGAAATGAATGCGGAGCAGCAGAAAGCCGAGCAAGAGATGCTTGAACATCAGTTTGACTTAGAAAAAGCGAAGCTGGATATTGAACATGCTGATGAGATGGAACTTGAGGAGTTGAAAGGGACTATCGACATAGCGATAGAAAAGTTAAAGCTGAGGGCAGCGGAGAAGAAACAAACGCAAGCCGCCGCCTAAATATAAGGAGGAATTCTAATGTCTAATGTATGGGGTAATACGGTCAGCGTACCACCCGGTGGTAAGCCGCCGTTTGATCCGAATGTCCGCTGGACTCGTGATAACTCTCAAGGTGCAAAACCTGATGACACCCAAGATAACGACCAGAACACCAACCCTGATGATAACCCTGATGATAATCAAGACGGTAATCAAGGGGGTGATAAGGTTGAAAATCCAACTGTTCTGATGCCGGACGGCAGTCGTGTGCCTGCAGATACCTATTTTGCTAAAGAGAAGACCGAATTAGCTGTTAAGGAAGCATATATTCAAGGTATGTTGGAAGGTCAAAAACAGAATAGTGGGACTGGTGACACCTCAGGTTCACCTGAAGACACTGAGAAAGGATCTGAACCTGCTACACCGGCATTCCAGAAGATCGAGGTTGATGAAGAAAAGCATTATGAACCGAATGAACAGATGCTTATAGAAAAGAGCAATGAGAATGTTGATATATTCAATTCGGTAATGACGCATAAAGACGAAGAGATTAGTGCGCTCAGGACACAGCTTGGTGAAGTGACAGATGCGGTTAGCAAACAGATATTTGATTCTAATCTTGCTTTGGTAGAAGCGACGACGGGTGTGACGCGTGATGAGATTATAGCGAAGAACCAGGAGACGAAGATTACTGACCCTGAAATTTTAGCGAAGATCATCCTCGGTGAGAAAGCTGCGAATGGTGAAGATCTTCCGACTGCTTTGAAGCAAGCTGAAGAGGAGCGTGAAGAAAACAACAAAGGCGTGTCTGGCACATCTGTTAGGAGTGGTAGCGGACAAGGTGGTGGTAGTGGAACTGAAGAACCTTTCCGCGGACTGAATCCGGATGAGATCAATCTTGGTGGCAAGATAGATGCAGCGACACTCGCAAAGATCGGGAGTGCTTATAGTTTCGCGCCGCAAGTAGTCAATAACGGTTAATAGGGCATTCATTTTTCTCAATAGGGCAAGAGAGCAATGATAAATGTTTCTCAATTTAGGCGAACTGAGTGCGTTCTCGCGGGACTGGGGACCCAAGTCAGTCGCTGATAACTACTACGATGTCCACGTGCTTCATAAATCTATGAAAGCGCGTCAGATGACGTATCCTGGCGGCGAAAACATCAGACTTCAACTGATGATCGCTGGCGACCCCCATGATGAGACCGGTCGCGCGCAGGATTTCTACGGGACTTGGGACTATCGTAATCCGGATCTATTTGATGCAGCGCAGTTCGAGCCGAAGATGGATGTTCAGATCATCACGGTATGGGACGGAGAGGTTGCAATAAATGGGTCAAGCGATGTTCAGTATGCCAATCTCGTAACCAACCGACAATCCGCCTACACGAAAATCTTTGCTGACCGCATGAGTAGATACCTGTATGGACGCGGTCAAGGTGGTGTCCGTATCAACGGACTTGAAGATATTTACGATAACGAGAGTACATTTGGCAAGATAGACAGATCAGAAACAGATATTTTCAACACCTACATATTTGAAGCGAGCGACGGCACGGGTCGTGCGATCAGCCGTAGGTTGCTTGGTCAAGCTGCAACTGCCATTACCGATGGTGGTATCAAACCTGATCTTATTCTGACGACGCCTGATGTTTGGGATGCTGTTGAAGCGATATTAGACGATCAAGAGCGTTATCCGAACACGATGATGGTTGACGCAGGTTTTACGAACATCACCTACCGTGGTATTCCGATAGTTTACGATAAGAACATGCCTGTGAAGGGACGCCAGAACCATTCCTTACGTTTCTTGAATTTCGATTACTGGCGGTGGTATGTGCATCAAGGTTTTAACATGGCGCGTCATGAGTGGATGCGGATGCCCAATAATGCTGGGCAGTTCGAGGTTATCATCAATATCGGTAACACGTGTTCTGATAATCTCAGATACCTTGCGACCCTTGATGATATTAACCCTGCGCTAACGACATAAGGGGGGCTTCTCATGATATTTGCACAGACACATTCATTTGCTGAAAAACGAGGCGATGGACTTTGGAGTCGGCATGATGTACCTCAGATGGAGTTAGGCGAAGCTTTCAATGCGCAGCGCGACAACGTTTATACAAGCTATATTCGGTATGGTGAAGATGTTGAAGTGGGTGATCTGTTGAAAAGTAAGAGCGATTTGTTGGCACTCACTTCTGCTGGCGTGCTTGATGGCGACTTGGCTGTTGGTTCAAAAAAGATACCTCTTGCTGCGGCTTCAACGCTGTCCTCTATAATCAGCGGTGGTTTATTTACGAATGACACGTATCTGAAAGAGATGCGCGGACACGCGTTGTTACGTGCTGTTGATACTGCTGGGTCAACCCGTCGCGGTGTCGTCATTGGTATCAAAGCACAAAGTTTAGATGTTATTTGGAATACATCGGATGGGACACTTGATGTCGCTATGGCAGATGCGACAACCAGTATTGAACTACAAGCGCCTTGGATTCTTGAAAAGGCAGGTGCGACGGATCATGTTGTCGCAGTTGCTCAAGCAGCTGGTAAGCAAAAGGAGTTCGGGCTTGTGTTGTATTGCGGTTTCGGTGCTATCAAAGCGGGTGCTGCAGTTGTAGCCGGTGCTCCCTTACGTCCGGTTGCGGGTGGTGAAGCTGATGATGAAACGGGTGGAACGCAACCTGAAGCTGTCATTGCCAGTGCGTTGACCGCAGGTGCTAATGATGAAGTGATCTGGGCTAACATTGATTGTAAGCCTATCAGTAAGATTCCGTTCCAAGCGGATCCATTCTTACGCGGCACCAAACGTCCTGGAGAGGCGTAGCATGAACCGTGGACAGTTGCGGTCTACGATGCGTAGATACCTTGCGGAAACTCGGGATGGTATCTGGAAAGATGACGATCTGAATGCGTATCTTAACGAGGCGTGTGATGAGCATGCGTTTCGTGCGTATTCTGTTCGGAAAACGATACATTGTAGCTCTTTGTTCGGCGTTCAGGAATATGCGTTACCGGACGACTTCGGAGAGCTGATGGCGGTTCGCTATCAGTATGAAGGGCATCAGGGCACTCGTAGCATTGACTATGTGAACAAGCAGGTTATCCTGGACTGGTCTTATAGCAACAGCGATTTGGGTGACCCTGATTGCTACTATAAAGATGAGGATTCTTTGATAGGAGATAAGATTGGATTCTATCCGATACCGAACAAACCCCGCGTGTTTGAGTGCGTATTTGAAGGGAATTGTCCGCACTTTACACCGATGTTAGATAATCGTGATGCGATATACCCGGACACACCGACAGAGTTTTTGAATTATGGCGAGTTTTCTATAACGGATGCTGAAGAACAGGTCGTCGCCAATACCGATCTTGACCCGTGTCGTGTTTGGGTATCGCAAGTTGATTTCTATTTACGTCGTGAAGGGTATCCGTATCCTGGACAAATTTTTTTAGAGATTCGTGAACCGGGCAATGATGCGAACATTCATATATCAAGACCGATCCCGGCAGCCTACATTGACGCTCAACCGGGTTGGATACCTTTTGATCTGACGCAGAACCCACTGCTGATTGATGAAACAGAAACGAACTATGAGATTCGGATACGCGGGAATGGTGATTACTTGTTCCCACTGGGAGAGGCGTTGGAAATCCCTGAGTCTGTTATCAAGCACTTTGGGGGTCGCGGTATTCTGATTGGCACGAGCGAAGAAAACGGAGCGGATATTGCCTTTTTTCGTATGCATCGCCTCCGTAACGACATAGAGGTTGAATACTACCGTAACGTATGTGATCCGATGGAAGAGGATGATGATGTGCCACAAGTGCATCCTCGCTATCATAAAACCTTGTGGAAGATGGGTCTTGAAAAAGCTTACGCAAAAGGTGGTTTCAATATGGCGTTATCATCGATGTGGGGAGATAAAGCGGAATCAGAGATTATTTATGCTCGGACACAAGCGGTGATACCAACAGCAGGTCAACGCAGAGAAATACGCCCTGGTTACAGTCGTAGACTGAACCCTAACTTTCAATATGACAGCAGCACTGGACGGGCAACTGTCCGGTTACGCTAATGAGGTATTATGCCAAAGTTTAGACAAATCGCACATGGTGTTGTGAATGCGATTCAGATCACTGAAGAAACTGCGAGTAGCATAGAAACTTATAATCCTGATACTGGGCAGATGGAATTGGTTGAGGGTGAAATAGGTGACTGGATAGTATCGCAAGGGACTCAGTTGCAAATTGTAAAAGATAAGGAGTTTAGAGCTTTGTATCACCCTGTGGATAAGGTTATTGCGCCGATTCCACCGACCGATCTTAATGATGGTGATGATAATCCCCAACCGTGGACAGAATGGAATACTGAAGAATAATGCAGATTACAGATTTTGGACGAGGACTCGTCACCAATATCGAAGGCATAGCTAAACCGCACGAGACAGCGAGTTATGTTCGGAATTGTCGGACAGAACAACACGGCTGGCTTACTCCGCGTCCGGGCATGATAAGCGTATCAGATGCGTCTGATATTACAGATGTATTTATTCATAAAACGATTGTGCTTATTGTTCAAAATGGTTATTTGAAATGGGCACGGTTGAGTGGAGAAGTTGGAGAATCGCTCACATTTCAGGATTTTGCCAGTGGTGATAGCTTTATTAAGGATGGCACAGAACGTGTTGTCTTCAAAGGACAAGTAGACGAGGAAGGGAATGATGCGCATCTTGTATGGATAAGCACAGGTAAAGCCTCGTTTACAGTTGAGATACCGGATTATCCAAGTGAGCCTGAGATTTCAAGTGTTCCAACGATAAGCGGGTTTCATTTAGGCAAACCTGAGTTAGCGTACAGCTATGTATCAAATGAACCGAATCAAACACCTTATAGTCGTGTTTGGATACGTGCCCAATTTGTATCGACTGACGGCTCAGTCGATATTACAGACGCTGATCCAACAGAAGCGATAGATAGAGGAGATGCCGGTGGTGTCTATTTCTCTGAGGCTATTGCTTTTTCAGCCCCAAGTGATGGGAGATATGTAGATATTCAAGACGACAATGAGGATAATCTCACTCGGACAGAAATTCAGATGCGGGTCCAAGGTGCGCCCCAAGGCACGGCTGGCTATATTGATTTTTTTAGAACGGAGCGAGGTGCTGCAGAAACAGACGCGTATTATTTTTTTACGCGTGTGCCTTATAGTCGTGATTACAACGAACTTTTAGAAGAAGTTAACTATAGTTATGATGCGTCAATTCCGCGTGTATCTATTGATTATAGTTTTCCTTATGACGATACAACGACACCGATGCATATCGGACCAGAGGCATTAGAAGACCTGTCTATCTCGTCACAGCGAAAAATGGTTAAAACCGGTGAATATACACCTGATTTTCAACATATTGCGACAAACAGATTTCGGAATTATGTAGCAGAGGAAAACTCGAATCGTGTCTATATTTCTTACTATGATCCAGCGGGGGCGATAAAACTTTTTCAGAATTTCCCGGATTTTATACCTTTAGACCTTGCGGGTGGATCCATAACAGGACTTGCGTTTATTCGGGATAATCTATTAGTTGTTTATGCGACAAATCAGATACAGCTCATACAAACAGACCCACTCCTTGAGTTGCATAGTGTTATAGACATTTTGGGACCGCGAGATAACGATGGCAATCTTATTGGATGTGCTGCACCGGATACGATTGTTGATATGGGGGGTATCCACTACTTTTTGGCGACAAACCGGTATGTCTATCAGTTCAATAGCAGGAATGCTCACTCTATATCGGATTTAGTGCATGTGATGTTTACGGCAGTCGCATTACCCATTACGGAATATGGAGAACCTGCTCTTTCAAGGGCGTTGGCTTTTGCTTATGAAAAAGACTATTACATTAGTATTCCTTCTCTGTTAGAAGAAGGCTTGACAGAGACACCGGAATATCCGAACACAACGCTACTTTTTGATGTGCAATATAGGCGTTGGTGGCAAGACGGGTTCGGTATTCGGTCAATATCAAAGAGTTACCCTGAACGTTTGTTCGCCATTATTCAGGATATGTTGTTTGAGTTATATCAAGGAGAAGATGATGACGGAACTGCGATCCGTAGGGTATGGCGGAATAATCCTTATGCTACACATCCGCATGAGCGATTTGAATCTGTTCGGGTCTATTGTCAAGAAGCCGCGCGTGTGGATATTAAAGCGATTACAGAATTTGAGGAGTTTGAAACTTACATCGAGGTAGAAAATCCAGAAATCTGGGATGATATATACGCGGGTTGCGACCTGCGAGGGCGTTTACAAAGCGTTGAAATATCCACAGAAAGCACCACCCTAATTGATCGGATTACGACAAATGAGGTATTAGAGAGCCGGTGAACAATGTTATTCATGTGTCTGTTCCCCGTGATTCATCACCAGATGTGCATCGGGCAATTCAACAAGTAAACGAAGGTTTCAAGCAGTTATCAATCCCCTGGTTGATTCAATACAAAAGTGTTCAGGGGTTGAAAGAAGGTCGGTCAGCTTACTTCAAAGATGATCAGGGTCGCTGGTGTCAGTATATCAAATTGAATGATGGACTGTATTGTATTGAGTTACAGAAAGCAGGTACATCTATCTCTGACATTATTGATGAAAAGGTTGCGGCTCTCAAACAGGAGTTAACGCAACGGCTTGATGATTTTGAAGATCGTATCAGCGACATAGAAAACAAGATAGGGACTGTTGATGTTGTTGATCTTGAAAACCGGGTGACAGACCTCGAAAACGGATAACGGAGTGAAAATGAACAGTTTTAGTACAGATGCGAACAAGAGACCTACGATTGTTCGGGAAGACCTGCCGGTAGGTGGCTTATATGCCATCAGTTCGGCGACTGCGAATACGTGGGTTCGCTTATTGCCACATGGCAACACAGCTGCACCTGTTACAGATAAGCCGAAAGAACTTAATATTGGTAGCTTGCGTGCTGATGTTTTGTCATTGAAAGGGTGGAAGTTAAAAATCCTAAACGCGGGTCGCATACTCGATTACAGAATACTTAATTACGTATCACCAAATATCATACTTGAGGGTGCTCTTGATAACTATGAAACTTTACCAAGTGCTTCCATAGAATATGTGTTGTATCCCGAAGTTATTTTACCTTTTGGTGTGACGTTGCACCCGGATGCGACGGATGATATTGAATTAGGTTTTGCGAGTGTTGATGCGTATACGCCGAGCCGTATTGTGCCTTATACTTTGCTTGAAGCTGGCAACCTTGGTTATTTCCAAACGAAGCATGTTGATAAGTTGTTTTATCGTTTTCCGACTGTAAGTGATAGTTTCAAAGGTGATGTGTCTTGGGGTGAGTGTTATATATCGTAGTAGACAAACAAAGTTGTTTGTCGGGGGGTAAACCACAGCAGCTCGCAATTATGAAGGTTCACTTTTAAGTGAGTCTAAAAAATCTTTTCCATTTTGAAGGCGTGGTGTTTTTCGGTGTAGGGAGCATTAACTGAAGTGTTTTTTTCTGTTCAAGCGTGAGCATCTCAACGAGTTTCTGTTCGCGTTCACGTGCGACTGACACTTCAGTTTGTAAGAGTTCAACTTGTTCCTTAAGAAGAGAGATAATTTCTAAATTGTTTTGGTCAGTATTTTGTGTTCCATTGTGTTCATAAATGTTTAAATCAGAGGTTTGGTTTTGTTCATTGTTTTCATGGGTTTCTAATGGTCCGTAGACACGTTCAAGTTCGGAAACGTCAATTCGTTTGCGTCCTTTTGCGTCAACTTCACACGAAAGTGTGCCTTTAGTTATGTCCGCATAGAGTGTTGTTTTTGAGACCGGAACGAGTTTTAGAGCTTCGGTAACTGATAATTTTGACATTCCTCTATTCTCCTTTTATGTTCGCTTTTGTCGGTAGAAACGGAAGAAATCGGAATTAGATACATTAAATTAAACATGAGAAGACATCTTGGATTTCTAATACCTTTATTTAAGAGAGCCTCTCGAACGTATCGTGTATTGACGCGTCGTGGAGATCGCGTGACGACACGTCGTGGCGACTACATATCGTGGCGGTAATATATTATGGCAGATAAGAAGATAACGGCTCAACCTGACATTTCGGCATCAGAGTTTGATGCGGGTGTATTTTTCGTAGATCATGCGGA